>CAYJPG010000010.1:0-11749 GCA_964371995.1 uncultured Chromatiaceae bacterium | reverse complement strand
CTTCAGCACCAGACGCGGCAGCGGCAGTGGCGTGCGACGGAGCTGCTCATCCGCCTGTTCCAGATGATTCAGGTAGAGATGGCAGTCACCGCCGGTCCAGATGAACTCGCCGGGCTGCAATCCGGTTTGTTCCGCGACCAGACAGGTCAGCAGTGCATATGAGGCGATGTTGAAGGGCATGCCGAGGAAGATATCCGCGCTGCGCTGATAGAGCTGGCAGGACAAGCGGCCCTCCGCCACCCAGAACTGGAACAGCGCATGGCAGGGCGCCAGCGCCATCTTCGGCAATTCCGCGACATTCCAGGCGCTGACGATCAGCCGCCGCGAATCCGGATTGCTGCGCAGCTCGCCGAGTACCTGGCTGATCTGGTCGATATGGCTCCCGTCGGGTGCCGGCCAGGAGCGCCACTGGGCGCCATAGACCGGGCCGAGATCACCGTTTTTGTCGGCCCACTCGTCCCAGATGCCCACACCGTTTTCACGCAGATACGCGATGTTGGTATCGCCCTGCAGAAACCACAGCAGCTCGTGAATGATCGAGCGCAGATGCAGCTTCTTGGTCGTCACCATCGGGAAGCCGGCCGCCAGATCGAAACGCATCTGGTGTCCGAACACCGACAGCGTACCGGTGCCGGTGCGGTCGTCCTTGCGCACACCGTGTATGCGCACATGGCGCATCATGTCCAGATACTGTTGCAGAGCGAGACTCCCCGGTTCAGCGCGCTACCGTGTCCGGCCCGCGCAGGGCCAGCATCAGCATGATGAGCCCGGCCACCACCATCGGCAGCGAAAGCACCTGGCCCATGGTCAGCCAGCCAAAGGCCAGGTAGCCGATGTGTGCGTCGGGCAGACGGATGAATTCAACGCTGAACCGGAATACCCCGTAGCCGAGCAGGAACAGCGCCGACACCGACATCAGCGGCCGCGGCCGCGCCGACCAGGTCCACAGGATCAGGAACAGCGCCAGGCCTTCCAGCCCTGCCTCATAGAGCTGCGAAGCATGGCGCGCCTGACCGTCCACGATCAGCGCCCAGGGCACCGTCGTCGGCGCGCCCCAGAGTTCGCCGTTGATGAAGTTGCCGATACGGCCCGCACCGAGCCCGATCGGCACCAAAGGCGCAATGAAATCCGTGAGCCGGAAAAAACGGCAATCGAGCTTGCGTGCATACAGCCACATGGCGACCAGCACGCCGATGAAGCCGCCATGGAAGGACATGCCGCCTTCCCAGATGCGCAGGATATTGAGCGGGTTATCGAGGATCTGTTCGAAGCCGTAGAACAGCATGTAGCCGATCCGGCCACCGAGAATCACGCCGCAGGCCGCGTAAAAGATCAGGTCATCGACCTGCAGCGGCGTGACCGGAGAATCCGGGCGCAGCGCCCGGCGGCGCGCCAGGATCCATGCGCCAAGAAAGCCGACCAGATAGGTGATGCCATACCAGCGCACGGCCAGCGGGCCGAAGTGCGTACCCCAGGGCAGGGTAAATTCGAGGGGGATCCGGAACGCTATCGGATCAAAGTGAGGGTAACTGAGCATGGACGCAAGTCTAGCGCAGCGCAGTGCCGGAGTGTCGGCGGAGCGCGTCGGCATGCAAACAGAATCTGCTGGTTACTCCCGGTTTTCGTGCGAGACAAACACCCTGGGGACATGAGCAAATACGTCTTGACGATAATCTGCGGTCGCAACCATACTGGTTCCATAATGGTTCCAAAAGGATTGCGGCAATGGCCATGACCATAACCCTGAAGAACATACCTGACGATATCTATGACAGCCTGAAGACTGCTGCGGAAGCTCATCATCGCAGCCTCAACAGCGAGGTTATCGCCTGCCTGGAGCGGGTACTGCTGCCGGCAAGAGTCAGCAATGAAGCGCACCTCGAGGAGGCGCGTCAGATCCGGGATGAACTCAAGGGCAGGAAGTTCAAGTCTGCCGACATCAGAAAGGCAACCGGACAGGGGCGCCCGTGATCGTCGTTGACAGCAATGTAGTGGTGTATCTATACCTGCCCACGGAACTGACCTCACATGCTGAAAAACTGCTGGGCGTCGACCCGGAGTGGGTAGCTCCAAGGCTATGGCGCAGTGAAATGCGCAACGTGCTCGGCCTGTATATCCGGAAAAAAGCCATTACGCTCGAGCAGGCTTACCGCATACAGGCATCAGCAGAAGCCCTGCTTGCCGATCGCGAATTCGACGTGCCGTCTCATGATGTATTGCACCTGGTGAGCCAGAGTCCCTGCTCCGCATATGACTGCGAATTCGTTGCTCTCGCCAGGCGACTGGGCACGAAACTGGCCACTGCCGACCAGAAGATCCTGAAAGCCTTTGCTGATACGGCCGTATCGCTGACAGTCGCCGCCTGACGGTCCGTTGCCGCCGCGATGAGCGAAGCAGCGCGATGCGGTACTCCCGCATCGCGCGCCTGAAGGCGCTCCTACTTCGGCGGCAGCGGCGTGCTCTCCTTCGCATACACGCTGAAGCTCGAGTCATTCTTGCTGCCCCAGCTGCTTGCCGGCGGCGCCTGGAAAAATTCTGGCAGGCGTTCCTCGGTGATCTTGCGCAGGCCGGCCGGAATCTGGTCGATACCGGACAGCTTGGTCATGAAGGTGCGAAACAGCAGTGAGCCATCGGCCTGCCCCTGGCGCATCCACGGCAACCACGGACCAACCCGCGTCCAGGTACCGGAGTAGTCGGCACTCGTCGTGGCCGGATTCTCCACCTCGGCGAGACTGGCGATGCGCTGAAAGATTTCAGCGATACGCAGCACCTTGCCGGCGGACTCGCGCGGCCACTTCTCAGGCGTCAGCTCACTCGGGAATGCCGTGTGTACCTCGAAAGTCGAGAACAGTTTGTCGCCGAAGGTCTCCCAGCCAAGCCGCAGCGGGACCGCCATCAGCTTGCCGTCGAAGTCCATTTCAATCGCGGTACCGAACTTCTCGCTGACGATCAGGTGCGCGTTCACCGTCAGGTTGTGAATCGGCCTCACCTCGCAGATCTCCTGCGTGTACGGGTTCTTCCACTCGTCGATGAAGGCGCCGGTCTTCAGATCCTTGTAGAAGGCGCACTCGCGATTGAACACCTTGAATGATCCGTCCGGCTGCGCTTCGGTGCGCACCACCCCGAAACCCTCCACGCCGATAAGCGGCATCAGCGGACGGTTGCGCTGCGTGTCGCCGAAGATCGTCCCGCCAAACCAGCCCGGGGTTTCCTTCGCCGGATCCAGGTCCCCGGTCAACTTGATGAAGGTGCGCAGGCTCTGTGCCGGATCCTTCAGATCCACCGGCACACGCTCCGCTTTCGCCTTCTGCAGACTGGTGGGCCCCGCACAGGCACTCAGCAACAGTCCGCCACCGGCCATGCTGCCAGCCATCAGCATCGAGCCCAGCGCTTCACGCCGGGTGTGCGGTTTGTTCATCCAGTTGCTGTCCATCTTTTTTCTCCTTTGTAGGCGAGGAAGAAAGGGGGCACTTCCCTTTCCTGAGGTTCTTGAAAGGGTAGCGTCCCCTTTGCTGGCTTTCTAGCTCTAGACTGCTGCCGATGACCACTTCCGCACAGCCCCCACTGCCGATCACTACCGCACTCCCCGAACTCGCGGCAGCCCTGTCGCGCACCGGGCTCGCGGTACTGCAGGCGCCACCCGGTGCCGGCAAGAGCACCGGAGTGCCGCTGGCGCTGCTCGATGCGCCGTGGCTCGCGGGTCAGCGCATGCTCATTCTCGAACCGCGGCGGCTGGCGGCACGGGCGGTGGCGAACCGAATGGCAAGCCTGCTCGGTGAAAGCGTGGGCGAAACGGTTGGCTACCGGATGCGGCTGGATACCAAAGTCGGGCCACGCACGCGCATCGAAGTGGTAACCGAGGGCATCCTGACCCGACAACTGCAACGCGACCCGGCACTCGAAGGCGTGGGCCTGGTGATCTTCGACGAGTTTCACGAACGCAGCCTGCAGGCGGACCTCGGTCTCGCCCTGACGCTGGATGTGCGCCGCCAATTGCGGCCACAGCTGCGCCTGCTGGTGATGTCGGCCACGCTGGACGGTGCCGCCATCAGCCGTCTGCTCGACGATGCACCGCTGATCGCTGCGCCGGGCCTCTCCTTTCCGGTTGAAACGCGCTACGCCGAACGCGACAGCAGTGACTACCTCGACCGCCAGGTTGCGGCGGCGATCCATCGCGCGCTGCGCGACGATGAAGGCGACCTGCTGGTATTCCTGCCCGGCGCCGGTGAAATCCGCCGCGTGAAAAAACTGCTCGCCGGCACCATCGATGCACAGCTGCACCCGCTGTACGGCGATCTGCCGCGCGAGGCGCAGGACCGGGCAATCCAGCCGGCGCCGGCCGGACAGCGCAAGGTGGTGCTCGCCACCAACATCGCGGAGACCAGCCTGACCATCGAAGGCGTGCGCGTGGTGATCGACGCAGGTCTCGAACGGCGCAATCTCTTCGATCCGCGCAGTGGCATGAACCGGCTGGAAACCGTGCCCATCTCGGTGGCCTCGGCCGACCAGCGACGCGGCCGTGCCGGACGACTGGCACCCGGTGTGTGCTACCGGCTGTGGACCGAAGCCCGGCAGCGCAGCCTCATTGCGCACACGCCCGCCGAGATCGTCAGCGCAGATCTCGCATCGCTGGCGCTGGAACTCGCCTGCTGGGGCACACACGACGCAGCCGAACTGTCCTGGCTGACGCCGCCGCCGGCGGGCCCACTGGCACAGGCCCGCGAACTGCTGCAAACGCTCGGCGCGCTGGACGGCGACGAGCGCATCACGGCACACGGTCGCGAGATGCACCGGCTCGGCACGCATCCGCGCCTCGCGCATCTGCTGTTGTGCGCGCAGGCAGCCGGCGCAGCCAGCACCGGTTGTGCACTGGCCGCACTGCTCGGTGAGCGCGACATTCTGCGCACGCGGCCGAATGAACGCGACGCGGATCTGCGCACACGGCTGGAACTCATCGCACGCCAGGCGGATGGCGTCGGGCACCCGGATGCCGACCGGCACGCGCTGCGGCAGGTACAGCGCAGCGCCGAGAACCTTGCGCGCCAGCTCGGGCTACGTGGCAAGCCGGCGGCTATAGACGTGCACGAAGCCGGCTGGCTGCTGGCCAGCGCTTACCCCGATCGCATCGGCCGCGCACGCACGCCGGGCTCGGGCCACTATCAGCTCAGCAACGGGCGCGGCGCCTTCTTCGCCGAACCACAGTCGCTGGCGAGCAGCGAGTTCCTGGTGATTCCGGAACTCGACGCCGGCCAGCGCGAGGCACGAATCTTTGCTGCCGCACCGCTAAGCCTTAACGATATCGAGCAGCACTTCAGCGATGCGATACGGAACACCGAACGCGTTTACTGGGACGAGCGCGAGCAGGCGGTGCTTGCGCGGCGCCAGCACAATCTCGGCCAGTTGATCCTGAGCGATGTGATCTGGCCGGATCCGGATCGTGCGCAAATCGCCGTCGCGATGCTCGAAGGCATCCGCAGCATGGGACTCGATTCCCTGCCCTGGAATACAGAACTTCGGCAGTGGCAGGCGCGCGTCTGCCTGAGCAGGGATGTACAACCGGATGCGATGCCGCCGTGGCCGGATGTCAGCGATGCAACACTGCTCGCCACACTCGAAACCTGGCTACTGCCGTGGCTCGATGGCATTTCCCGGCGCGCGCATCTTGCGCGTCTGGATCTGCGCGCAGCCCTGTACGGCTTGCTGAACTGGCAACAGCAGCAGAGCCTCAATGAATTCGCGCCCACCCATCTGGCCGTACCGAGCGGTTCAAGAATTCCCATCGACTATCTGGATGGGCCGATACCCAGCCTGTCGGTCCGGCTGCAGGAGGTTTTCGGCCTGCGCGAAACACCACGCGTTGCTGACGGACGCATCTGTGTGCTGCTCAAGCTGTTGTCACCCGCGCGCCGACCGGTGCAGGTCACGCGGGATCTGGAGAGCTTCTGGAAAACCGCCTACCACGAGGTGCGCAAGGAACTGAAAGGCCGCTACCCGAAGCACTACTGGCCCGAAGACCCCGGCCAGGCCGAGCCCACCCGGCGCGCGCGGCCGCCATCGCAACGTCGAAACTGAAAACCCTGTCGGGCCTACGCCGACAGCCGGTGCATAAACTCCGCCACGGCAGCCTGACTTCGCGTGAGCTGTTCCCGCGACAGTTTGCCGCTAAGGATTTCCAGGTTTTGCTGCGCCGAAGGATGCCCCTGCATTGCTGCCAGTGTCCACCATTGGCAAACCTCGCCCAGGTCCGGCTCACCGGCGGTACCGTTGTACAGCAGCGCACCGAGATTGAACTGTGCCTTGGGGTGGTTCTGATTCGCTGCCAACCGGAAACACTGCAGAGCCGCCGCTTCGTTCTGCGCAACACCCGAGCCATTGAGATACATCAAGCCCAGGTTGACCTGCGCATCGGCATTTCCCTGCCCGGCTGCGCGCCGGTACCAATCCGCGGCAACGGCCGCGTCCTGCACCACACCGTCGCCGGTGTCGTACATCAAGCCGAGATGCAGCTGCGCATCCGCATGCCCCTGGTCGGCGGCCAGCCGGTACCAGCGGGCGGCGGTCACCGGATCGCGGCCCTCGCCCTCCGTGTTGTCGTATCTGAGCGCCAGTTCGTACTGCGCCAGCGCGTCGCCGGCCGAGGCGGATTCAAAAAGCTTGTCCATACCGGCGCATTGTAGGAGCGATGACCCACACCGGTCTGCACTGCCGAACGCCCGGTGCACAACGTGACCGGCCTCTGGTGCGCGATTTCCGCCGCAGGCGTAAAGTTCAGGGCATGACCAGCCTGCGCGAAGAAGTGGAAAACCTGCTGCCCAACTGGCGCAGCTGGTACCCGAGCCTGTTCGACGCCGCCGTCGACCTCGGCGTCATCCGCGCGCGTGTCTGCGACCCCAACTCGCTGCTGCTCTCAAACCGCCACGCCAGCGTCCGGGCCGAGGCCGCACAGGCCCACCGCGAACGCTGGGAAGCGACGGAGAACCCGCCCGAGGAATAGCGACCGCCTGGCGCGCCCTGTACCATCGACAACACCTATGCGCAGGGACGGACTCGCATGAGACAAACTGCCGCACGGCGCAAGCTCGGCTCGGGCGAGCGCACCGTGACACCGCTCTACCACCAGGTATACCTGGCGCTGCGCCAGAAGATTCTCAACGGTGAGTGCGATCCGAAAATCGCCCTGCCCGGCGAGCATCAGCTGGCGGCCCAGTATGGCGTGTCGCGCGTCACCGTCCGGCGCACGCTGGAGGCCCTGGAACTTGAAGGACTGGTGGACAGGCGGCGCGGTGTGGGTACCTTTCCCGTCGCGCAGGCGGCCGAGCGACAGGAGCGCTACAACATCGGCGGCCTCACTGACGAGGCGGCGAAGCAGGCCGGCGAAACCCGGGCGACGACGTTATCCATAGCGGTCATCGCCACGCCGACGGAAGTTGCCGCGCACTTCGGGCCGGGTCACACGGAGGTCACGCGTATCGTGCGGCGGCGCACCGCCGGTCGCGAGCCCTATACGGTGATGAGCGCTTATCTGCCGCAACCGGTAGCCGCCATACTCGGTACAGAAGCGCTGCAATCGGACTCGCTGCCCATGGCGCTGGAACAGGCGGGCATGACCCTGATGCGCGCCGAACACATGATCACGGCAACGGTGGCCGACGACCTCAGCGCCACGCAGTTGCAGGTTCCCGTCGGCGCGCCCCTGATTGCGATGCGCACCCTGTTCAGCGATGCAAACGAGGCCCCGGTAGCGCTGATCGAAGCCCTGTTCAGACCTGACCGATATGAGTACCGCACCACGCTCCTGCGGCGGGGCAGCCGCAAGGAGCGGCGCTGGCAGGCCACCTACTGAACTGCGGGTCGCCGGCAGGAGCGGCCTGAGCCGCGAAGCACCCCCGTGGATGCGGGCGCGAACTTCGCCACCACATGGATCTCGCACACCGCCTGCAGAGGCCTTCTGGGCTTAGTTTCGTTCGATACCGAGAGAGGCATAAACCTCTCTTGCCCCGGGACACTCCACTCCGTTTCGCCCAAAATCAGTCTCAAAGGGAAATGCGTGGCATCCTTGAGGACGAACCTGATAGATTCTGCATCGGTGCTTTGCGCCATCTAAAACAAGAAAGGGGCACGGCTTTCGCTTGTGGTCTTCCAGCAGCAAATGCCTTCCGCCTTCGGACTTATGGCCATAGTGCTTATGCACTAACTCATCAACACTGATGCCGAGAAACTGCGCCATAGCAGGAAGGGCGGCTGGTTCGTATGGGAGACCAAGCTGAGTACAGCATCTACCACACCCCTGACAAGTGAATCGGTTCCAGAAGTCCTGCTTACTCATTTTGGCCCAGTCTGCAATGCAGCTATCGCAAACTCGCGACCGCTCTCCAGAGTGAGAAACAGGAATGGCAGCCAGAACCCCGCCCAGTATTTGCTTAACTTTTCAGCTTTCGCATCGACTAACCCTAGCCCCGAATAGACACCCACGAAGACAAACGCCGACCAGCGACTAATCGCGTGATTGGAGACGCCAAAAAAAGATAAGAGAACCATAGCCGCTAGGCCGATACCGGCTGCGATTCCAATGCGCTGGCGGGATAACACTTGACGCTTGAACTTGAGCCTTATGACATAACCAAATCAGAACCCCAGCACCCAATAGCTTGGAATATCCCACATATCACCCCCCCCGATAAGCACCAGTACTGCCTTTTGTCGAGCCTATCCTCTCACGCTAGTCCGATTGGACTCAAAGTGAGTCTTCATTCCCAACGCCAAATTGGCGAAGCAATTACAGGCGCAATACGCGTATATATGGCCCCTCACTCAGCCGCTAAACAAGCGGCGCATTTAAGCGCCAACTATCAGTGCTGACCATCCAGCCGGAACGCCCTGTCAGGTCAACGATCCTGAACTCGCAGCTGCCAGTAGCCAGGCTCACGGCTGCCGTGTGCAATGGCAACGATGTAAACCAGATTCGAGGTGGCGGCATATACAACGGAAAACGGGAACCGTCGGAGTACGAAATGTCGCAGGTCATTATCGACGCGCGACCCGAGATCGGGATTTTCCAGCAGCAACTGGATGACGCGCCCGACTTCATCACCGAAACGACGCCCAAGTCCGGGAATCCCGACTTCGTAGTGCAAGGCCGATTCATACAGCTCTTGCTCTGCTTCCGGATGAAATTCGTAATTCATCCGCCGAGGCGGGTATGCAAGCGCTCAAATACCAGGGGCCCGGGAACGCCTTTGACCTTGCCTTCCACCAGTTCCCGATATCGCCGCTGTGCGGTTTCCAGCCAGATACGCTCGACGTCGGGATCGGCGGGGGTATCCAGTTCAGCAATGAGCGTACGGAGCAAATCCACCTTATCCTCTGCACTGAGCGCCCGAATGTCTTGCGCGATGTCCCGTACCGCCCTTGCCATGACATTTCCCCGTGAGTTCAAGTGGTGATGACGAGTGTACCGGGTCCGCCTTCCGAGACGCTAATACCCAAGCCCGCGATATCTGCCATAAAGCCAGTTGGCGGGCGCGGCGTTCCAGCAAGACAGATCGCGGCTGAAGCCGCTCCCACGGAAGACACACCTACGAAACGTACTTCGGTACTACGTGCTCGCCGATCAGTTTGATTGCCTCGGCCGGATTGTCGTGCAGACGGAAACAGATCTCGTTGACGCCGGCAGCACCGAAGGCATCCAGTTCGGGCAGCTTCGACGGCAGTTCATCGATGCTGCCGGTCAGGCTCAGGTTATCGACCAGCCGGTTGACCAGCTCGTCCGGCACCCCGTCGACGACGCCACTGCGGCTGAGGTAGGCCTTGAAAAAGGCGCCCTTGTTCTGCACGACGAAATCGGCTTCATCCTCGCTCAGGAATGACTCCAGGTACCAGGACTCGAGCCAGCCGCGCAGCAACAGTTCGCGCCGTGCCTCACGCAGCGCGTCCTCGCGATTCCGCTTGAAATGCCAGGCCCAGATATTGCTGATGCGGTAACCCTCGACGGGCCGTCCCGCCGCCTGCAGCACTTCGCGCACGGCATCCGTGGTCTTCTGCACGAGGCCACGCGGCATGTCGCTGTACATCACCCCGTCACCGGCCGCGACGGTCGCGCGCAGCATCTGTTCGCGATTGGCACCTGCATACACCAGCGGTGCGGCTTCAGTGGCGTACTTTGGCTGATAACCGAACACCTTGAATACCTTGCCGTGATAGGCCAGTGCCTTCCCGGCCGAGGCCTGCTTGATGATCTCGATCGACTCGCGCACGGCGGTAACCCGCTTGTCAGCCTTCATGCCCAGACGAAGCATCCATTCACCGCCACCACCGACGACAAGCCCGGCGCGGCCTTTGGCGTATTCGTTCAGGGTGAGGAGCGCGTTGGCCATCTTGACGGGGTGCATCTCGTAGGAACTGACGATGCAGACACCAAGCCGGACCTTGCTGGTGGCAAGGATTGCCGGCACCAGAGACAGGAAGGCATCGGGGCTCGACAGGTAGTTCTGCAGCCACATGGTCTGGATGCCGGCCCGCTCGCATAGCTTCGCCAGTTCGACGAGCTGGTCAGGCGTCTGGTCCGGTTCAAGCAGTACATCGATTTTCATGATCAGCCCCGGCATCCGTGTTGTGAATACATGTATTGTATATCATACATGTCCTTGCGGAAGCTCGCGACGATGCGCAGTACGGCACTAAAGCGCATGGCTGCCTGGCGCTTCTATAGCGTAAACGAGCATGCTGCGGCCGTCCGGCTCGATTTCCTCGCCGGCGCAATGCATGCCTGCCCGCTCGACCGCACGGCAGGAGGCGACGTTGCCGGGCGCCACCGTGGCCACCATGCGTGGCAGACGGCGCTTCGAGAACCCGTATTCGAGCAGGGCCGGAATCAGCTCACCGGCGAGTCCCTGCCGCCACCATTGCGGCCGCAAGGCATAGATGATTTCCGGATCTGCGCGGCGCGCCGCAGACACGATTCCCGCGTAGCCGGCCATCTGCGCCTCGCCCTTGACGAACACTGCCCAGGCGCCATGACCCTTGCCGGCGTAATCGCGCAGCGACACGCCTATCCACTCTTCGCAGCGCGCGAGATCCAGCGTGGTGCCATCACCAACCTGACGCATCGTGCGCCGGTTCCCGCAGATCTCCTGCAGCGCCGGCGCATCGGTCCGGCTGAACTCGCGAACCACAAGTCGCGGTGTCTGCAGGATCACGGACATTTGTCGGTCCACCGCAGCACAACAGCAAGCCAGGCGGCGGATACCGCTCAGTCCGGCGGCAGGTGCGGAATCACGTGCTTGGCAATCAGACGGATCGAATCGGCAGGATCGTCATGAAGCCTGAAGCAGAGTTCCTGGACACCGGCAGCGTGGAATGCCAGCAATTCAGACATGCGACTTTCCAGTTCGTCCGGCGTTCCGGTAATGCTGAAGTTGTGCAGCAAGGTCTCGACCAGTTGTTCCGGCACCCCCTCGATTACACCATCACGGTTGCGGTATGCCTTGAAGAAGGCGCTCTTGTTCTTCTCCACAAAATCGCAATCTTCCGGCGACAGAAAGGATTCGAGATACCAGCGATCCAGCAGGCCGCGCAACAGCAGTTCGCGTCGCGCTTCGGTCAGTGCCACCTGTCGATCAGCCTTGACATGCCAGGCCCAGATATTGCTGACCCGGTAGCCTTCCGCCGGGCGGCCCTTGTCGGCAAGCGCCGCATAAGTCTGGCGGACTGTCTCCGCAACCCGTCCGCGCGGCATGTCGCTGTACATCAC
>CAYJPG010000009.1:39826-48396 GCA_964371995.1 uncultured Chromatiaceae bacterium | reverse complement strand
CTCGGTGGTGATCGAACAGATCTTTGGCCTGCCGGGGCTCGGGCGTTACTTCGTGCAGGGTGCACTCAACCGCGACTACACGCTGGTGATGGGCATCGTCGTGTTCTATGGCGTGCTGATCATCCTCTTCAACCTCGCCGTGGATCTGCTCTACGGCTGGCTAGACCCGCGAGCGCGGCAATGAGCGCCGTAACTCCGGCCATCGAAGCACCTCACAGCCTGTGGTCCGACGCCGGCTACGCATTGCGCCGCAATGGCGCGGCAATGACCGCTGCCGTCGTGCTGGGTGTGCTTGCTCTGCTCGTGGTCTTCGGTCCGGCGCTCAGCCCTTACCAGTTCGACAAGCCCGACTGGGATCACATCGCCATGCCGCCGACGCTGGCGGATGGCCACCTGTTCGGCACCGATGCGCTCGGCCGTGACCTCCTGAGCCGCACCCTGCAGGGTGGCCGCATGTCGCTGCTGGTCGGTCTTGTTTCGACGATCGTCAGCCTGGTGATCGGGATCGGCTGGGGTGCGACGGCCGGCTTTATCGGCGGGCGTACCGACCGGATCATGATGCGCATCGTCGATATCCTCTACGCGCTGCCGTTCATGTTCCTGGTGATCCTGCTGATGGTGCTGTTCGGCCGGCAGATTGTGCTGATCTTCGTCGCGATCGGTGCGATCAACTGGCTGGACATGGCGCGCATCGTCCGCGGCCAGACACTGGGGCTGAAACAGCGCGAGTTCATCGAGGCCGCGCGCGTATCCGGCGTGCGCACCGGCTACATCATCCTGCGGCATATCGTGCCGAATCTGCTCGGCGTGGTGGTCGTGTATGTGACGCTCACCATCCCGCAGGTGATCCTCGTCGAATCATTTCTGAGCTTCCTCGGGCTCGGCGTGCAGGAGCCCATGACCTCCTGGGGCGCATTGGTCAGCGAAGGCGCGCAGGAGATGGAGAATGCGCCGTGGATGCTGGTGTTTCCCTCGCTGTTCCTGGCGCTCACGCTGTTCTGCTTCAATTTTCTCGGCGACGGGCTGCGCGATGCGCTGGATCCGCGTGACCGGAGCCGGACATGAGCGCACTGCTCGAAGTCGCAGGCCTCAACGTGTCTTTCGCGACGCGAGAAGGTTCGGTACAGGCGGTTCGCGAACTCTCCTTCAGCCTCAGTCCCGGCGAAGTGCTCGGCATCGTCGGTGAGTCGGGTTCTGGCAAGACACAGACGGCGCTCGCGCTGACCCGCCTGCTGGCGGGAAATGGCCATATGAGCGGCAGCGTGCTGTTCGACGGCCGGCAACTCGCAGGCTTGCCGGAACCGGCGCTTGCCGACATCCGCGGCGCACGGATCGCGATGATATTTCAGGATCCGATGACGGCACTGAACCCCTACCTGACCATCGGCGCCCAGATGTCGCTGGTGCTGAAGCGCCACCGCAGGCTGCGCGCGGCCGCCGCGCTTGCCGAGTGTGAGCGGCTTCTGACGGCGGTACGCATCACCGACGCCGGCCAGCGTCTGCGCATGTATCCGCACGAACTGTCCGGCGGCATGCGCCAGCGCGTGATGATCGCCACGGCCCTGTTATGCCGACCGTCCCTGCTGATCGCCGATGAGCCGACCACCGCACTTGATGTCACGGTGCAGGCACAGATTCTGGCGCTGATGGCTGAGCTGCGCGCCGACTTCGGCACAGCGGTGATCCTCATCACGCACGATCTGGGCATTGCCGCCGGCAGCTGCGACCGCTTGCTGGTGATGCGCAATGGCCAGTGTGTCGAGCAGGGCAATGTTGAGCAGATCTTCCGCTCGCCGCGCTCGACGTACACGCAGGATCTGCTCGCAGCGGTGCCGCGACTCGATGCCGGCAGCGTGCGCGCGCCCTTGCCGGATGCGCCCCCACTGCTCGAAGTCAGTGATCTCGCCGTGCATTACCGTGTGCCAGCGGCGGGTGTTTCGTCCCGACACCGCATGCTGCGTGCTCTGGATGGCGTCGCGCTGAGTCTCGCCCCCGGCGAAACCCTGGGTGTCGTTGGCGAGTCCGGCTGCGGCAAGTCGACGCTGGCGCGCGCCGTGCTGCGGCTGGTGGCGCCGACACATGGCCGGGTGTGTTTGCTCGGCACCGACCTTGCCGGCTTGCCCGAGGGCCAGGTCCGGCCGTTCCGTCGCGACATGCAGCTGGTGTTCCAGGATCCGCTGGCGGCTCTGGATCCGCGCATGACCGTGCGCGATATCGTTGCCGAGCCGCTCGGGGCTTTCGAAGCGCAGCTCGGCAATGCAGCAGTTACCGAGCGGATCAGCGCCGCACTGACCCAGGTCGGACTCGACCCCGTCTGGATGAACCGCTATCCGCACCAGTTTTCAGGTGGCCAGTGCCAGCGTATCGGCATTGCCCGGGCGCTGGTGCTGAAGCCGCAGCTGCTGGTCTGTGATGAGGCGGTCAGCGCGCTCGATGTGACTGTGCAGGCGCAGATCATCGCGCTGCTGCTGGAGTTGCAGGCACAGCTGGGCCTGGCGATGATCTTCATCGCGCACGATCTGGCTGTGGTGCGCCGGATCAGCCACCGGATCATGGTGATGTATCTGGGTCGCGTAATGGAGATGGCCGATGCGGTATCCCTCTGCGCCGCGCCGCTGCATCCTTACACTCGCGCGCTGATCGCAGCCGTGCCGATACCCGACCCGCAGCTCGAACGGCAGCGCAAGCGCGTGCTGCCGACGGGTGAAGTGCCTTCGCTGTTTGCGCCGCCCTCAGGTTGCCCGTTTCGGACACGCTGCAGCCATGCTGTCGAGCGCTGTGCCAGCGAGATACCGGCGCTGCGGATGATTGCGAACAGCGCAGTCGCCTGCCATCGGGCCGGTGAGATCTGAGCGAGGATCCTGGTTCAGGGCGCTACGACGTCGAAGCTCGCGTTGACCTGGGCATCCATGCTGATTTCACCCGGCGTATAGCTGGCACCGGCGTCTGATTCAGCTGACATGGCGGACACGCGCATCATCGGGCCGGGTGGCCGTGGCTGACTGCTGTGTGCATCGATGTTGCGCAGCGCGCCCAGCTTCACGCCGAGCGTGTCGGCGATCCGCTGCGCGTTGTCGCGTGCATCGGTTGCGGCTGCTGCGAGGGCCTGCCGGCTCAGTTCCGGGCGCTTGCTGCTGTCGAGCTGCGGCGGTGACACCTCATTGACGCCGGCATCGATTGCACCCTCGATGAGCTCGCCGAGCTTGTCCAGGTCATTGAGTTCGACCTCGAGCTGGCGCTGGACGAAATAACCGGTGAAGACCTGCAGCTTCTGCTGCTGGTCCCAGCGGTATTCGGGCTGGATGGTCAGGCCCGCGGTACGCACCTTCGATTCCTTGATGCCCAGCCGGCCGCACAGGGCGATGAAGTCCCGGCTCACCTTTACAGTTGCCGCACGGGCAGTCGCCATATCGAGATCCCGGCGCTGCACCGCGAGATGCAGGCGGGCGATATCCGGTACCGCGTCGACGGTGCCTGTGCCGGAAACCGAAATCGTACGCGGCTGCTCATCAGCCTGTGCAACCGCTGATGAAGCCAGCAGACAAATCACCAGCAGCCCGGAACGGATATACATATGCGGTTTTCCCGTCAATGAAGTGAGGAGTCTGGACGCAGTCTGGAATTAGCGGCTGGGTGTCACTAACATAGCCGCCGGTCATACCTGCTTCAACCCCCGGCGCGGGCCCTTCATGGGCGAGGGCGCCGGCAAATAACCAAGGCACAGCATATGCGTACGATTCTGCCCGCACTTTTTCTGACTGCTTCGGCTCTGGTCATGGGGGCGATGCCGGCAACGGCGCAGGATACGGGTGATGCCGTGCGCGGATCGAAGCTGGCCGATACCTGCATGGGTTGTCACGGCATCGCCGGTTATCGCAATGCCTATCCTTCATACTCGGTACCGGAACTCGCCGGGCAGCATCCTGAATACCTCTACATCGCGCTGCAGGGTTACAAGGCGCAAACGCGCACACACCCAACCATGCATGCCCAGGCGACGACACTGAGCGACCAGGATATGCGCGACCTGACCGCCTTCCTGGCCGGCAGCGCGCCGCTGAAAACCGGTCCGGCCGTGGACGGACCGGGCAAGGAGAAGGCCGTTACCTGCGTCGCCTGCCATGGCGAGGGCGGTCATAGCCAGATGCCAAACTGGCCGGTACTCGCAGGCCAGAAGGCTGACTACATCGAGCACGCACTGCACCAATACAAGAACGGCGAGCGCAAGGATCCGATCATGGGCAGCCAGGCTGCTGCGCTTTCCGACGCAGATATTCACGCGCTGGCCAGCTACTTCGCCGCACAACCAGGGCTGCAGACCGCCGTCTACATGAAAAAGTAGCGCGTCGCACACGCCTCCACTGGCGAGGAGCCAGCATGGATTCCTTCAAGGCACTGCGCATACACCAGGAAGATGGCCGAATCGTGCCGCGCCTGGAGCAGCTCCGCCTCGACCAGCTGGGTCCCGGCGACGTGGTCATACGCGGTGAATACTCAAGCGTTAACTACAAGGACGCGCTCGCCGCGACCGGCAAGGGGCGTATCTTGCGGCGCTTTCCGCTGGTTGGCGGCGTGGATCTGGCCGGTACGGTGGTCAGCTCGACCGATCCGCGCTGCAAGCCCGGCGACCGCGTGGTCGTGACCGGCGGGGGCTTGAGCGAAACCCACGACGGTGGTTTCAGTGAATATGCGCGGGTGCCCGGCGAATGGGTCATTCCGCTGCCCGAAGGGCTCGATGCGCGCACCGCGATGAGTTTCGGTACCGCCGGCTTCACCGCCGCGCTCGCCATTCATCGCCTCGAGCAGAATGGCCTGATCCCTGATCTCGGTCCGGTCATCGTCACCGGCGCCACCGGCGGCGTGGGCAGTTTTGCCGTCGCGATGCTCGCAGAACGCGGCTATCAGGTCACGGCGCTCACCCGCAAGACAACTGCCGGCGAGTACCTGAAGGGACTGGGCGCCAGCACCATAATGCCGCTGGACGAGGTGGATGCTGGCACACAGCCGCTCAAGAAAGCGATGTGGGGCGGTGCCATCGACAATCTCGGCGGACCCACGCTGGCCTGGCTGACCCGCACCACCGTTAACTGGGGCAGCATCGCCAGCGTCGGGCTGACACAGGGCACCGAACTCAATACCACCGTCTTGCCCTTCATCCTGCGCGGTGTGAGCCTGCTTGGCATCAATGCAGTCGAAGTGCCGCGCAAGGTGCGCCTGGAAATCTGGCAGCGGCTGGCCGGCGAGTTCAGAACCGCGGCGCTGGGCCGGATCGCGAGCCGGGAAATTGGCCTCGATCAGTTGATTGCCGAACTGCCGGCCTGGATCGACGCCACTGTGGTCGGGCGCTGCCTGGTCCGGCTGGGCTGAACAGCGGATCACGCGAGCCATTGGCTATACTGACCCCGTCGGCCGGATCGCCGGAAGAACTGCTCCGCAAATACCTCCCCGAACTTGGCTTGGGCGCCGATGCAAGGCTGGTGGGCGCGTTGGCCGATTACTTGCGCCTGCTCGACAAGTGGAACCAGGCCTTCAATCTCACCAGTGTCCGTGATCCGGGGGAAATGGTGGTGCGGCATGTGCTGGATTCCCTGTCGGCGCGGCCCTTCCTTAAGGGCGGGCGCGTGCTCGATGTCGGTTGTGGTGCTGGCCTGCCCGGAATTCCGCTGGCACTGGCCGACCCTGAGCGGAGCTTCACGTTGCTGGATTCGGGGCTGAAAAAGATACGTTTCGTGCGGCAGGCGATCGGCGAACTCAAGATCAGTAATGCCAGCGCAGTACAGACAAGAATCGAGGACTACGCACCGATGCAGCTGTTCGATACGGTGACTTCCCGCGCCTTTGCCGCCCTGCCGGACTTCATACGCGGTGCCGGGCGGCTGGTTGCGCCGGGTGGCAGACTGCTGGCCATGAAGGGTCGTCTGCCCACCGATGAGATTGAAGCGCTGCCCGATGGCTGGGAAGTCGAAGCAGTCACTGCCGTGCAGGTCCCCGGCCTCAATGCGGAGCGCCACATGATCGTGGTCATCCGCCCGGCTGACGGCGCCGGGGCTGCCTCATGAGCCGCGTCATCGCAGTCACCAACCAGAAAGGCGGTGTGGGCAAGACCACTACGACGGTCAATCTTGCCGCCTCCCTGGCGGCGCTGGAGCGACGGGTGCTGCTGGTCGATCTCGATCCGCAGGGTAATGCGACCACGGGCTGCGGCATCGACAAGCAGGCGCTGCAAGCCTCGACCTGTGAGGTGTTGCTCGGCGAGGCCCAGGCGCTGGACGCCATCGTGTCGGTGACGAATGCCGGCTTTGCTGTGCTGCCAGCCAATGCGGACCTGACTGCTGCCGAAGTGCGCCTGCTCCAGGAAATCGGTCGTGAAATGCGCCTGCGCAAGGCACTTGAGCCGGTACGCGGATTGTACGATTACGTGCTCATCGATTGTCCGCCGACCATCAACATGCTGACCCTCAACGCACTGACCGCTGCCGACGGGGTGCTGATCCCGATCCAGTGCGAGTTCTATGCACTCGAAGGGCTGTCCGCGCTGCTGGAAACGGTGAAGCAGGTGCGCAACACGGTGAATCCCGAACTCAATATCGAAGGCCTGCTGCGCACCATGTACGACCCGCGCAACCGGTTGGCGACCGATGTGTCTGCCGAGCTGGAGAAGCTGTTCCGGGACAAGCTTTACAAGACGTTGATCCCGCGCAATGTGCGGCTCGCCGAGGCACCGAGTTTCGGGCTGCCGGCGCTGCTGCACGATCGCAACTCGCGGGGCGCGCAGGCCTACATGGAGCTGGCGGCGGAAGTGCTGGCCAACGAAACTGCTGCGGGCGCTGCTGACAGCCAATCGGGCTAGAATGCCGCCGGTTCGGGCGATCCGGGAAAGACAGGCGAAAACACCATGGTAGTAAAGCGAACTGGCCTCGGGCGCGGCCTGGAAGCCCTGCTCGGCAGCCCCGATAGTGCTGCCCAGGCTGCGGTTTCCGGTGCCGGAACCGCCAATAAGACCGTCGCCGCTGAGGGGCTGCGCTCGCTGCCCGTCGATCTGCTGGTGCGCGGTGCGTATCAGCCGCGCCACGACATGCACCATGAGTCGCTGGAGGATCTGGCCAGCTCGATCCGCACCCAGGGCGTGATCCAGCCGATCGTCGTACGCCTGCTGCCGGACAAAGGTCCGGGCAATACCCCGCGGTACGAAATCATCGCCGGCGAGCGTCGCTGGCGGGCGGCCCAGATGGCGGGCCTGCAGTCCGTGCCGGTCGTGGTCCGCGATGTCCCCGATTCCGACGCGATCGTGATGTCGCTGATCGAGAACATCCAGCGCGAGGACTTGAGCCCGCTGGAGGAGGCGATGGCCGTTCGCCGGCTGATCGACGAATTCGGCCTGACCCACGAGGCGGCTGCCGATGCCATCGGCCGATCCCGGGTTGCAGTGTCCAACCTGCTGCGGCTCATGCAACTCGGTGAAGTGGCCCGTGAGCTGCTCGAGAAACGGGCCATCGAAATGGGTCATGCCCGCGCCCTGCTGGGACTGAGCGACAGCCGGATGCAGGCCGAGGTTTCGCGTCTGGTCGCCGCCAAGGGCTTGTCCGTCCGCGAAACCGAGCGGCTGGTCAAGCGCATGCAGGAAGGTCAGGCGAACAAGGGCGGCAAGGCGCAGTTGCCGTCCAAGGATCCTGATGTGCGGCGGCTGGAAAACGATCTGGCCGAAAAACTCGGTGCGAGGGTTTCGATTCAGCATGGCCGTGGCGGCAAGGGCAAGGTTGTGGTTGCCTATAACAGCCTCGACGAACTAGACGGCATCCTCGCCCATATCAACTAGCTGCGATCGGGCTGAAAGCAGCCAGGGGCAAGGCCTTCAGGCAGATCGCATAAAGCGACAGCTTATTAACATTATATCGACACTGACCATATATTTTCTGACCAGGCGCGGGTCTACGGAGCCACTTGGGGATCCTGCTTATGGCCGGTGAATCGCACTTGATTGCACGCTGCATCATCTCTAGACTTCCGCGCCTTCGCAGCGCGTTGCGCTGATTACAGTTGTCACATGATCGGCGCGACGCAGAACCAGAAAGTACTGCGCCGGGCCGCATATCGCCTCGCTGCCTGGCAGGCCGCCCTGACATTTGGGGTGGCTGCGGTCGCAGCTGCGGTCGGTGGGGTTGCGGCAGCACAGTCGGCATTGATGGGCGGTGGCATCAGCATTGTCGCAGGCCTTTATCAGGCGCTGCGGATGTTCAGCGGCCAGGCGGCCCTGCAACCCGATCGCTTTATGCGTTCGGTTTATACAGGTGAAGCGATAAAGATCGCCCTGACGGTGGCGCTCTTTATCGTGGTGATCCGGGTCATGCGCCCGCAGTTCGCACCAATGATCATCGCCTATGCGGTGACCTTTGTCGTGTATCTGGTGGCGCTCGGTACGGGTTATCCCTGGATGCGGAATGAATTCGGTGCGGCTAAGCTTCCCGGCCCGGCAAATGGCCGTGACAGCCCTAACGACGACTAGAAACAGGACGACGGTAAGCAAGGCATGTCAGCAGAAGCCCATACCCCTGCCGATTACATCCGCCACC
>CAYJPG010000009.1:0-39816 GCA_964371995.1 uncultured Chromatiaceae bacterium | reverse complement strand
GGCTGGGTGTGGAACGAGTGCGCCGGCAATTTCATGGCCGTCAATGTCGATTCCATGCTGTTCTCTGTCGGGCTGCTGGTCTTCCTCTGCTGGCTGTTCAGGCGCGTGGCCGTCAATGCCACCACGCGCGAGCCGGACCGGCTACAGGCCATGGTCGAGCTGATCTACGACCTGGTCGATTCCAGCGTCCGCGGCATTTTTAGTGGCAAAAGCAAGCTCATCGCGCCTTTGGCGCTGACGATCTTCTCCTGGGTCTTCATGATGAATCTGCTCGACCTGATTCCGGTCGATTTCGTCCCCTACGCCGTTGAGCAGCCGGGCATTGCCGAATACCTGCGTATCGTGCCGACGGCCGATGTGAACGTGACCTTCGGCATGTCACTCTCCGTTTTCGCGCTGGTGATTTTCTACAGCATCAAGATGAAGGGGGCGGGCGGCTTTCTCAGTGAGCTGACCATGAACCCGCTCAACCCGAAGACCCTCGGCATGCCCCTGTTGGCCTGGCCGCTGGTGATCGCCTTCAATTTCCTGCTCGAGAGCGTCGCCCTGCTGGCCAAGCCGCTTTCGCTCGCACTGCGTCTCTTCGGCAACATGTATGCCGGCGAGCTGATGTTCATATTGATCGCCCTGCTGGGTATCTGGCAGCTGCCCCTGCACTTCCCCTGGGCGGTGTTCCACATTCTGATCATTACCTTGCAGGCCTACATCTTCATGATGCTCACCATCGTCTACCTGAGTCAGGCGCACGAGCATCACTAGACTGACCGGAACTGTAGCCAGCACCAATCCAGAAAACCTTGTCCACAACACTTTGATAACGAGCCAGGAGTAACCGATGGAAACTGTAATTGCCTCAACTGCGATCGCCGTCGCGCTGATGATGGGCCTGAGTGCGCTCGCCGTAGGCATCGGCATGGGCCTGCTCGGCGGCCGCTTCCTAGAAGCGTGCGCCCGCCAGCCCGAACTGGCCAACATGCTGACCACCAAGATGTTCCTTGCCGTCGCACTGCTCGACGCCGTGGCCATGATCGGTGTGGGTATCGCGCTGTTCTTCGCCTTCGCCAATCCCTTCATCGGCCAGCTGCAGTCAGCTGTCGGCGGTTAAGGCAGGGCTTTACAGCCCCGGCTTGATAGCAGGAGTCATGCGGTGAATATCAATCTCACGTTGCTGGGTCAGGCGATCGCGATGGCGGTCTTCGTCTGGTTCTGCATGAAGTATGTCTGGCCTCCGCTCATGCAGATCATCGAAGAGCGGCAGCAGCAGATCGCGGACGGCCTGGCAGCCGCCGACAAGGGCGCCCGCTCCTTCGAAGAAGCGCAGACGAGTATTGCCTCGCTGGTTGAAGAAGCACGCGGGCAGGCACGCACCATCATCGACCAGGCGCAGACCCGCGCCAACGACATTGTCGATGAGGCGCGTACCGATGCTGACCAGGAGCGTGAGCGCATCATCCAGGCAGGCAAGGCCGATATCGACCAGCAGGTCAACCGCGCGCGCGATGAGCTGCGGGCACAGGTTGCGTCGATCGCTGTCGCCGGTGCCGAGAAGATTCTGGCGCGGGAAATCGATGCCCGTGCCCACCAGGATCTGCTCGACAAGCTCGTGGCACAGATTTAGGAACCTGCGCGAATGACCGATCACGCCTTCGCTGCCCGCCCCTACGCCCAGGCAGTTTTCGAGATTGCCAAAGCGACCGGCGATTTCCGTTCCTGGTCAGCGTTTCTGCAGCTGGCAGCAACCCTGGTCATGGATCCGGATCTTGGCAAGACCTTGCGGGCACCCGGCAGCGACGTGGACAAGATCGCTGTGGCAATGGCGGACATCTGCCGTGAACAGCTCGGCAGCCAGGCCTTCGCAGGCGACGGCGCCCGCGACACAGCCACCAACTTCCTGCGCCTGCTTGGCGAGAACCGCCGCCTTCCCGCCCTGCCGGACATCGCGGGGCGCTACGAGGTACTCCGGGCTGAAGCAGAAAATACTCTCGACGTGGTGCTGACTTCGGCATCCGCGGTGGATGAGGGACAACAGTCCCGGATTGCGGCGTCGCTCCGGCAGCGCCTCGGCCGGGAAATCCGGATCAGCGTAAAGCTCGATCCGGCACTGATCGGCGGTGCGCGTCTCCAGATCGGAGATCGCGTCATCGACGGCAGCGTACGTACAGGACTGGACAAACTGTCAACCGCCCTGAGCGCCTGAGGCACGGCCTCAAGGACTGAAGGGATTAGGGGATTCGACCATGGCACTGAAAGCCTCCGAGATCAGCGAGCTGCTCAAGCAGCGCATCAAGAACTTCGAAAGCGCTGCAGAAGCGCGCGACGTGGGTACGGTCATCGCCGTAACCGACGGCATCTGCCGCATCCACGGCCTTGCCGATGCCAAGTATGGCGAGATGCTTGAGTTCCCGAAAAACACCTTCGGTCTGGCATTGAACCTTGAACAGGATTCGGTCGGCGCCGTGGTGCTCGGCGACTACAAGCACATCTCCGAAGGCGATACGGTGAAAACCACCGGCCGCATTCTCGAGGTGCCGGTCGGGCCCGGTTTGCTGGGCCGCGTGGTCAACTCGCTGGGCGAGCCGATCGATGGCAAGGGGCCGATTACAGCCGCCGGCCGCTCACCGATCGAACAGGTGGCACCGGGCGTCATTACCCGCCAATCCGTCAATCAACCGGTGCAGACCGGTCTCAAGGCTATCGATGCCATGGTGCCGATCGGTCGCGGCCAGCGCGAGCTGATCATCGGCGACCGCCAGACTGGCAAGACTGCCGTCGCGATCGACGCGATCATCAATCAGAAGGGTACCGGCATCAAGTGCATCTACGTGGCGATCGGGCAGAAGAACGCCTCGGTTGCGACCGTGGTGCGCAAGCTCGAGGAAGCCGGCGCCATGGATCACACCATCGTTGTTGCGGCGACGGCCGCTGAGTCGGCGGCCATGCAGTACATTGCGCCGTATTCCGGTTGCGCGATGGGTGAATTCTTCCGTGACAATGGCGAAGACGCGCTGATCATCTATGACGATCTGACCAAGCAGGCCTGGGCTTACCGCCAGGTATCGCTGCTGCTCCGCCGTCCGCCGGGTCGTGAAGCCTATCCCGGCGACGTGTTCTATCTGCACTCGCGTCTGCTTGAGCGCGCCGCACGCGTCAACGCGGCATTCGTCGAACAGGCAACCGGTGGCAGGGTTAAGGGCAAGACCGGTTCGCTTACCGCGCTGCCGATCATCGAAACCCAGGCCGGTGACGTCTCGGCATTCGTGCCGACCAACGTGATCTCGATTACTGACGGCCAGATTTACCTCGAAACCGACCTTTTCAATGCCGGCATCCGTCCTGCCATCAACGCCGGTCTGTCGGTCTCTCGCGTCGGTGGTTCGGCGCAGACCAAGATCATCAAGAAGCTCGGCGGCGGTATCCGCCTGGCGCTGGCCCAGTACCGTGAGCTGGCCGCCTTCGCCCAGTTTGCCTCGGACCTCGATGAGTCCACCCGCAAGAGCCTGGATCGTGGTCAGCGCGTAACCGAGCTGATGAAACAGAAGCAGTACAGCCCGCTGTCGGTTGGCCTGATGGCTGTGTCGCTGTTTGCCGTCAACGAAGGCTATCTCGACGATGTACCGGCAAAGTCTGTCACCAGCTTCGAAACGGCGATGCATGATTTCGTGAACGACAAGTACGCGACGCTTGTCGCCCAGATCGACTCGACCGGTGACTACAACGACGAGATCGTTGCAGGTCTGCACAAGGCCATCAGCGACTTCAAGAAGAGCGGCACTTACTGAGTCCGCATGTTGACCCCGGACAGGAATAGCTGATGGCTGGCGCCAAGGAAATCCGCAACAAGATCAAGAGCGTGAAGAGCACGCAGAAGATCACCAAGGCGATGGAAAAGGTAGCCGCCTCCAAGCTGCGGCGTACCCAGCAGCGCATGGCGGCTGCGCGGCCCTATGCCGACAAGATCCGCCAGGTTATCGGCCATCTGTTTGAAGCCAATCCGGAATACCGCCACCCGTTCCTCGGGTCGCGGCCGGTGAAGCGGGTCGGCTATATCGTCGTGACCACCGACCGGGGTCTCTGCGGTGGTCTCAACGTCAACGAATTCCGCCGCCTCGTTCCGGAGCTGCGTCAGTGGCAGGAGCAGGGCGTCGAAGTCGATCTGTGTCTGATCGGTGCGAAAGGCGTACAGTTTTTCCGCCGCCTGAAGATCAATGTGGTGGCGGCCACGACGCACATCGGTGAAAACCCGCATATGGCGACGTTGATCGGTGCTATGACGGTGATGCTCGACCTGTACAAGGAAGGGCGCATCGACCGCCTCTATCTGGCCCATAACCAGTTCGTCAACACGATGAGCCAGAAACCGGAAGTGAAAACACTGTTGCCGGTTGAGGCAGACGACAAGCAGGCTCTGCCGAGCCACTGGGACTATATCTACGAGCCGGATGCGGCGGAACTGCTCGATGGTGTGCTCACGCGCTACGTCGAGACGCAGATCTATCGCGCGGTTGTCGAGAACGTGGCCTGCGAGATGGCTTCCAAGATGGTGGCGATGAAAGCGGCTACCGACAACGCGGGCAAGCTCATCGAGCAGCTGCAGTTGAAGTACAACAAGGTACGGCAGGCGAGTATTACGCAGGAGATTGCTGAAATCGTCGGCGGCGCTGCCGCTGTTTAAGAGCATCCCCAGGAGCGCCAGGCGGCGCGAGTTTTTGCGGTTAACCCGGGTCGCGGCATGAGCCGCTCCTACGGGGGCAGGAGAGAGAGATGAGTAACGGTAAGGTAGTTCAGGTCATCGGCGCAGTGGTGGATGTCGAGTTTCCTCGCGGGGAGATTCCAAAGATTTACGATGCGTTGCTGCTTGATGAGTTCGATCTCACGCTCGAGGTGCAGCAGCAGCTCGGTGACGGCGTGGTCCGAACGATTGCCATGGGCGCCAGCGAAGGTCTCAAGCGCGGTCTGCCGGTGACCAATACCGGCAAGCCTATCTTGGTGCCTGTGGGTGAAAAGACCCTCGGCCGCATCATGGATGTGCTCGGCAAGCCGGTAGACGAAGCGGGCCCGGTAGATTCCAAGGAGCGCTGGCCGATCCACCGGGCTGCTCCCAGCTACGAGGACCAGGCGGGTGCCACCGAACTGCTGGAGACCGGTATCAAGGTCATCGACCTGATCATGCCGATCGCCAAGGGCGGCAAGGTTGGCCTGTTCGGCGGTGCCGGCGTCGGCAAGACCGTTACGCTGCTGGAGCTGATCCGCAACATCGCTGCCGAGCACTCGGGTTACTCGGTGTTTGCCGGCGTCGGCGAGCGTACCCGTGAAGGCAACGACTTCTATCACGAGATGAAGGATGGTGGCGTGCTCGACAAGGTCGCGCTCGTCTACGGCCAGATGAACGAGCCGCCCGGCAACCGTCTGCGCGTAGCGCTGACCGGTCTGACCATGGCCGAGTATTTCCGCGACGAAGGCCGCGACGTTCTCATGTTCATCGACAACATCTACCGCTATACGCTGGCCGGCACCGAAGTGTCGGCACTGCTGGGCCGTATGCCTTCGGCAGTGGGTTACCAGCCGACGCTGGCCGAGGAAATGGGCGTACTCCAGGAGCGCATCACCTCGACCAAGACCGGTTCGATCACGTCTTTCCAGGCCGTGTACGTGCCTGCCGACGATCTCACCGACCCGTCGCCAGCGACCACCTTCGCGCATCTCGAGGCGACACTCGTGTTGTCGCGTCAGGTCGCCGAGCTCGGTATTTACCCGGCCGTGGATCCGCTCGACTCCACCAGCCGTCTGCTCGATCCAAACGTTGTCGGTAACGACCACTATGAAGTGGCGCGTTCCGTGCAGTCGGTGCTGCAGCGCTACAAGGAGCTGCAGGACATCATTGCGATTCTTGGCATGGACGAGCTGTCCGAAGAGGACAAACAGATTGTGCAGCGGGCGCGCAAGATCCAGCGCTTCCTGTCGCAGCCCTTCTTCGTGGCTTCGCAGTTCACCGGCCAGGACGGCAAGTACGTCTCGCTGAAGGAGACCATCCGCGGCTTCAAGGGCATCGTCGCTGGCGAGTATGATCAACTGCCTGAGCAGGCATTCTATATGGTCGGCACCATCGACGATGCCGTCGAAAAGGCCAAGACGCTGCAGTAGCAGGACAGCGATTAGATCATGAGTACTATCAAAGTTGACATCGTCAGTGCCGAAGGCCAGATCTGGTCGGGTGAGGGCAACCTGGTCATCGCGCCAGGCAAGTATGGTGAGGTGGGTATCGCCCCGCGTCATGCGCCGATGATGATGAACCTGCGACCCGGCGAAGTGCGCGTGCAGCTGGAGGGCCAGGACGAGCAGTTTTTCTACGTCACTGGTGGCCTGCTCGAAGTACAGCCGACGCTCGTTTCAGTTCTCGCTGATACGGCGCTGCGCGCCGATCAACTCGATGAGCAGGCTGCGGACGACGCGCGCCGTGCTGCCGAGGAAGCCGTCAAAGGCGCCACCGGCCAGGAAGACCTGGCCCATGCGCAGGGCCAGCTCGTCGAGGCCGCTGCGCGCTACCGGGCAGCGCAGAGACTCAAGGGCAAGCGCAAGTAGGCGTGCCTTCAGGCGCGTTCCTCACCGCAGGAGCCGCTTCAGTTGCGATGATTTCGGCTGCGGAAGATCGCGCCTGAAGGCGCTCCTGCCTATAATCTTCCGCCTATGGCAACAAACATAACCGTTATCGTTCTCGCTGCCGGTCAGGGCAAGCGCATGCGCTCTGACCTCCCCAAGGTACTGCACCCGCTCGCCGGCCGGCCGCTGCTCGCACATGTGCTGGGCTCGGCCCAGGCTCTGCGTGCGCGTGAAACGCGTGTCGTCCACGGACATGGTGGCGAACGGGTCAAGCAGGTCTTCGCCGGTCAGCCGGTGAAGTGGATCCACCAGGCTGAGCAACGCGGTACCGGACACGCAGTACGCCAGGCCATGCCCGGTATCCGGCCCAAGGATGTGGTACTGGTGCTGTACGGCGATGTGCCGCTCGTGCTGCCGGAAACGCTGCGCAAGCTCGTCGCAAAAGCAGCGAAAGGCCAGCTCGCAATACTGACGGCACATCTGCCGGTGCCGACCGGTTACGGCCGGATCGTCCGCGGTGCGCGCGGCAAAATCAGCTCGATCGTTGAAGAGAAAGATGCCACGCCGGCGCAGCGCGAAATCGACGAGATCAATACCGGTCTGCTGGCATGCCCGGCTGCACTGCTGGCTGGCTGGACGCGGCGACTGCGCGCAAACAATGCCCAGAAGGAGTTTTACCTCACCGACTGTGTCGGCCTGGCCGTAAAGGACGAGGTGCCGGTCGTGTCCGTGACAGCCGGTTCACCTGACGAGGTACTCGGCATCAACGACAAGGCCCAGCTTGCCGAAGCTGAGGCAATACTCCGTCGCAGGCTTGCCACGGCGCTGATGCTGTCCGGCGTGACGCTGGCCGACCCTGAAAGGATTGATATCCGCGGTACGCTGACATGTGGGCGTGATGTCTTCATCGACGCCAACGTGATCATCGAAGGTGATGTGGTGCTGGGCGACGGCGTACGCGTCGGTCCCTTCACGCTGGTGCGTGATGCAGCCGTCGGCCCCGGTACAGTGATCCATTCGCACTGTGTCATCGAGCAGGGCGTGATCGGTGCGCGTTGCGATATCGGCCCCTATGCGCGGGTACGGCCTGAAGTGCAGCTCGCTGACGGGGCCAAGCTCGGCAACTTTGTCGAGATCAAGAAGAGCGTGATTGGTGCCGGCAGCAAGGTAAACCACCTCAGCTATATCGGTGATGCGGTCATCGGCAGCCAGGTGAATGTCGGCGCTGGTACGATCACCTGCAACTACGATGGCGCCAGCAAGCACCGTACGATCATCGGTGACGGCGCCTTCATCGGCTCAGGCGTGGAACTGGTGGCACCGGTCGAGATCGGTCCGGGTGCTACCATCGGCGCCGGCTCAACCATTACCAGGCCGGCACCCGCCGGCCAGCTCACTCTGGAACGTTCCCGGCAGACCACCATCCCGAACTGGAAGCGTCCGCAGAAGAAAGCCAAACGCTGAGGCGCGCACGGACAAGCTCGTCCTCCGGACGAAGAGGACCTGCCAGGCATGGGCCGGTATCCACCCTGCGCAAGTGCGATGCAGGTTACAGCCCCGTAACCCCGAAAGCGTTATCTTTGGCCGCCAATCCCTGATCACTCAGTCATAATTTCAGCTATGTGTGGAATCGTCGGTGCAATCGCTGAGCAGAACGTCGTCCCCGTCCTGATGGAGGGGCTGCGCCGGCTCGAATATCGAGGTTACGACTCGGCAGGGCTTGCCGTGCTGAGCGATGGTCAGCTCAAGCGGCAGCGCCGGCAGGGCAAGGTAGCCGAACTCCAGTTAGCGCTCGATGCCGAGCCGCTGAGTTCACACATCGGCATTGCCCACACGCGCTGGGCCACCCACGGCATACCGAGCGAGAGAAACGCCCACCCGCATATCTCCTTCGACGGCCTCGCGATCGTCCACAATGGGATCATCGAGAATCATGAGCAGCTGCGCGAGGAACTGAAACAGCAGGGCTATGTATTCACTTCAGATACCGACACCGAATGTATTGCGCACCGGATCCACTACCATCTGAAGAGCAAACCGGATCTGTACGCTGCCGTTAGAGCCACTGTTGCCGAACTCCATGGTGCTTACGCACTGGTGGTGATGAGCCAGGCCGATCCGGGCCTGCTCGTGCTTGCCCGCTGCGGCTGTCCGGTGGTGGTCGGCCTGACCGACGAGGGAAATTACGTCGCTTCGGACGTCTCCGCGCTGCTGCCCGTCACGCGTCGCTTCATCTTCCTTGAGGAAGGCGATGTGGCCGAGATCCGCAAGACCGGCATCAAGGTGACTGACCTGGACGGACATCCGGTTGAGCGCGAGGAAAAACTGAGTGAGCTGTCGGCTGATGCGGCAGAGAAGGGCCAGTACCCGCACTACATGCTCAAGGAAATCCACGAGCAACCGCGCGCTGTGGCGCAGACGCTTGAGGAACGGGTGGCCAACGGCAAACTGCTTGAGGCCGCTTTCGGTCCAGCGGCTGGCGAAGTCTTCGCCCGCGTCGAGGCCGTACACATCGTTGCCTGCGGTACCAGCTTTCATGCCGGATCGGTGGCGCGCTATCTGATTGAGCAGGTCTGTCGTCTGCCCTGCCACGTGGATATCGCCAGCGAATACCGCTATCGCAGCCCGGTGGTGCCGAAGAACACGCTGTTCGTGACTATTTCCCAGTCCGGTGAAACGGCTGACACGCTGGCTGCCCTGCGCCTCGCCAAGGGCTCTGGTTATCTCTCTACACTGGCGATCTGCAACGTGCCGGAGAGTTCGCTGGTACGCGAATCCGAGCTGGTGATGCTGACGCGCGCTGGCCCCGAGATCGGGGTGGCTTCGACCAAGGCCTTCACCACCCAGATCACTGCGCTGACCATGCTGGTGATCGCGCTCGCCAAACACCGCACTGCGGATGCCGAGCGCGAACGCGGCCTGGTGACGCGTCTGATCGAGATTCCCGGCCTGATCGAGAAAACCCTGGTGCTGGACCCGGTGATGAAGCAGCTCGCCGAGCGCTTTGCCAACAAGCAACACGCGCTGTTTCTTGGTCGCGGTATCCTGCATCCGATCGCGATGGAGGGCGCACTCAAACTCAAGGAAATCTCCTACATTCACGCGGAGGCCTATCCGGCCGGCGAACTCAAGCATGGTCCGCTGGCGCTGGTCGATGCGGACATGCCGGTCATCACTGTGGCGCCGAACAATGACCTGCTCGAAAAGCTCAAGTCCAATCTGATGGAGGTCCGCGCCCGTGGCGGCGAGCTGTTCGTCTTTGCCGACCCGGATTCCGGCTTTGAATCGAGCGATGGCGTTACGGTCATCAACATGCCGAGGCATGTGACCTATCTGCAGGCACCAGCGGTCTACACCATCCCGATGCAGCTGCTCGCCTACCATGTCGCCATACTGCGCGGCACGGATGTGGACCAGCCGCGCAACCTCGCCAAATCGGTGACGGTCGAGTAACCTCCTGCGGCGTGCACCCTGCTGATACCAATGGCGAGCTCCTGCGTCTCATGCAGGAACAGGGCGACGATCTGACCGCGCCCCGGGATATCGATTTCTTCGTGATTTTTGCGACCAGGGCGGAGGCCGAAGCCTTTGGCGCAGCCGCAACGGCGACTCTCGGGCTGCCGGCACAGGTGTCGCCGTACGAGAAGACCGGGAAGTGGCAGCTTGTGCTCACCCGGCACATGCCGCCGGACCATGCGTTGCTTAACAACCTTGAGCAGCGGATTGCCGGGCTGGCCCGCGAGCATGGCGGCGAAGCCGATGGCTGGGGCTGTCCGCCGGTCAGCGGGGATTCAGGGCTCCGGTGACCGTCACCGTCAGCTACCTGGTGATGTACGCTCCGGAGCAGTTGCGACGGAAGCCCCTTGGCGACCTGCGGCTGCAGATTCGGCCCGTGATTCCGCCCTCCTGGCAGTTCAATCAATCGATGTACTGTCGTATCGGTGCTCACTGGTCGTGGCAGGAAAAACGGGACTGGGACGAGGCGCAATGGCGGGCATACGCCGAGGCGCCAGGACTGCATACTTTTGCCGCGAGCTGGGCCAGCGAACCCGCCGGATACTTCGAGCTGCGCGAGGATCTGCACGGCGGCATCGAGATCGTCTATTTCGGGTTGCTGCGGGCATTCATCGGTAAGGGGCTGGGCGGCGCCATGCTGAGCAGCGCGCTGGAACAGGCCTGGCAGCTGGGGCCTGACCGGGTCTGGGTCCATACCTGTACCCTCGACCACCCGGCCGCGCTGGCAAATTACCAGGCGCGGGGTATGCGCATCTATCGCACCGACACCGAAACCGTATCCGGGAACGATTAGGGTGGCTACAATGCTTGTAGCGCGAAAACCCTTATAGAACACCGGGTTCGCACTGATATGGCGACTTACTGGTGATATAGTGGTGAGTCACTGATTAGAACGAGCAACTGGCAGTGCCATCGCAGGAGTAGCCCCCATGGAAGTCGACATCATTCTTGAACCCGATCTGGGCCCTTCACAGCTCGTCGAGCTCGCCCAGGTGGCCGAGCGCTATGGCATCCGCGCGATCTGGACCTCCAACTACTTCGCCCACTGGGATGCCTTCATCAGCCTGGTACCAGTGGCGCAGGCCACCAAAAAGCTGCGCATGGGCGCGCTCGCCGTCAGCCCCTTCGAGATGCACCCGCTGAAGATTGCCAACGCGCTGCTGAGCCTCAATGAACTGTCGCAGGGTCGGGCCATGGCCGCGATCGGCGCCGGTGAGGGCAACCTCGATGCGATGGCCCTGCACAAGCCCGACAAGATCGTGGTGGCGGTGCGCGAAGCCATCGAGATCGTGATGGGCGCCGGCCAGAAAAAGCTCGCCAAAGACGGGTACAAGGGCGAGATCTTCAATGTTACCTATCCCTGCGCGTACGACTGGCTGAAGGCACCGCCGCCCTTCGTCTATGGCACCGCGTACCGCCACATGATGATGCGCATGGAAGCGCGCGTCGCCGATGGCGTGTTCATCGGTTGCACGCCGACCGAACTCATCAAGCCGGCAATGGACAATGTCCGCATCGGCGTTGCCAAACGGGAGCCGGGTGCGTCGCCGATCCGCGTGAACAGCTTCTGGGCCTGGCACGTGAAGAAAGACCGCAAGGAAGCCTATCGCGAGTCCCGTCGCGAACTCGCCTGGCGTGCGCGCAAGCTGGACGGCGATCTCATCAAGCTCTGGCTGACACCCGATGAAGTGCAGACGGTCGTCAGCAACTTCGACAAGTTCGTCGCCGCATGGTTTGACCGTTCGGGCAACATCGAGGGCGTATCCGAGGAGATGTGCAACCGTCTCTGCGAAGGCCTGACCTCCACGGGCGGTATCGAAGACCTGGATCGTGAAATCGAGCGTTTCAAGGCTTTCGGCAAGGCCGGCCAGACCGAAATCGGTTTGCGCCTCCACGACAACCCGATGGATGCGCTGAAGATCATCGGCGAGCACGTGGTGCCGGCACTGCGCTGAGCAAGCCCTGATCGTATCGGCTAATTAAGCGTCAGGGAGGACGCAGGTGCATCGAGATTTGCGAGATGCCGGCTGACCAGCGCACCCACTGATTTCGCCGGGTTCGGCAAGACCGTAAACACAGGCGGCCGACGGCGCAGGGCATCGAGGCGATCAGCCTCGAGCAAACGGCGCAGATAGGCCATGTTGTGCTCGATGGCCACCATGTAGGGGTTCTGGCCGTTGAACAGCGGTTCCATGTAGCGATAGGCGCGATTGAAGCTTTGTTCGAGGCGCGCACGCGCTGACTCCTCCCAGAACCCGGGTGTCTGGCGCAGCAGGTCATTGCCCGAGGCATAACGCACCAGCCGTTCACACGGGCCCTTTATCTCGACAGCCACACCCGCCAAAACAAATTCGCCATACAGCCGGTCGCGGCATTTCTCCAGATAGCAGCGGTCTGCCATCTGGGCCAGCATGTCCGCAGTTCCGAGCAGATGGCCCACTGCGCTGTCGCGTGGATCATCAAGCTCAAGGTCATTGAAGCTGATCTCATATCCGGTGAAATGCACGATCTGCCGGGCTGCTGCCACCGAGGGACCCAGGCCGATGCGCGGCAGATAACTGCTGAGGAATTCGGCGCCGCGGGCGATGTGGCAGGAAGTCAATTCCGCGCCGTTACGATGACGCTCGCCAGTACGCCGGATATACCCGGAATCGTGGAACAGCGCGCAGACCAGCCCCATCACGGTGCGCTCCACACCCAGACGGTCAGCGACTGCACAACTCTGCTGATACCCGGCCAGCAGCCGCGCCATCGCCAGGGTCACATCCAGTGAGTGTTGCTGATCGTGATAAAGGGTGTCGCAACCCACATAGTCTTCAAACTGGCCGCGGAACAGCCGCCGAAAATCGTGGAACGCCATCCACAGGCTGTCGAATGAGGCACCCGGACAGGCAAGGTCGAACAGTTCCTCGACCGCTTCGCGAACCGCATCGACAGAGCTGACATGCACGGTGTTGGTTACATCGTATTCGCTGCGTCGGGGAAACAGCGCCGTCGACCGCGTGTCGGCCCCGCCCGGTTCACCGTGCTTGATGTTCTGAACAGCCACAGGCAGGGATTCTTGCACGCACCCGGACAGGCGGCAATCAGCGAAACTCAGCCGATTGCCGCGATAGGCTCAGCTGCAAAGGGGCGGCAGCCCTTGTTCCTGACGCACCTTCTGGAGCTTGAGCACGCCGTCGAGCGCTTCGGTGCGCGCTTTGCCGCGATCGGCGTGCGCAGCATCAAACTTGCCCCACCGGGCATAGACCTCATTGGCCTTGCCGGTATTGTTTGACTCCTCGGCAGCGATTGCCTCGATCAACAGGGCGTAGTTGCGCCGCTTCGCGTCAGTTTCAAGCCTGAACGCGCGTTCGGCCTTCGAAATCGCACTGACATGGCGACAACGGGCGAGATCCTCGCTCGCGGCAAAATTAAGATCACCGATTTTGAGTTTCATCGCGGGGTCATAGACCGGTGTGCTCGTGGCCGGTGCCGACGCAGGGGCTGATTGCCGCTTCTTTTCCTGTTCCGCACCATGCATTGCACCGACTGCCGCGCCCGAGCTTGCGCCAACCGCCGCCGACCGCAGGGCGTTATTCACCGCATCGCCGCCCCAGAAGATGCTGCCGACGGCACCTGCGACCAGGCCGCCGACCGCGCCGGTCTTCGCGCCGCGCTCAGCGCCCTGTTGAGCGCCTGTACTGCACGCCACCAGAGCCATGCTCAGCAGCAAAGCCGATACACGACGCAGCAAAAACAACATCAGCAATTCTCCTGATTGGCGGCCGGGCCGATGGATCTGTGCAGTACCGCCGGCGAGCCGATGCCGCGATCGCGGAATGCCTCAAGTACACGGAAGTGTACATCCGTTTCAAAGGGCTTCTCGTATTTGCAGTCGAACACGTAGGGCCGCGCCTTCAGGTTGATCGCGACGTAGTTCTGCAGAATCTCCTGCTTGATTAGTATCGGCACGGGCTCGTCCAGGAAGATATACGGACTGGTCAGACAGGCCTCGCGGATAATCTCGGCGGCGAGCTTCGCGTTCTGGTCTACGCCGATATAGAAGTCCATCGGCACCTGCATCTCGAGCTCACCATAGTTTCCGCTCGAGGTGACGCCAGTGAATACATTATTGTTCGGGATGGTGATGATGTTGTGGTCGAGCGTGTTCATGCGCACGCTGCGCAGGCCGATCTTGATGATGTCGCCATATTCGCCGCCGTAGGAAACCCGGTCGCCGACCTGGAAGGGCCGGTCAAACATGATCGTGATGCCGGCGATAAACGAGGCCACCACGTCACGCAGCGCAAAGCCGATGGAGAAGGCGAGCGCACCGCCGATGACAGTGAGCGCGGTCGAATCCAGCCGGACACTCAGCCCCATCGTCACGATGAGCGTAGCGATATAAATGAAGAAACGGGCGGTCGTCTGGATTTTCTGGATAGTCGGCCGGCGGTTCGAGAATTGCCGGCTGAGCCGGTCGCCGATGTTTTCAATCAGCCGGATAAGGAACAGTGCGCCGATCAGCACGGGGATCGATGCAAAGACCCCGCCCCAGCGAATGAGCTCGGCAATGCGCCCGAGATCCGGAGCGTCCTGGGCGTATGCCGGGAGCGCCATTAGCAACAGGGGCAGTATCGCGGTGCAAAGCCGGCACAGCCTTGAACCCGAAGCCGGTATGCGAAGTTTCATGGATTCACCAGAAGATGCCGGCGTTCCAGCAGCCGGGTGACCGCTCGCAACCATGACCACCGGATATAGACCCGGTCGCCCTGCCGGCCACAGATTCCCTGCGACTGGCTAAAGCGGAATGCATTGAGTACCTGCTCGTGACTGAGGCGCGTGGCCTGCGCGACATCGTCAACCGTCGCGGGAGTCAGATACAGGATCGCACGCAGGATGAACAGCGACGAGTCCGGCAGCGCATCAAGCATCTTGTAATCCGGTTCCTGCAGTGGCCGCACATGGACAACGCCCTGCTCGTCGTCGCCCAGGCTCGAGCGCCAGGCTTCCAGTGCGAGGCCCGGGTTGCCCGAAACGTAATCCCAGAGCATGCGTATATACCCAACCTGCTTGGCTTTCAGTGCATTCCACCGGTCGATCTCGTCAGCGCCAGCCGGCAGCTTGTCGAGCAGCTCCGTATAGTCCGGGTCAATGTATGCGTCAGCAGTACGCTGGGCCAGCAGCTCGCCGATCTGCGCTTCGTCCCACGCCTCAAGGTGGTGCAGTTCATCGAAAAGCGGGCGCGCATCACGGGCGCGACTCAGAAACGGCCAGACAGCAGCATCGATGGTGAACACCCAGGTGGTTTCAGTACAGTGTTTGCGCGCAGTGGCGATCAGCTCATCAAACAATGCGAGGCCGCCGATGACCGGTTTGGCCAGTGCGTGTGCTTCGTCGAGCAGCAGCAGCGGCGGCGGAATCGCATCATGGTCCTGCGTCTGGGCAGCTCTCCGCACCACCTCTACCGAAGTACCCGGGTCGCATATGATGCTGATCGAACCATCGACCCGTGCATGCAGCGCATGAAGCAGCGAAGACTTGCCCATTCCACGCGGGGCAATCAGGGCGATCATCCCGCCCTTTTTCTGCCTGACGGTGCTGACGAGGTGCTCCAGAAGCTCATCACTCGGGCATGAAAGCCATCGGGTATAAGGCCGCGACGGATGCAGTAATTCAAGCACCTCTGCCTTCAGCGGTTTCACGGCCAGCGGCTCATGCGTTTCGCCGAGCCGCTGAAGCTCGCGTCTGAACAACCAGGCGTGGGCACGACGGGCCAAATCGAAGTCTGATAACCAGAGTCGTCCGGCTTTGCGTATGCCGGCTGCAAACAGCTGTACCGCACCGAGCATGGCGGCGAGAAAGCTCTTCCATCCCTCGCGGTTCGAGAGCACCCAGACCTGTAGCGGCGTCTTCCGGCGAACGCGGTCGATGCGCTCGAAGATGATCGACCGCCACCAGCGTACGAGCACCAGAAAGACGGGAATGGCGGCAAACCAGCAGGTCGAGAAAGCCCAGCTATAGATGGTTCCCTGCCCGACAAGCCGGCTGCTCAGGACGAGAATCAGGGCAAACATCACTATGGTTCGTCCCACCAGGCGCAGTGAGCGCAGGCGTATTCTGCTGCTGCCTCTGTCTATATTGGCGAGGTTGGTAGTGGTGCCGGCGACCAGTGCGTTAATGGTGTTCACCGCCAGTGCCGCGCCTATGCCCCAGGCGATGACCGAGACCAGGAGCTGGACTTCAAGCAGCCCCATTGCGGTTGCAGGCAGCAGCCACAGGGCGGCAAAAAAGAACAGTGCCCACTCCAGTGGCCGGTGGATCTTGCTGAGGAAGCGCACAGCCTGCAGCTGCAAGCTGGGAGATACGCGCCGCTCCGCACGGTCGGCCGATTCATAGCGGGCTTCGGCCAGAGCGATGCCGTGCATCGAACGGCGCTTCCCCCAGATCAACAGCGCCACGAGCAGCACCCAGGGGATCGCGGCCACAGCCGCGTTCCAGATCGATAGTCCGGAAGCTCCGTCATTGCGCAAGCTGCTGATCCACGCCGTGCCTGTTTGCCGGTGGTAGCGAAGAATCAGCGAGAGCTGGTAAACCTCAAGCTGCGCCTGTTCCCATCCGGCACGCGTAAAGCCCGTAACGGCATCGCGTTTGCTGGCCGACAGAAAGGGCAACAAGCCGAGCCGTTCACCGTTCAGTACGGTGATCTCGTCCAGCAGCACTGCGGCACGCTCTACGCCGATAGCTCGCTCAGCGCGGCGCGCCTCTACGATGGCCGTCTGAACCCCGATGCGGCGCGCGCGGGCCTCATCCGAGGCAACATCCAGCGGAATATCGGCGAGCGCATCCGGCCCGATGTCCGGGACTGCTGAACGGGTGCTGGCCAGATCATCCAGCGCCGCTGAGAGCTCGTCGCGAGAGACGCGCAAGGTCCGGCGGACCGCCTCATATGTCGCATCGACTTCAGTAGCGCCCGCTGCCTTGGCCTCGCGCACGCGTCGCTGCCAGCCGAGCAGCGCATCCTTGCGCGTGGCCAGCAGCGTGTGCTCGTTGCTGAATCCCTCCAGGACATCGCCAACACGAGCTTCAACCGCGATCAGCCGTGCCAGCTCCTCACCGACCAGACGTTCTGCTTCGCTGCGCGCCGTTCGGGCCACTTCAAGGCTGCGCTGACGTTCGATCTCTGCCTCGCGCGCCCGGCGCTCGGCGTCGGTTTCACGCGGCCGAGCAGCTTCCTGCTGCTTTGCATGTGCCTCCAGCAGGGCGTCACGCTTTGCCTTGTCCAGCGAGTAGAAGGCAAGACGCGCGCGATCCAGTTCGATGCGACCCTCCCACGTTGCCGGATCCAGTGTCTCGATATTGGAGCTGAGTGCCTCAGTGGCAGGATCAAGTGCTTCCAGTATTGTGTGGACCCTGAGTGCTGCGACCTGAATGGCCGCTTCGTCAGCGAGAGGGATTTCGAACAGCGACTGCGGTGCGATGCCGGGGTCCAGCTTGCCTGCGGCAAGGGCCTCAATCCGGGCAATACGCGGATCCGGCGACGGCGCTTCGGGTCCTGGTACCGCCACCGCATCTGCTGGTGCCGGCGGTGTATCCGCTGCGCTTGCCGAAGTTGCGCACAGGAGGCCGGCGGCCACGAGCGCAAGGACAGAACGCCGAAGACGTCTGGACATGCAGGTTGACCCCATGGGCCGCCAAGTTACATGCCGGCCCGTACGCAAACAATAGCGACCGGACCAGCAGAGCTTCGAATGACTGCCTCGCCGGTCCCTTGTCAGGCCGTGGCGACAGCGTCGCGAAAAACGGCCAGCACCGGCGCGTGATCAGAGGGCTTTTCGAGTTTCCGGGGCAGCTTGTCGATGAGGGTGGCTGAGCAGCCCGCCGCGAGTGCCCTGGACGCCAGAATCAGGTCGATGCGCAGGCCCCGGTTCAGCCTGAAGCCCATCTGCCGGTAATCCCACCACGAAAAGGACTGTTCGGGTTGTTCGAAGAGCCGGAAAGTATCGACTAGGCCCAGTTCAAGCAGCGCTGCCAGACGCTCGCGTTCCGGGCCGCTGCACAGGACCTGGTCGCGCCACAGTTCCGGGTCGTGCACATCGCGATCCTCTGGTGCGATATTGAAATCCCCGACCATGGCCAGCCGCTTGTATTTCTTCAGCTCGTCTTCCAGCCAGCCGTGCAGCGCATCCAGCCAGTCCAGCTTGTAGCGGTACTTGTCCGAGCCGACGCTCTGGCCGTTCGGCACATAGACATTGATGATCCGCGTATCCCCGTAGCTGGCGGCTATCACACGGCGTTGTTCGTCGGCAAAGTCAGGAATGTCGACGATGACATCAGCCGGTTCATCACGCGAGATCAGTGCAACACCGTTATATGCTTTCTGTCCGCTGAGGACACAACGATAGCCGCTGGCCTCAATCTCAGCGAGCGGAAACTTGTCTGCCTCCGCCTTGATTTCCTGCAGCGCCAGCACATCGGGCTCATTCGCGCCGAGCCAGTCCAGAACGTGGGGCAGGCGCTGCCGGATTGAGTTGACGTTCCATGTGGCAAGCTTCACGCCGTGATTCCGGTTTGTTTCAGCAGTGCATCTACATGTGCAGGCCGGCCACGGAAGGCGATGAAGGCCTCGGCAATATCCCGCGAGCCGCCGATCTCGAGAATGTTTTCCCGGAAGCGCCGCGCCAGATCCGCATTGAACAGTCCGCCTTCCTCGAAAGCGGCAAAGGCATCGGCTGCCAGCACTTCAGCCCACTTGTAGCTGTAATACCCTGCTGCATAACCACCGCCAAAGATATGCGTGAAGGCATGGGCAAAGCGGTTCCATTCCGGGTAGCGGATGGCCGCTACCTCGGCGCGCACTTCGCACAGGATCTCGGCGATACGCGCACTGTCAGCCGGTACTGGTCCGGTATGGATACGCATATCAAAGAGCGCGAACTCGATCTGGCGTACCAGGTCCAGGCCGGCCTGGAAATTCTTCGATTCGCGCAGGCTCTTGAGAATCGCCGCTGGCAGCGGCTCGCCGGTCTGGTAATGGGCCGAGCAGAGCGAGACAACCTCGGGTTCCCAGGCAAAGGTTTCCATGAACTGGCTGGGGAGCTCGACGGCATCCCAGGGCACACCGTTAATCCCTGCCACGCTCGGGTAGTCGATGCGCGTCAGCAGGTGATGGAGCACATGGCCCATCTCGTGAAACAGCGTCACGACCTCGTCATGTGTCAGCAGTGACGGCCGGTCGCCGGACGGGCGCGCATAGTTGCAGACCAGGTGCGCGACCGGTACCTGCACCTGTCCGTGATCGCGGCCGCGATTCAGACACTGATCCATCCATGCGCCGGCACGCTTGTTTGAGCGGGCGAAGAAATCCACGTAGAAACCGCCGACCGGCTGATCATCCTTGCCGGTCAGCTGGTAGTAGGCGGCGTTCTGGTCCCAGGTTTCGATGCCATCTACCCGGGAAATGCGCAGGCCATAGAGTTTTTCGAGCACGCTGAACAGGCCGGACATGACCCGTGGCAGCGGGAAGAAGGGCCGCAGTTCCTCATCGGAGATAGCGTACTTCCGGTGGCGCAGCTTTTCAGAGTAGTAGGCAATATCCCAGGGCTCGAGACTGAAACCGGCGAAGGCTTCAAGCTCGGCCAGCTCGCGCTTAGCCGCTGCCCGCGAATGCGCCACGAGGTCGAGCAGAAAGCGCCGCACTTCATCAGCCGACTTCGCCATTTTGGTCGCCAGCGAATAGTCGGCATAATCCACGTAGCCGACGATCTGTGCGGCTTCGTGGCGCAAGGCCAGGATGCGTTCCATCACCGCACTGTTGTCGTTGTCGGGTGAATAGTCGGCCTGATCCGAGGCGCGCGTGACCCAGGCCCGGTAGAGTTGCTGGCGCAGCTCGCGATCGTCGGCATGAGTGACCACATCCACATAGGTGGGCTGGTCGAGCTGCAGGATCCAGCCGGTCTTGCCGGCCTCCTGGGCCAGCAGGGCTGCCGGTTCCAGTACATGTTCCGGTATGCCCTTAATCCGCTCCGCATCGCTGATGTGCAGTGACCACGCGGCGGCAGAGTCGAGCACGTTGTGCTCGAAGCCGGCTTCAGTTTGCGCCAGCTCCTCCATGATGGCCTTGAAGCGCGCTTTCTTGTCTTCCGGCAGGTGTACGCCGGCCAGGGTGAAGTCGCGGATCGCGAGTTCAAGCAGGCGCACGCCCCCTTCGCGCACGCCGTCCCTTTGTGCCGCCTTGCCTTCGCTGAGTCGCTGATAGAGCTGGTAGAGCCGCTGGTTGTGGCCGAGTTCGGTGGCGTATCGCGACAGCGCCGGCAGACAGGCGTCGTAGGCGGCGCGCAGCTCGGGCGCATTGGCTACCGATTGCAAATGCCGCACCGGTGACCAGACGCGGTGCAGCCGGTCGCCAAGTGCTTCGAGCGGCAAGACCACGGCTTCAAAATCAGGGTCGGACTGACCGGTCGCTTCGATCAGTTGCTCGAGCTCAGCGCGACTCGCTTCGATCGTTGCCAGCACGGCCGGCTCAATGTGCTCAGGCCGGATGTGTGCGAAAGCGGGCAGGCCGCTTTCCCGTAGCAGGGGATTGTTCTTCAAGACTTGACCCGGGGTGTGGATGCGCAAAATCGCGGTCAGGAATGCTAACGGAAACGCCAGCCGACCCCCAAGACGGGAATCAAAGGATTCTGTCCGCTTGCTAGACTGGACGCCATCTTCCGGGGCAGCAGGGCGATTCGCATGGCGGAACAGTTCGATCTCATCGTGATTGGCGGCGGCAGCGCCGGCCTCGCGGCCGCGCAGCGTGCGGCGGAATATGGCGCCCGGGTCGCCGTAATCGAGTCCGCGGCGCTGGGCGGAACCTGTGTCAACGTGGGCTGTGTGCCGAAGAAGCTGGTCTACAACGCGGCGAGCCTTGCTCACCTGATGGACGATGCACGCGATTATGGTTTCGACGTCGCTGTCAAAGGACATGACTGGGCGGGCTTCAAGGCCAAACGCGATGCCTACATCCAGCGCCTGAACGGCATCTATGCGGCCAACCTGGCACGGAAAAACATCGGGCATGTCGTGGGACATGCGCGGTTCAGCGATCCCCACACCATTGCGGTTGCCGGACGGACCCTGTCGGCACCGCACATCATCATCGCTACCGGTGGCCGCCCGCAGGTGCCGGCTCTGCCCGGCAGTGAGCTGGGGCTGGTCTCGGACGATTTCTTCGCCCTGGAGCAGCGGCCGCAGCGGGTCGCGCTGGTCGGTGCGGGTTATATCGCGGTCGAGTTTGCCGGCGCGCTGCGTGCGCTCGGTTCGGAGGTCACGCTGCTCGCTCGTCACGCCCGCGTGCTGCGGCATCTGGACGAATCGCTGCAAGAGGGCGTTCTGGAAGCGCTGTCGGCTGACGGCATTAACTTTGTCGGCAACGCAGTGCCCGCCGGGCTGCAGCGCTCAGCAGACGGTTTGCAACTTTCCACAGAGGATGGCCGTCACCACGGGCCTTTCGATGCGCTGTTCTGGGTGGTCGGCCGTGTGCCGGCTACCGCTGATCTCGGCCTCGAAGCGGCCGGTGTACAGACCGACAAGGCCGGCTTCATCCCGACCGATGCCTGGCAGGTAACTACTGTCTCGCACATCTATGCGCTCGGTGACGTTACGGGTCGCGCGGCGCTGACGCCGGTTGCAGTGGCTGCCGGTCGGCGTCTTTCCGACCGGGTGTTCGGCGGCATGAAAGATCGCTGTCTGGACTACAGCAATATCCCCACGGTAATTTTCAGCCATCCGCCGATCGGCACCTGCGGACTCAGTGAGCGTGAGGCCCGCGAAAAGTTTGGCGATCAGGTCAAGGTGTACAGTTCAACCTTCGTCCCGCTGTGGAATGGCATGACCACGATCAAGCCAAAGACGCGCATGAAGCTGGTAACGGCCGGCGCGGAGCAGAAAGTGGTCGGTTGCCACATCATGGGACCGGGCGCCGACGAGATGCTGCAGGGCTTTGCCGTAGCGATCCGCATGGGCGCTACCAAACGCGACTTCGACGACACCGTGGCGATTCACCCTACCGCCGCCGAAGAACTCGTCACCATGCGTTAACGCTAAGATGTGCCGGTTTTCCCGCCGATTTAAGGAGAGTCATCCATGAGCCAGGCTACTACGACATCAGTCCGCACACTGTTCTGCATGCTTGTACTGCTGTGCATGAGCGTTCCTTTTGCGGCCCACGCTTCCACCGCTACCGAAATCGACGCCAAGGTCGATGCGGCGCTGGGCAGGCTGAAAGCTGAAGTCCCGGGCTCCGCGACGGTGCTGGCCGAAGCCAAAGGTGTGCTGGTCTTTGCCGAAGTCATCAAGGCCGGTTTCGTCATCGCAGGCGAGGGCGGTGAAGGCGCATTGCGCATCGGTGGCACGACGACCGGCTACTACAGCATTTTTTCGGGCTCGATCGGCTTTCAGGCCGGCGGCCAGAAACGGGACATCATCCTGGTGTTTCTGGATGCGGAAGCACTAAAGCAGTTTCGTGCCAGCAGCGGCTGGAAGGCCGGCGTCGATGGCAACATCACGCTGATCGATGTCGGCGCGAGCGGCACCATCGACACTGCGACGCTCAAGAAGCCCATCGTGGCCTTCATGGTCGGCCAGAAAGGCCTGATGGCGGGCGTCTCGCTGGACGGCTCGAAGATCACGAAGCTGGACCGCTAGAAAAGCGCTGCTTGCCGCTTTTCAGGGCATCAGGAAACAGATCCCGCACCTTTCAGGGAAGCAGCAATGTTGAACCGGTCGTCTTGCGACTTTCCAGATCGCGGTGGGCCTGTGCGACATCCTTTAACGCGTAGCGTTGGCCGATCCCGATCTTTACGGCGCCGCTGCTGACCACGCCGAACAGCTCGGCAGCGCCGGCATCAAGATCGGCTTTGCTCGCGATGAAATCGAACAGCGAGGGGCGGGTGAGGTGCAGCGAGCCACGCTTTGCCAGTTCCATCGGTGAGAAGGGCGCTACCGGACCGGAGGCATTGCCGAAGCTCACCATGGTGCCGTGCCGGCGCAGGCAGTCCAGTGACTGCATAAAGGTGTCGTTGCCGATCGAGTCGTACACCACCGCGACACCGCCGTCCGACAAGGCTTTAACCCTGGCGACGAAGTCCTGCTCGTTGCTGAGCACGGTTTCGGCGCAGCCATTGGCGCGGGCCAGTTTGGCCTTGGCCGGGGAACTGACGACACCGATCACTTTCGCGCCCAGCGACTTTGCCCACTGACCGAGAATGGTGCCGGTACCGCCGGCGGCGGCGTAGAGCAGAACGGCATCGCCAGCCTGCACCCGGTAGCTCCGGCGCAACAGGTACCAGGCGGTCAGCCCCTTGAGCATGGACGAGGCGGCGACCTCGGCGCTGATACCTGCCGGCAGCTTGAGCGTGCGCTCGGCGGGCCAGTTGCGCTTTTCGGCATAGGCGCCGGGCGGCAGACCGGTATAGCCGACTGCCTCGCCAACACGGAAGCCGGTAACACCCGGGCCGATGGCCTCTACCACGCCGGCCGCTTCGGTGCCGAGGCCGGCGGGCAGCGTCAGCGGGTAGAGTCCCGAGCGGTGATAGGTATCTATGAAGTTGAGACCGATGGCGATCTGGCGAATGGTGATCTCGCCCACGCCCGGCGGGGCCAGCTCGACCTGCTCCCATTGCAGGACCTCGGGCCCACCGAAAGAATGAATACGAATGGCACCAATCATTGCGACCGCCTGCTGGAAAAAAGTGCTAAAAAGTGCCCGCGCCGCTGCGCGAGACACGCGACAGTATAATCCTGCGGCGCGAGACAACCTGTTGAATGGCCGGCTGCAGATCGAGGCCCGCCGCCTGGGAGCCCAAGTACATGACCGAAACCATCATCATCGCCGGTGCGGGACACGCCGCCGGCCAGACCATCGTTTCACTGCGCCAGGGTGGCTATGCCGGCAAGCTGATCCTGGTCGGCGAGGAACCCTATCTGCCCTATCAGCGCCCGCCGTTATCCAAGAAATTTCTCGCCGGTGAGCTCGACGTACCTCGCCTGCTGGTGCGCCAGGAAAAGTTCTACACGGATCATGACGTCGATGTTCGGCTGTCGACGCGGGTAACCGCCATTGACCGCAAAGCCCGTACGGCGACGCTCAGCACCGGGGATTCGGTGCCCTGGAACAAACTGGTAATCGCGACCGGCAGCCGGGTGCGGAAGGTGTCGCTGCCGGGCGCGGAGCTGGCGGGTGTGCACTACCTGCGTAACATCGAGGATGTGGATCGCATCCGTGACGATTTCCGGCCAGGCGCGAAGCTGGTGATCGTCGGCGCCGGCTATATCGGTCTCGAAGTCGCGGCGGTGGCCGTTACGCGTGGTCTGGACGTGACGGTGGTGGAGCTCGCCGAGCGCGTGATGGCGCGCGGTGGTGCGCCGCTGATTTCGGATTTCTTCACCCGGGTGCATCAGCAGGCCGGTGTCGATATCCGCTGCAATACGGGTATCCAGTCGTTCAATGGTGTCTTGCGCGTACAGACCGTGACCCTGAGCGACGGCAGCGAAATGCCGGCCGACCTGGTCATCGTCGGCATCGGCATCCTGCCCAATGTCGAACTCGCCGAGGCTGCCGGCCTGCCTTGCGACAACGGTATCGTCGTGGACGAGTTTTGCCGGACCAGCGATGCGGACATTCTGGCTGTCGGTGATTGCACCAACCATCCGAACGCCCTGCTCGGAAAACGGTTGCGGCTCGAATCGGTCCACAATGCACAGGAACAGGCCAAGACCGCCGCCGACACGATACTGGGCAAGCTTGAGCCCTATGCGCAGATCCCGTGGTTCTGGTCAGACCAGTACGATCTCAAGCTGCAGTTTGTCGGCCTGTCGGCAGCCGACCAGCAGGTTGTGGTGCGTGGTGACCCGGAGTCGCGATCCTTCGCGGCCTTCTATCTGGATGAAGGCCGTCTGGCTGCCGTTTATGCGATCAACAGTCCGCGTGAATTCATGCTGTCCAAGAAGCTCATTGCCAGCGGCGTCCGGCCGGACCGTGCGGTGCTGCGCGACATGAAGGTACCGTTCAAGGAAATCGCCGAGTCGCTGGGTGACTGAGCGGGCGGCAGCAGGGAATACGCGAGATGAAAACAGCAGTTTCCGCGGCGTCGGGCCGTCTGGGCCACGCCGTTCTGCGTGAGTTGCTCGCGACTACAGCGGCCGGGAATATCGTTGCCATAGCCCGCACTCCGGAGAAGGTCCTGGTCACCGGAATCGAAAAGCGCTCCGGTGACTATAATTCCGTCGAGAGCATGATCGCGGCGCTCGCCGGTATCGATACGCTGGTGATGATTTCAGCGCCGGTCGGCAACTGGGACCGCGTACTCATGCACCGGAATGTGATTGCAGCGGCCCGCCAGGCCGGTGTCCGCAAGATCGTTTTCACCAGCGTTATCGGCAACGGCCAGGAGCAGGACACCTGGTTCTGGGGCACCCAGCAGGTCAACCGGCAGACCGAAGAAGACCTGCAGTCTTCCGGCCTGGAGTGGGTGATTGCGCGCAATGGCCTGTATCTGGAGATGGATCTGCGGCACATTGTTCATGCCGATACATCCGGGGTGTACCGGAATGTCGGTGGCGAGGGTGAATGTGGCTACATCACCATCGATGAACTGGCGTTTGCGATCGCCCGCCTTGCGCAGAGCGATCGCCACAACGGGAAAACCTTCAATCTTGTCGGCCAGGACATGAGCCAGGCGGCACTGGTACAGCTGGCCAACGAAGTGCTGGGGCTCAAGGTGCGCTACGAGACGCTCACCGACGAGGAAAACATCGCTCTGCTGATGCAGGATGAAAAGATTGCGGTTCGCGGCAAAGACGTTGCCCGCATGCTCACCGGCTGCTTTCAGTGTGTCCGGAACGGTGCTTTCAAGGTGCAGACAGATTTCGAGGCGGCAGCCGGCCGGCCGGTCAAGTCCACGCGCAGGATGATGGAAGAACTTCGCGCTGGTCTCGGAGATTCGCTCAAGCCTGGCTGAGCCTGAAGCGCTTCAGCCCGGCCCACAGGATGAGTGCTGAAGCCGGTGAACTCAGCACGTTGACGATGGCGATCGACTGTCCGACGGCCATGTCGTCCGTCAGCACATAGACTGTGATGAAGCCGACCATGGTCGGTCCGAGAATCGTGGAAATCAGGTTCATGCACAGCATCCACACGGCAGATATCTGCGCCCGCATCTCGTTCGGCACCATCACCTGAATGACCATCGGTGCGGCAGCCTGGGAGATACAGGCGCAGAAAATCAGGGGCCCAATCAGCCACAGTGCAAGCGACGGATCGGTGCCGGTCGTCGCAAACAGGCTCAGGGGCATCAGGGCAATGGCCGCACCGATGCTGACCCGGAATGGTGCATCGGCGTAGCCGCGCTTCTGCAGAAGATCGATCAGCCATCCACCGGAATACACCGCGGCCGGGGACAGGATGAGCAGCATCAGCCCCAGCGTAAAACCGGAGTCCGCACGAGCAAAGCCCAGCACGCGACTCAGATAGGTGGGTGCCCATGCCAGAACGGTGGTGATCGGTACGATCAGCAGTGCGAAGCCGGTGAAGTGCGTGAGAAACAGTCGCCGATGGCCGTTCATATAAGCCAGTACCTGCCGGAGCGGGATACCTGTTGCGGTACCGCTTGCCTTGCCCCGCCGCACCGGCTCCTGCACCGTCAGCATCAGCATGGCGATGAGCAGCCCCGGCAGGCCAACTGCAAAAAACGCCAGCTGCCACATTCGTACCACACCCAGCACTGGCAGCACGCGGCCGTCCCAGCCAGCGAGCAGATGTATCGCTGCACCGCCGACCAGGAAGGCGATGCCTGCACCGAGCAGCGCACCGGACTGATAAACACCGATCGCGCGGCCGAGCTTTTCGCGGGGAAAGTAGTCCGAAATCATCGAATATGCGGCCGGTGACAGCGTGGCTTCGCCGACGCCCACGCCGACCCGCGCGAGAAACAGGCCGAAAAAGCTGCGCGCGAGTCCGCAGGCAGCCGTCATCAGACTCCAGATCACGATGCCTGTGGCGATGATGCTGCGCCGGCTGATCCGGTCGGAGAGCCGCCCGATCGGAATGCCAAGCAGCGCGTAGAACAGTGCGAAGGCAAAGCCCTGCAGCAGGCCGATGCCAAAATCGCTGACGCCCAGGTCTGCCTTGATCGGCTCCACCAGCAAGGCGATCACGATCCGGTCAACGAACGAAAAAATGAAGGCCAGAACCAGAACGGCGACTGCGTACCAGGCCCGCCATGGGCTGGGCCAGGGAGCCGGTACGCTCACTGCCTGGAGTCCGGCGAACGGGTCGTAGCTGTGCTCACAATCGATAGCCTTGCTGAAGACGCGATGCAATGTGCCCGGCGAATCTGCCGCAAGGTCGGCACGAAAGCAATCATCCTGGTCTTGCGGCATCCGCCATATCGTGATGCCATTGGTCGGGGTAAAGACATGCACGGAGGGTCCGGTTATGTGTATGCGCCTTTCTGTCCAGCGCTGGCTGCTCGTTGCCACGTTGCTCGCTTTGCTGCCACTCGCAATCCGCGCCGACGTTCCGGCCGGTACGCGACATGCGCGTCTGTTCGACTATGTGGGCAGCTACGAAACCGATCAGCTGCTGGCCGACCCGCGCGTGGCTCCTCTGCTGCAGCGGGTCGCCGGCAATCAGCTAAAACACCTGCGAGAAAATATCAACGTGCTGGGCTCAGTAGATCTCGTCAGTGGCTGGCTGAAACTGGCCGGTAATGCGCCGCATGCCGGTACCGAAGAAGAGGGGGTAATCTGCATCAACCCCGACCGCGCAGAAGTTCAGGCTGCCATTTTCTCCAAAGGAAAAATCACGGTGCTGACGGAACAGACCGACTACATGAACCTGCCCCTGTGCATCAAGGACTGGATCACAGAGGTGAACTCGCTGCACAACGACCGTATGGTTCAGCCATCGAACGTCAGGTTCAGGCAGCGCTGATCGTCACTTGTGTTCGTTCAGGACTGCGGCGACCTGCTGCCAGGCGCCGGTATCGCCCCAGATCGGGCGATAAGCCGCCATAAATGAATCGGCTGCCCGCCGGTCGGCGCCGTGATCGAGCAGAAATTCAATCACCCGCAGGTCGTAGTCGGACGGTCCCCGGTACGACGCGAGAATCACTACCCACAGAATTGCCGGGCCAACAAACTTTCTCTGCCAGGCTGAATATCCTTTCGGGGTGTCGGGCGTATCGAAAAACGGCGGCACCGTGTCACCCTGGCTTCGCATAATGTACGCATCCACGAGCCGGGCGTTCACATCAAAGCCCTTGCGGATCAGGAGCTGCAGCACCGGCCGCGGATCGGGGCCATCGGACTGCAGGCCGAACAACGCTGCTGAAGCGCCATTGTGGTTGAGCAGCGGCGACATGCCTCCGTCCAGAAAGAGTTCCAGCGCCCTGAGATCGGCGCGCATGATCGCATCGATGAACTCCTGTTCGGTCCAGCCGACACCCATGTTGTTGAGCTCCTTGCGCGGATCAACACTGGTTTCTTTTTTCAGGGTGCCGAGTTCCTGCCGGGCTTCGCGCACATCGGACTGGATGACCGTGAGCTTTTCGTCCACCTGCACCAGTCGCTTCTCTATGATGCCGATTGAAGCCTGGGCGCGCGCAAGCCCGGGAAACATCGTGGCAAAGGCGCCGACATCTGCAGTTTCAGCATATGTCTCGTCCGTCCTGGTGGCTTCCTGCCACACAAAAGTTGCGAACAGCAGCGGAAAACCAACGGCGAGGAAGATCGTGGCATCGCTGGTCCAGGCGATACCGGTCGTCGGGCTGTCGTAGTCGATCGGTCGTTGTCTGGCGACCATGCGCAGCAAGAAAGCGCCGAGAGCCAGCACCAGTATGGGCGTCACGATACACAGCAGCGCCACTACGGAGCCGATTGGTTGCATCAGGTCGCCGATAAAGACGATGACCGCGTTGGCGGCGGTAAAGAAACTGAATCTGATTGCCTTGAAGCGGACGCTGAGCAGAATGCCGATATCGTGAAGGGCGCTCATTTCTGGCTGTGCCTCCCTTTCCATGCCGGCTTGGGCGCAACCCTGTCACCCGCTGCCGAGCTTCACATCATTTGATCGCCGCTATTTTTTTGCGCCGCAAATCCAGGACTTGAATGTTCCGCCGGGGGTGCCATCTTCCGCATATCAGCATAGACTGACAACTCGCGGGGCTGTCCGAAAGGCAGAACCGGGGGCCGGTACCTGACCAGGATGGTCAATTTCCAGCCAGGATGCTTCGAGTGCCGTTCGCCTGATAATTGAGACAAAAAAGGCGAGTCGGAGATGGCCTGTAGCAAATGTGGCGCCGAGAATGCGCCCACAGCGAAGTTCTGCCGTGGCTGCGGCAGCCCGCTGAGCGCCGCTGCACCGGCGGCCGCTGCGGGTGCGCGCTGCCCGCAATGTGAAAATATCTGCTCGCCAGCGGCGAAGTTCTGCCCGAAATGCGGCCACAGTTTCCTGAGCGCCGATACCGTGCCGGTGCCGCCGGCAGCCTCTGAAACAAAATCGTCGCCACCGCCACCGCCACCGAGAGCGGTACAGCCGCCCTCGCCGCCCCCCGTTGCGAAACAGCCGCCAAAGCGCGCGGCGCACGCCGCACTGCCGGTAACGGCGAGCGATGGACCTGCTTCACGGACCCCGCTGATTGTCGCGGTGGTCGCGGTGATCGCGATCGCCGTGGCGGGTGGTGGTGTGTACTACTGGAAGTACATGCGCGTATCACCCGAGCCTTCCGCAGGCCCCGCACCGGAGATGTCCGTTGAGACGCCCGTGGCCGTGACGCCAGAGCCAATGGCACCAGAGCCAATGGCACCAGAGCAAACCGCACAAGAGCCGACGACGCAGGAACCCTTGCTGCCCGAGCAACCGGATTCCGGGCCGTCGCCCGTGGAATCGCCGGAAACAGTTGCTACCGATACGGCACCCCCTCAAGTAGCCACTGCCCCGCCGGTGCCCGTTGCTCCGCCGCTACCGCCAGCCGCGCCGGCTGGACTGCAGCCGGAGATTGCCGCACGCATCCGGACGATGCTCAGGCAGGGGCGTGAATACAAGCAGCAACTCCAGTACGACAAGGCTATTGCGACAGCCGAGAGCGTACTGATGATCGACCCCGGCAATCGCGATGCCAAACGCCTTATGAAGGACGCCAAAGAGGGTCAGCAAGCCGCGCTGAACAGTATCGAAATCGACTAGGACCGGAGGGCAATTGCCATGAACACAAGACTGATGCGTTCTGCAACCACGACATTTGTCGTTGCTTTTATCCTCAGCAGCTGCGCCACGATGCCTGGTGGAGAGCAATCGGCGACCGGCGACACGTCGTCCGCCTGCAATCCGCTGGTCGGTGCCGGTATCGGTGCAGTAGTTGGCGCCCTCGCCAACAAGGGTAAGGGCGCGGTTGTCGGCGCCGCGGTCGGCGCCCTGGGCTGTATGGCTATCAACGCCATGAGCAAGCAGACCAAGCCGGCATCACAGGTAGAGAGTGATTTTCGCAAGAACAACAAGGGGACGCTGCCGGCAGAGCCGGTAGTCAGTGCCTACCAGGTCGTCGTGCAGCCGGGTCCGACCATTGCCGCGGGTCAGCCGGTGACGATCACCTCAACCAGCGAGGTTGTTTCGGGTACGGCGACACCGGTCACCGAGATCCGTGAAGAGTTTGCGCTGCTGGATCCCTCGGGCAAGGAGCAGGCGAAGAAATCCAAAGTGCTGACCGAGAAGGGTGCCGGCTCGGGCGGCTACGAAAACCAGTTCAACTTCAAATTGCCGCAGGGTGTGCCGCAGGGTGCGTACACGATTCGAACCACCTTGTACGTGAATGGCGCCGCCGCGAGTACCAATGACTCGACAGTGCAGCTGGTGTTCAACGCTCGCGAAAGCGCTGCAGGTCGGATGGTCGCGGCGCGATAGCGGATGCCGCTCAGCGTGCAACTCAAACCATAACAAGGGGGAGATCATGAACGCAGTAGTCGGAGGAGGATCGCAGAATCGCATGGCGGGCCTGATGAGGGCTGCGGATGCCTTCAGAAACGTTCGTGCCGTAATGACCCTGTTCGCGACATTCCTGCTCGTGTTCCTGGTGCTGGGGCTGTTTGGCCTGACCGGCTCGGCCAGCGGAATTGCCCTGGGTTTCGTGCTGGCGGTACTGGTATGGATCGTCGGCGTTTCTTCGGCCGGTATCCAGTACATGAACCAGGTGCATGGTCTGGATGCGCGAAGTGCTGATCCCGGTCTTATCGGTGCGGTTCTTGCCGGTGGCAAACTCATCGCACTGGCCGTGATCTTCTTTCTCTGTTCACTGATCTACCTGATCCCGATCGCGATCCTGCTGTTCATCTGCAAGATCCCTGGTATCGGGCCGTTCCTGCTGGCAATCGTCATACCCGTGAGTACGGTGATGTCGGCGGTCTTCTATTTCGGTCTGTGGGTCGCTTTTGCGCTCTCCGCGCCCGCGGTCTGGGAAGGCAACACCATCATGGGCACCCTGGCGCGCGTCTATGCCATAGCGCGCAACCGGGGCTTCGAGGGGCTGGTGCTGCTGATCCTGCTCTCCGTACTCTGCGGTCTCGTCGCCGCGCTGGTCTTTGTCGGAATCGGCACCGGCTATGCGATGACACTCGGCATGGCCGGCTCGATCCTCCACCAGGGAATCGGTGGAGGCGGCATGCTGGGCGCTTTCGGGGGGCTGTTCTCGAGCCTCATGAGTATTTCCTCTGGCATGCGCGGCAGTGGTACTGCACTGGGGATCGCGTTCGGCACGCTGCTGCTGCTCGGCCTCATGTGGCCGATCATCATCGCGCCCTGGGTGATGGGCCTGAACCTGGTGTATGTCGGTCTCAGCGAGGGGCTGGATGCTTCAGCCGCCGAGGGACAGCTGTCTGCCGGTCTGGCGCAGGCAAGGCAAAAGGCCACCGAGATGCAGGATCTCGCCCGGCAGCGCGCCAGCGAGATGCAGGCGCGTGCACAGGAAGCAGCGGCTCAGCGCGCTGCGTCGATCAATCAGTCCCGCTCTGCACCGCCGCCCGCACCGGCTTGCCCTGGCTGCGGCCAGGCAATCACGGCGGCCGATGTGTTCTGCGGCAACTGTGGGCACAAGCTGAAATAGGCAAATGATCAGGGGGAAACCAGATGGCCGCGTTTTGCACCAGCTGCGGTACGCAGCAAACAGGCGACGCTCAATTCTGTGAGAACTGCGGCGCACCCATCGTCAAACGGGCCGCACCGGCGTCCGTCACTCCACCGGTAACGCCAGCCGCTGCGGCCCGGCCGGCAGCTGCTCCGGCAAAGTCAGGCAAGGGCTTTCCGGTGATGCTGGTCGTCGGTGGCCTGGTGGCACTGCTCGTCATTGGCGGACTCGTGGCCCTGCTGTTCTCCAGTGGCGGCGGCAGTCCGGCCAAAACAGCCAGCAATTTTTTCTGGGCGCTTGAGCAGGGCAATGTCGAAGAGGCCAAGGGCATGATGAGCAGCCAGCTGCGCGCAGTGCTCAACGACCAGAAGCTCACCATGGTCCTGGCACAGAACCGGGCCATGGCCGAGCAGCGCGGTGGTCTCAAAGACATCGAAGTCGTGCAGGAAACCGTCAATGAACAGTCGGCTCTCGTGCGGCTGAAGCTCATTTATGGCGATGGCTACACAGATGTGCAGAACACGAAGCTGATACTGGAAGACAATGAATGGAAGATATCGGCTGACAAGTGAAGAGGCGCGGCGCAATCGGGCTGTTGTCCGGTGTCATTTTACTGATCGCCGCATGGACGGTTGCGGCAACGCGCCCCGTCGAACCGGAATTTGCCGTTCGGCCGGTCGTGCTGCCCGAAGCGCTGCAGGAGGGCGACCTGGTTTTTCGCACCGGGCATGATGCGGTCAGCGGCGCTGTGCTGGCCCTCGACCCCACGCCGCAGTTCTCGCATGTGGGAATTCTCGCGCGACGTGATGGCGCCTGGGTAGTGATCCACAGCCTGCCGCCGGCGTTTGCGGGCGATCTGGATGGCGTCCGGGTCGAGCCCCTGCGCGACTATCTGTCGATCAGCAATGCGCGCCAGGCCGCGGTTTACCGGCTGGCTGGCGGCTCCCGGGAACAGGTCCGGGCGGCTGTCATGGAAGCATTCAGCTACGACCGGAAACACACGGCTTTCGACGGCGATTTCGACCTGAAAGATCACCGGCGTCTGTACTGCACTGAACTCGTCTGGCTGGCGTTTCGCAAGGCCGGAGTTGATCTGGCACCGACGCCGGACTGGCTCAATCTTCCCTTGCGTGCCGGGTATTACGTGCTGCCCAGCACCCTTATCCATAGCGGGGCACTGACACCGGTAACCTGAGTCCTGCATTTCACGGATAGACCATCCTGTGCCGTGTCAGCGGCTGCGGAGCGGCGGTGGACTGGCCTTGAGCGACAGCTGCCAGCCCGGTTCACCTGCGGCGGCCGGCAGCAGGCTTTCGCGGATTTCGCCAATGTAGCCGGCATAGCGGCCAGCGGCACCGCTGACGCCGGCCAGCGTTCCTGCAGGTGGCGGCGCAGAAAGCGCATAGGCCGGTTCCGCTTCCGCATTGGCGCCGGGGAGCATCGCCAGGAACCGGCCCTGTACCAGCGGCCAGTAATTGCTGTGGCCACTCGCGAAGACGCTGCCCTCGCCAGGCCAGAAAAGATTCCAGTAATCCAGTGTACCGAGCCGGGCGCGCCACAGTGAATTCTGTTCTGCCATCGTTGAAACCTTGACGGCCAGTGCGGCCGGACGCCCATCGCCGGCCGGCAAGACGATGATCGCAATACGCAGATTGGCCAGCGCCGGCGCAGCCAGCGCCGGTTCGCCGGAGCGTGCGCCGCCACGGAACAGGCTGATGAGATCCGGGCTCATGCCGCGGTAATCGTCCATCCGATAGCTCTTGTCCGGCACCAGGTTTGCATTCAGCGGTGCCAGCGGCCCACGTACCGTCAGCGGATTGAAAAGCAGCAGCGCTGCGCCGGCAGCGATGCCAAGTATCAGCCCGAGAATGCCGATCAGCCAGCGCATCGTCACTCGATCCTTTCGCTCAGGGTGGACAGGATGATCCGGCCATGGGTGCTGCCGTCCGGATTGATACCGTCAAGCTTCCAGGTCTCGCTGAAGCTGCCTGCCAATCCGGCAAACTCGCTGGTGCCGCGCAGAATCCTCCCGGCGTAGCGGGGTGTGGCCGCCGTGATGCGCCGCTCTGTGGTGTTGTTCCAGAGCGCCCGACTCTGCATCGTGCTGAGCGAAATCACTCCGTTCAGAGTGTCGCGTTGACGCGCTGTCGTGTCGAAGGCATCGGGCTGGCTGAGAAAGAGCGCACCGCGACTGGGTATTACCACCAGCCAGTTGGATACGGAGCGGTTCGTATCGGCGATGGCGCCACCGGTGCCGGCCATGCGACTGGCCACGCCGATGACGTTGTCTTCGGTATCACGTACGCGAAAGGTCTCTGCCGAGACCCGCTGGCCGGCGCTGTCTTCAAGGACGGCGGCGCCGGTTACTGCATCTGCCGGCAGTCCGGTACCGCTCTCACCGTCGCGCCTGATGCGGTCTTCGGGCCAGCGGATAATGAAATCTTCCTGCCGCCCGCCATCGGGGAGTACGGTCGTCAGGGAACGGTACCGTGCGTGCTCAGGCAGCGGCCAGAAACTGGCGGCCAGTCCGGCGAGCAGCAGACCAGCAACAAAAGTGCTAACAAATAGCCGCGACATCTTCGGGCCCCACCCGCTGAACAGTCGTGCAGTCAGTGTAAACGCCCGTCTCAGACAACGACAGTGCGGCCATCACGCCGGCTACGCGACGGATCCGGGTCAGGCGAGGTAACGCGCCAGATATTCGTCGAAATCCAGCACGTCGCTGGCTTCCATCTGCGCCTGTCTGCGCAACGAGTCGCCCGCTTCGGCAGCGAGAGCCTCACGATGCTGGTTCAGATCCGCGCCCAGCGACAGGAAGTACTCCCGGGTGCGCCTGGCCAGGTCCAGACCATAAGTGGCCAGCGAAAGCTGTTTGTCGCGCAGTTCCGCGATCAGCGCTGCGGAGGGCGTCAGAGATGAATCCTCCACAGTCCGCGCGTGATGACGGACTGCCTCGACGTGTCCCTGCTTGCCGTCCGGATCCAGAAGTCGGGCGACTGCCACCATATCGTTGCAGATCGCGATACCCCACTTCTGCAGGGATATCTCGCCCTCACCGCGTGCCAGGCGCAGGCCCGGCTCGCGGCCGCGCCGCGCCACCAGGATGTGGTTCCGGTCGATGCACTCCTGCTCGGTAGCGGAGATGGGCGGGCTGTCGAGCAGCAGGCAATAGATCAGGAAGACTTCCAGAAAACGCAGTTGCCGCTGGTTGAGGCCGACCGGGTCCGACGGGCTGATATCAAGCGCCCGCAGCTCGATGTATTGCACGCCGCCACGGAGCAGTGCTGCGGTGGGTCGTTCGCCCGGCTCAATGACGCGTTTGGGCCGGATCGTGCTGTAGAACTCGTTCTCGATCTGTAGCTGGTTGGCGTTGAGCTGGCGATACTCGCCATCGACTTTTACGCCGATACGGGCAAATTCAGCACGCGGCAAATGTGTGGCCTGGCTGAGGTCCCTGATGTACTCGTTAAGGCTGTTCGCTGAAACCACGAGGTTTGCCTGCGCGTCGTTGCGATAGCCGAGATCGCTCATGCGCAGCGAGGTAGCCCAGGGGCCGTACAGAGTTGCGGAATCCAGCTCTTCGAGCCCGGATTCGCGGCCCTGTACAAAGCTCTTGCACAGTGCGGGCGAGGCGCCGAACAGATACAGCAGCAACCAGTCCAGACGCCGGACGTTGCGCACCGCACTGAGGTAAGAGGCAGAGCGGAAATCCTGCGGTCCGGATTTGTCTGCTTCGAGCTCCCTGTAAAGCGGCCAGAAAGCATCCGGCAGCGAATAGTTGTAATGCACACCGGAGATCGCCTGCATGATGCTGCTATATCGGTGGCCGAGGCCGCGCCGGTAGATGGTTTTCATGCGGCCGATATTGGACGTGCCGTAGTAGGCGATGGGCACGTCGGCGTCGCTCCTGATCCGGCACGGCATACTGAGTGGCCACAGCAACTCATCGCCGATCCGTTCCATCGTGAACTGGTGGATGTCGCAGAGAAACTGGATTGTCTGCCAGTTCCAGGACTGGGGTGGCGTAACGAATTCGAGTAGTGCTTCGGAATAGTCGGTCGTGATCCAGGTGTTGGTCAGTGCCGAGCCAAGCGCCTCCGGATGCGGGGTTTGAGCCAGCCGGCCATCCGGTGTGATGCGCAGGCACTCCCGCTCCACACCCCGCTGCCCGCCGCGCACCAGGCCGGCTGCCTCGGGCGCGGACAGTTTGAGCAAGCGGTTTTCGAGCAGATCTCCCACGCATCTTCCTCTGCGTTTTATGGTTGTTCCGGTCAGCTGCGGTTCTGGCCGGCGCGCCAGATTACACGTTATCCCTGCCCTGATCTGCCCAAAGCCCGCCACCTGGCAATCATACAGCCAGGTTTGCAGCGGCCAGCAGTGTTACTGGCCCGTCGGAATGACGGCCGGGTCAGCAAGCAGGCGGATTTCGACGCGCTGGTTAGCCCGCGCTGCACGGTTCCACTCACCGGCAGTTACGCCGTCGGTGGCTGCCGGATAGGGAATGCGCGGCTCCGTGTTACCGAAGGCTTCGGTCTCAATGCGGACGGGTCCGCTGCTGATGGAGGGGTCAGCGAGGTAGTTGGCAAATGCCACCGACTGCCGGCCGGATTCCATGCGCGCTTCGCTGGCCGGAAGGCCCAGACGGTCACAGCGTGTTATCGGCAACTCATCCGCAGCCAGCTTCCAGCTGGCATCAGCGGCACGTCGCATGCAGAAGTCCCCGACATGGCTTTCGAGCCGCACCGTGCCACGAAAATCCAGCGTGCGGAGCCTGTCGAGCAGGCCCTTCAGCATCTCAAGCCGGGTGTCGCCCAACGGCAGTTCATCCGGCGGATAGCTGGCCGCCTGATTGACGCTCCATTCGAGTGCAGCAGCAATCCCGGCTGAATGGTCCACCCCGGCGGCCGTGGTGCCGGTCGCCGGCGACAATATGCCGGAAACGGGGGTACGGCCTGCCCGCTGCTCGTCCAGCGCCCTGACCAGCCCCAGATTCTGGCGCGCGACCTCGCGCCAGCGGGTTTCCGAATCAAGATGCAGCCAGAATGAAATTGCCGCGACGACTGTGAGCACCGCCACCAGTGCACCGGCTGGCCAAAACGGCAGAGGTGTACGGCGATCTGCCGGCTTCGCCGCAACGGGTGAATTTTCAGGCCGCTCGCCCATCACCTGCCGGACGGTGGCTTCGAGGTCGGTGCGCAAAGCGCGATTGTGGTCGGCCAGCATCTCCTGCAGCCAGCGATGCAGGTCGGACCAGTCAGCGGGTGAATTCACCGACTCGATACCTGAGAACCCGGATGGGCTGTCGCTGGCGCGGCGGGCGTGCACCGGCTCCGAGCCGGACAGCAGGCGCAGGGAGCGCAGCACCTCTGTCACTTCAACCGGCTTGATCTGCTTTGGCAACACGCCGACGGCGCCAAGCGCCCGGGCCTGTCCCACATACAGGTCGCCGGACTGCGAGGTGTACATCATCACGGGGATGGTGGCCGTTGCGGGATTTTCCTTGATTGCCTTTACCGCCTGGAAGCCGTCCATGCCCGGCATCATGTGATCCATGAAGATCACATCCGGGCGATGTGCGCTCAGGTATTCGAGCGCCGCTTCGGCTGATTCGGCTGTTTCCACCCGCAGCTCGTGGGCTTCGAGCATGCGCCGCAGAACCTCGCGGGCAGTTCGCGAATCATCGACGATCAGCGCGCATTTGTAGCCCATGCCAGGGGCGACTCCGACGCCAGATGGCGATGTCCGCATTCTAAACCCCGTAACGACAGCAACGTGCGCGCTGCAACACAGTTGGCACCATCGGCACGCCGATCTGCCATAAGCAACTTGTCCGGGCCGCGCCCGGTCGTCATGCTAGGCCCAACTGAATGACCCGCATGGTGTACGGCCCGGTCTATGCAGTCTCGTTTCAAGACGCCCTGGTTTTCCCTGGTATTTGCCGCCAGCGGCTTCGCGCCGGTGTATGCAGCGCCGTCGGCGGGTGTGAAACTGGCGAATGCCGTGATCGGCCTGCTTGTGGTCATACTGCTCGTGGGCCTGATCGTTACCCGGCTGCGTCTCAGGCGCCGGAGCCAGATGATCCGCAAACTGGCCGCGACGGTGGAAGGACTCACGCACGTCGAGCATGTCGGCGAACTGAAGCCGCCCGCACCCGGCGAACGACATGGCCTGTCCGAAGAGCTTGAACGCCTGCGCGTCGCCTTGCTGAAGGCCAGCAGTTCCCACGAGTATCTTAGCCAGGTTATTCGTACCCTCAGGGATGCGCTCATCGTCACGCGCACCGACGGGAGCATCAACCGGGTGAATCCCGCAGCCGAACGCCTGCTCGGCAAGGAAAGCGCGGAACTGTGTGGTCTGCCGCTCATCAGCCTGGTTGCCGAAAACCAGCGTGCTGATTTCTCCCTCAGCGACAATCAGGGGCGTACGCGCGAGACCATATTATTGAATGCCGCCGGTGAGGCGGTACCGGTGACATACAGCTGTGCGCAACTCGGTAGTGATGATCCGGCGCTCCGCGGCCATGTGATTACCGTGCATAACATCAGCGAGCGAAAGCTGGCCGAGCAGCGCATCCGTTATCTGGCGCGCATTGATGCGCTGACCAAGGTGCCGAATCGCATGCAGTTTCAGCATCTGTTGCAGCGCGCGCTGGCGCGTGCACGACGTGGCAAGCATCGTCTGGCGCTGATCTATATGGATGTGGACAAGTTCAAGGAGATCAACGATACCTTCGGGCATACCGCAGGCGACCTCTGCCTGGAAGCGCTCACCACGAGGCTGCGCAATCTGTTGCCTGAAGGTTCGGTTATCGGCCGTCTGGCCGGTGATGAGTTCGGGGTGGTACTCGACAACCTTGATCCGGGGCGCAATTTGCGCGCCGAGGTCGTGGCGATGACACGTCTGTTGCAGGAGACGATCAGCGAGCCGCTGATGTTTCAGGGGCACCAGATCTACACCACGGTCAGCGCGGGGATTTCCCTGTATCCGGCTGACGGCAACAACGTCATCGACCTGATCCGTAACGCCGATGCTGCGCTCTATCGCGCCAAACGGCAGGGCGGCGGTGCACTCGACGTGTATCACCCGGACATGAACGCTGCAGCGGTCGACCGGCTGATGCTGAAGAGCCGCCTCCGCAAGGCTTTCGAGAAGAACGAGCTCCGCGTTCACTACCAGCCCAAGGTTGATTTGCGTGATGGCTCGATCGCTGGCGCCGAGGCGCTGGTGCGCTGGGAGCTGACCGACCGCGGTCTGATCCTGCCCTCCGAGTTCATCCCGCTGGCCGAAGAGAGCAACCTGATACTCGAGCTCGGTGAGTGGGTACTGGACCGGGTCTGCCGTGACTATCGCAGCCTGCAGGACAGCGACATCAATCCGGGCCGGATTGCCGTCAACCTGTCACTGCGCCAGCTGAAACAGCGCGACTTCATCAGCCGGGTCAGCGCCATCTGCAGCAAGCACGGCGTGTCACCCGACAGTCTCGAGCTGGAAATCACCGAAACCACGCTGATGGAGGATCCGGTACGTACGACACGAATCCTCACCGAACTGCACCAGATGGGGC
>CAYJPG010000008.1:0-52668 GCA_964371995.1 uncultured Chromatiaceae bacterium | reverse complement strand
ACTGCGCGAAGCAGCCCGCTCCGGCATTGCGGCCGGGCTTGAGGTGCACGCAGGGCATGGGCTCAACTATCACAATGTGGGGCCAGTTGCGGCGATACCGGAAATAAACGAACTCAATATCGGTCATGCAATCGTGGCCCATGCGCTGTACTCCGGTATGTCGGCAGCGGTCGCAGAAATGAAGCGGCTGATCCGGCTGGCGCGGACGCCATGATTTTCGGCATCGGTACCGATATCCTCCGGATTGAACGAATTGCAGCCGCGCACGCCCGGTATGGCGAGCGATTCGCGCAGCGCATCCTGATGCCCGAGGAGCTGCCCGGTTTCAGCAGCAGCGGCAATCCGGTGCGTTATCTGGCCATGCGCTTCGCCGCCAAGGAGGCTATCGTCAAGGCCTTGGGTACCGGTTTTTCCAACGGCATGTGGTTGCGTGATGCAGGCATCGTGCCGGACGCGCGCGGCAAGCCGGAGATCGTGTATTCGGTGCGCGGACTGCAGGTCTGTGCGGAGCTCGGCGTAGGCGACGGCCACGTTACCCTGTCTGATGAGGCAGGTCTGGTTGTCGCGGTCGCCGTACTGATGAAAGCCTGAGGCGATCATGAAGACGATGGTGTTTGATATCGAGACGGTGCCCGATGTGGAAACCGGCCGGCGCCTGTTCAATCTCGAAGGTTTGCCGGATGCGGACGTTGCCAAGGCCATGACCTTTCATCGCCTGCAGGAGACAGGCTCGGATTTTCTGCCGCTGCATCTGCAGCGTGTCGTCGCCATCTCGGTGGTCTGGCGGCATCGCGATGGCCTCAAGGCCATGAGCCTCGGCACTGCAGAGAGCAGCGAGCAGGAACTGGTCACGCGGTTTTTTGAAGCTATCGAGCGACATACACCGGAACTGGTGTCCTGGAACGGCAGCGGATTCGATCTGCCGGTACTGCACTATCGATCGCTGTTGCACGGTATACAGGCTCCACGCTACTGGGAAACCGGCGACAACGAGCAGGCCTTTCGCTACAACAATTATCTGAGCCGCTTTCACTGGCGGCATGTCGATCTGATGGATGTCCTGTCGGCCTTTCAGGGCCGCTCGCGCGCCAGCCTGAATGACATTGCCACCATGCTCGGGTTGCCGGGCAAGCTGGGATTTTCCGGCGACATGGTCTGGGACCATTATCAGCGCGGTGAGATTGAAGCGATTCGCAACTATTGCGAGACGGATGTGATGAACACCTGGCTGGTGTATCTCCGTTTCCAGTATCTGCGCGGTCAGCTCGATGCGCAGGGACTGGCAGAGGAGCACCTGCGGGTGCGTCGTCTGCTTGATGGTTCCGATGCACCGCACTGGAAGGCCTTCGGTGAAGCCTGGGTACAGACAGATTCCACAGCTGTTACACAGCCGCCTGCCGGGGACTGATCGTCCTGTGGCCAGCAACTCACCGGCGGAAACTGCTGAAGTCCTGGACCTGACCCTTGAAGGTGCCGGAGTTGTCACCTCGCCCGGAGGCAAGCGGGTGCTGGTGCCCGGTGCGCTGGCTGGTGAGCTGATCAGTTTCAGGCGTCAGCGGCGCCGGCGCAATTTCGACGAGGGTGTGCTGCTGGAAGTATTGCGTCCTTCAGCGCAGCGTGCGGTGCCTGCATGCGAATATTTTTCCCGCTGTGGCGGCTGCTCGCTCCAGCATCTGGAACCGGCGGCGCAGCTGGAGATGAAACAGGCGACCCTGCTGGACAGCCTGCAGCGCATCGGCCGGATTGCGCCGGAACGGATACTGCCGCCGATCAGTGCTGCGGTATGGGGCTACCGTCGGCGGGCTCGACTCGCTGTGCGTCACGTGGCGAAGAAAGGCCGTGTGCTGGTCGGTTTTCGTGAACGCGAGCAGCCGCGCGTCGTCGACATGCTGTCCTGTGAAACCATGCATCCGGCCGTGAGCCGGCTGTTGCCGGCACTGTCGGCGCTGATCGGTGCGCTGTCGATCCGCGCGCGCCTGCCGCAGATCGAAGTAACGGTTGCAGACAATGCTACAGCGCTGGTCCTGCGCGTTCTGGATCCACCTGCTGGCGGCGACATGGCTTTGCTGTACGAATTTTCGCTGACTCATGCGCTGAGAATCTACCTGCAGCCTGGCGGCCCCGATTCTGTAACGCCGCTCGATCCGCTGCAGGCAGATGAGGACCTCTGCTACGCGATTCCCGGATACGGGCTGTCGCTGCGCTTTGGTCCGGCGGACTTCATTCAGGTACACGCGGAGGTCAATCTGCGCATGATTGACCAGGCCATCGCTCTGCTGGCCCCTGTCGCGACGGACCGCGTACTGGATCTCTATTGCGGGATAGGCAACTTCACTCTGCCGCTGGCGAAGTGTGCCGCCGAGGTCACGGGCATCGAGGGTGCGAGACCTGCGCTGGATCGTGCCCGGCAGAACGCCGCTGCTGCGGGGCTTGCCAATACCCGCTTCATTGAGGCCGATCTGAGTGGTGCAGGCGTGGAGGGTGCCTGGACCCGTGAGTCCTTTGAGCTGGTGCTGCTGGATCCACCCCGGACGGGTGCGGCAGAGCTGCTGCCGGCGCTGGCCGGGGTCGGCGCCCGGCGCATCGTTTATGTATCCTGCCATCCGGGGACACTGGCCCGCGATGCAGGACTGCTGGTCTCAGCACATGGCTACCGGCTCGAAGCCGCTGGTGCGATGGACATGTTTCCCCAGACCAGCCATGTTGAATCCATGGCGCTGTTTGTGAAGAACTGATACTCATGGCGCACACTGGCAGTTCCACGGTGACGATTGAAATCAGTCTGAGGCGTCAGCGGCTGACCCTGCGTGAGGCGGGCCGTCTGCTGGCGAAGTATCCGGTATCCACATCGCGTTACGGGCCGGGAGAGCAGAGTGGCAGCCTGTGTACGCCGCGCGGTCGTCATGTGATCCGCGCGATGATCGGTGCGGGGCTGCCTGCCGGCGCTGCATTGAAAAGCCGGCGTCCTACCGGTGAGATCTGTAGCCCGGCGCTAATCGCGGCACACCCGGAGCGCGACTGGATACTGACACGTATCCTGTGGCTGTCCGGATGCGAGCCCGGACGTAACCGCCTTGGATCGGTAGATACCATGCGCCGTTACATCTATATCCACGGCACGGCCGACAGCGAAGTCATGGGCGTACCCTTCTCGCATGGCTGCATCAGAATGCGCAACGCAGATGTGATCGAACTGTTTTCTGCCGTGACGGCCGGTACCCCGGTGGATATTGTCCCATGACGCTTGGTCCCCTGATGCTCGATGTAGAGGGACAATCCCTGTCTGCGGCAGAGCGAGATCGGCTGCGTAATCCGCTGGTAGGCGGTGTGATTCTCTTCAGCCGGAATTACACAGCTCTCAATCAGTTGCGCGAGTTGGTGGCGGAGATCCGTGCCTTGCGGATGCCGCCACTGCTCATCGCCGTGGATCAGGAAGGTGGACGGATTCAGCGTTTTCGTGAGGGCTTCTATGCGCTGCCCTCCCTGCGCTGGCTGGGCCACCAGTACGATCTGGATGCCGCCGAGGGTCGCCGCCTCGCCTGGCAGTGCGGCTGGCTGATGGCCGCAGAAGTCCTCGATTCGGGCGTCGATTTCAGTTTTTCGCCAGTCGTCGATCTCGATTACGGATTGAGCGAAGTGATCGGCGACCGGTCTTTTCACCGCGATCCCGAGATCGTCGCCACGCTCGCTGTTTCGTGGCTGCAGGGCATGCACAAGGCAGGAATGATCGGTGTCGCCAAGCATTTTCCGGGGCACGGCCATGTCGTTGCTGATTCACATCTGGATCTGCCGGTCGATCACCGGACGCTTTCGGAACTCTATGACGACCTGCTGCCCTATGAGCGGCTGCTGAGTCATGGGCTGAACGCAGTGATGGTCGCCCATGTCCGTTATCCACGCGTCGACGCCGAGGTCGCGAGCCTGTCGCCATACTGGCTTGGGACTGCACTGCGCCGTGACATGGGTATGCATGGGGCCATCTTTACGGATGATCTCAGCATGCGGGCGCTCGCCAGCGAGGGCGAGATGCCGGAGCGTGCGCGGCGTGCGCTCACCGCTGGCGCCGACATGGCGCTGGTCTGCAACGATCCGGTAGCCGCCGATGCCACGCTGGAAGCCCTGCAGGGCTACACGGATCCCGCCGGACAGTCACGGCTGGTGGCGCTGCGCCGCAAGGCCACTGCACCATTGCCTGGTACTGAATTGCGCGGATCGGCTGATTGGCGGCAGGCGGTGGCGAGCCTGGACAAGGCGCTGGCCCGACCGGGCCTCGCGCTGAGCTGATGGTTCCGCCAGTCGCAGGGGCGCGCCTGGTTGCCACGGCCGCAGAGGTTGAAGTGGCGTATCAGCGGCTCGCGACAGGCATCCAGCCGGAGCTTGCAGCAGGTGACTGTGTGCTGCTCGGCGTCTTGCTGGGGGGCGTAGTGCCACTGGTACGTGTTGCGGGTTTGCTGCAGGGCGATCTGCTGATCGATGTCTGCCGTGTCGGCCGCTATGGTGATGCGACCCGCGGTGGAATTCCGCAGTGGATCAGTCCGCCCCGGGTCGCGATGCGGGATCAGCATGTCATTCTCATCGACGATATCTTCGACGAAGGGGTTACGCTGGGGTTTGTTGCCGCCCATTGCCGGCAGCAGGGCGCACGCCAGCTCAGCACGGCGGTGCTGGTGCGCAAGCGGCATGAGCGGGTCAGCAGCTCGCTGACACCGGATCATGTCGGACTGGAAGTCGGCGATGAGTATGTGTTTGGCTGCGGCATGGATTTTCGCGGACGCTGGCGACATCTGGATGCAATCTGGGGGTTGCCCGCATAGTCGGGCGTGATTTCATGCGACTCGGGATCATCGGTGGATCGGGAGCGACATCATTTCTGGCTGGCGGCCAGCTGGTCCCGCTGCCTGCTGGTCCATGGGGGGAATGCTCCGGGCCGGTACGGCGTGTCGTTATTGCCGGTCATGAGGTCCTGCTGATGTCGCGGCATGGAGAGCCAGGATCGCCAGCGATTCCGCCACATGCCGTGAACTACCGTGCGAATGTCTGGGCTTTCCGCGAACTCGGCATCGATCATCTGCTCGGAATCAATACAGTCGGCGGCATCTCTCCCGATGCGGCTTGCGGTTCGCTGGTCTTGCCTGATCAGTTGATTGATTACAGCTGGGGGCGTGAACACACCTATTGCGGTAGCGCGAAATTCCCCCTGCAACATATAGAGTTCACGATGCCGTTTAGTGCCCCACTGCGTGAACAACTGTTAAGCGCTGCAAATCAGGCGGGTATCTGTCTCCGACCGGTTGCTACTTATGGTGTCACCCAGGGACCACGGCTGGAGACGGCCGCCGAAATCGACCGCATGGAACGCGATGGCTGCGACCTGGTCGGGATGACCGCGATGCCTGAAGCAGGCCTTGCGCGCGAGCTGGACATCTCCTATGCCATCTGCTGTCTGGTCGTGAACCAGGCGGCCGGGCGCTCGCCGTCCGGCCTCGGTATACACACCGAAATCGCAGCGCACCTGGCTGCTGGCCTGAGTCAGGCTGAAGGGCTGGTGCGGGCATTTCTGAGCGCCAGCTGAGCCGCTTGCGATTGCGTCCGGATGCCGTGTAGCTGCACGGTGCAGGCGGGAGCGCGGAAAAATATCCTGTTCACCCTGTCCGGAGTGATGGTGTTCACAGAAGCGGAATTGCAGGCGACCTAAGATGCCCGTCACGGTGCTGTAAACCGGCGAGGGTGGCGGCGACGGGTTGGCAGTCAGATTATAGATATGTCATTTAACATATTGAAGAAATTGAACAAACACCTGCTAAGACAAGCTCTGGATGCGGTCGCCACGCCGGCACTGATCGTTGACGCCCAGTGCGATGAAAAGCTGGTCGTTTACGCAAACCCCGCTGTAGGCCGGGCGCTGGGCCTGCAGGCCAGCGAACTGATCGCGCGCCCGGCAAGTAACCTCTGTCTCGAACCCGCTACAGATGAGTGCTGGCAACTCCGGGCCAAAGACGGCTCGGCGCTCACATTGCGTCTGGTACCGCTGTATGCGCAGCCTGGACAGGCCAGCTATTGGCTGCTGACGGGCGATCCGATGGAGCAGCCCGCCGCCCGGGATTCGGCGCGATCCGCTATCGCTGGCATACGGGCAACGGAAGTTCCGTCGCGGATCATTCGCGATGACCGTAACGATGTGACGACAGGCATTCCCGGCCGAACGGCGTTTCTTGAAGTTCAGTACCGCGACTGGCTAATCGCCAGGCAGGAGCACAAGCGGCTCAGCGTCATCGTGTTTCGCATCAATGCCCTGGAGAGTTATCAGAAACTTTTCGGCCGTCATGCAACGGAGACCTGCCTGCGCCGGGTGGCGCATGCGATCAGTAATTCACTGCAGCGATCCACGGACTACAGCGCGCGCGTGGGCAACGACCGCTTTGCAGTGCTGATTTCCGGCGGGACGGAAGACCGCATCGCACAGTTTGCCGAGCGAATCGCGCAACGCGTCTGGGATCTCGCTATCCATCATCCACGTTCACAGCCCGCACGCTATGTAACCGTATCTTTCTCCATGGCATCGGAAATTCCGCCGGTCAGCGCCGAGGAACCGGGGCTGCTGGAGGATGCAGAGGCTCGCCTCACGCGCGGCCATGAGCCTGAGGAACAATGCAACTCTTCGCTCGAAACCGGTTGATCGAAGGCCCTGGCTGATTAACGACGCACCGTAACCGTATCTTTCTGTGCTGCAGGCTTTGTCGCCGGCTTCTCCCGGTTCTCCAGCATTTCCGTTATCAGTTGTTCTACAAAGCTGAAGCGCGCGTTGCTGTCTTCCAGTTCAGCCTTGAAACGCAGCTTCTGCTGCCGGTCGAGCCGGTAGGTGGCGAGTTCATCGCCCAACAGTTTTATCAGCCAGACCGGGCTCACGGTTGTTGCGGACCCGAACTCCACGAAGCCGCCAGCCGGTCCTGCATCGAGGCGGCGTATTGCCAGCGGCTCAGCGCGCAGACGCAATGCCGTGAGACGAAACAGGTTACGCGTCGCTTCCGGCAGGGAGCCGAAGCGATCCACGAGTTCCACCTGCAGTTCACGCAGGACCTGATCCGAGCGGGCGCTGGCAATGCGCTTGTAATGCACCAGACGAAGATGGACATCTGGCAGGTAGTCATCCGGCAGCAGCGCCGGGAGATGCAGGTTGATCTCGACTACCGGCGGCAGGGTGCTGTCCAGGCCCGGCTCCAGTCCGCTTTCCAGTGCCTTGATCGTGCGCATGAGCATGTCGTTGTAGAGCTCGAAGCCGATCTCCTGGATCTGGCCGCTCTGTTCCTCGCCGAGCAGCTCGCCGGCACCGCGAATCTCCATGTCATGTGTGGCAAGCATGAAGCCGGAGCCCAGGTCTTCCAGTGCGGCAATTGCATCGAGGCGCTTGACGGCATCGGGTTTCAGTGCTTCCCGCGGCGGCGCAAGCAGATAGGCGAAGGCCTGGTGGTGGGATCGGCCGACCCGGCCGCGCAACTGGTGCAACTGCGCCAAACCAAAACGATCGGCACGGTTGATGATGATGGTGTTTGCCGAGGGTATGTCGATACCGCTTTCGATGATCGCTGTACAGACAAGGATATGAAAACGCCGATGATTGAAGTCGAGCATGATCTGCTCGAGTTCCTGCTCACGCATCTGGCCATGGGCGATCTCGATGCGCGCCTCAGGAATTATCTCCGCCAGCGCAGCAGCGATTTTCTGGATATCCTCGATGTGATTATGCACAAAGTACACTTGGCCGCCGCGCTTCAGCTCACGCAGGCAGGCCTCGCGGATCAACGGCGCTTCCCAGCGGGTCACAAAGGTCTTGATGCTCAGGCGCGTTTCAGGCGGCGTTGCGATCAGTGACAGGTCCCGCAGCCGCCCCAGCGCCATGTTGAGCGTGCGTGGAATGGGCGTTGCTGTCAGTGTGAGCACATCGGCTTCGGTGCGAAGTGCCTTGAGCCGCTCCTTGTGCCTCACGCCGAAGCGATGTTCCTCGTCGACGATGATCAGGCCAAGGTTCTTGAAGTGGAGGTCGCCCTGCAGCAGCCGGTGGGTGCCGATAACGATATCGACGCTGCCGGATTCGACGCCCTCGATGATTTTGCGGGTTTCCTGGGCCGTGCGGAATCGCGACAGCGCTTCAACCGTATACGGCCAGTCGGCGAAACGGTCAGCAAAATTCTGCTGGTGCTGCTGGGCCAGCAGCGTGGTCGGCACAAGTACCGCGACCTGTTTTCCGGACGAGACGGCGATAAAGGCGGCGCGCAGCGCCACTTCCGTCTTGCCAAAGCCCACGTCGCCGCAGACCAGCCGGTCCATCGGGCTGTCGGAGCGCAGGTCACTGATGACTGCTTCGATGGCAGTGGCCTGGTCTTCGGTGGGCTCAAAGGGAAATGCAGCGGCAAAGGCAGCATAATCGTTCTGTATCTCCGGGCTGCGTATGGTCTTCCGTGCAGCACGTTGGGCATAGAGTTCAAGCAGTTCGGCAGCGACGTCGCGGATTTTCGCAGCAGCCTTGCGTCTTGCCTTGTCCCACTGGTCGCTGCCCAGGCGGTGCAGCGGCGCTTCTTCTGCGGAGCCACCCGTGTAGCGTGAAATCATGTGCAGGGAAGCCACGGGGACATGTAGCAGGTCGCCGCCAGCGTATTCGACGGTCAGGAACTCGGTAGGCATCTCGTCGATGGTGATGGTCGTCAGGCCGCGATAACGCCCGACGCCGTGATCGACGTGCACGATCGGTGCGCCGACCAGCAGGTCGGTCAGGTCGCTGAGTATCTGTTCCGGATCGCGGACCCGCCGCTGGCGCCGCCGGCTGCGCGTCCGTTCGCCGAACAGTTCGCGTTCGGTGATGATCGCAATGCCGGCACTCTCCAGCAGCAGTCCCTGTTCCAGTGGTGCGACACCGAGCATGGTGGGCACCGGACTGGCGAGGAAGTACGACCAGCCGGCTGTCTCGGTTGCCGGAAAGTTTCCCTGACGCAGGATGTCGGCCAGCATTTCCCGGCGCCCCGGTGACTCTGCGGCGAACAGGATGCGACCCGGAAAGCTGCGCACAAACTCACCGAGCTGGCGGGTGGGATGCTCGCTGCGCGCATTGATCTGCAGTGAAGGCAGGCCGGTAGCCGCCGCATCACCCTCACGGTCAATCACCAGCGATGGACCGCATGCCAGCTGCGCCAGATGTTCTTCCGGGGGTGCGTTGATCTCATGCGGGGCCAGTGCGGGCCGCTCGGAGTTTTCACCCGCCTGTGCATGACGCTCGGTAATTTGCTGCCATGCCGAGCCAAACAGGATGCCGGGTTCGCCCAGTGAAACAGTCAGGCGTCCGGCCGGCAGATAATCCCAGAGCAGGGCGGTTTCCTCGAAGAACAGGGGCAGATAGTTCTCGATACCGCCGGGCATGCGGCCTTCCGATACTTCGCGATAGATGATCGAACGCGCCGGGTTTCCCTCGAAACGGCGCCGGTAGGCCTGGCGGAACTGCTTGATGGCTTCTGCATCGATCGGCATTTCCCGCGCCGGCAGCGTTTCCAGCGATTGAAGCACCGTGCCCGAGAGCTGGGAGTCGGGATCGAATTCGCGCAGGCTTTCGATCTCGTCGTCCATGAAATCGATACGGACCGGCTGCTCGGAGCCCATCGGATAAAAATCGAGCAGCGAGCCGCGCACTGCGAAGTCGCCATGTTCCATGACCTGTGCGACACGCTGATAGCCGGCTGTCTCCAGCTGCAGACGCAACTGCTCCGGCCGCAGCTTCTGGCCGGCTGCAAGCGAGATGCTGTAGCCGCCGATATAGCGCGTCGGCGCCAGCCTGGGCAGCAGCGTGGAGGCCGCAACGATCAGGGTGTTGATCCGGCCTGCCGCGACGTCGCGCAACACCATCAGCCGCCTTGAGGTGAGGTCCTGATGCGGACTGAAGGTGTCGTAGGGCAGTACTTCGGTATCGGGAAAAACAGCCGGGCCGGTTTGCGTGCCAAGGAAAAAGTGCAGCTCGGCTTCAAGGCTCTCTGCGCGCGCGACGCTCGGTACGATGATCAGCCAGAAGCCGGCGTGCGTCGCTCGCAGGCTGGCGAGGCCGAGCGCTTCACCACAGCCGGGCAGAGCTGTCCAGCTCAGGCGGGCACTGGGCCCGGTCGGCAGTGGTAGTGGCAGTGGCAGTGATAGCAGGCTGGAGTGGGTGGGTACGCTGTTCATGTCGCGGCTGGCTGCTGGCAAGCACGCGATTATCCCATAGCACACGACCCATACCTGCCAAATGGCAGATACCGGTCAGTGTGACTGAAACAGCGTTCTAGCGGCGAACGGCGTCGATGACGTGCTGGTATTCGAAATACACGACAAACGACGGGTATTCCCAGCGCGTGATCGGCGGTTTTCCAACGGCGGCAGACCGGCTGGCCGGTGCACCCCAGCGGGCTTCCACGCTGTCCATGCTGAGGCCGCGAGTCGGTCGTTCGGTGGCAGTGGCCCTGGCGGCTTGCACGCTCTCGATGAGCAGGGTATCCGCGGCGGTGGGGCCGGCGAGCACCAGACTGACTGCCAGGCAACAGAGCATCCGGTAGACTGTATTCATAACCATGCTAACCTCTCTGCCAGCTTTCGGTTCTGACTATAACATCCCGTCTGTACTCGGAAAAACCACCTGTTGCGTAGACATGACCTCCGAATTGCGCTATCGCGGTTGCGGCCGGCTGCGTCAGTGACGCGCCAGTCCGGATACCGCGCGTGATACGGCCAGTCGCTTTGTGGATGGCTTTGCGCTATCTGCGCACCCAGCGTGCCAATCAGTTTGCTTCCCTTGTGGGTGTGGCTTCTGTGCTCGGCGTGGCGCTGGGGGTGGCGGCCCTGATCGTGGTTCTTTCCGTAATGAACGGCTTTGAAAATGAGCTGCGTTCGCGCCTGGTAACTATCACAGGGCATGCGGCGGTATTGACTGGCCGGCAGGGGGACGGGTGGCGCGAACTGCGTGATGATCTCGGCACATGGCCCGGCATCGTCGCTGCGGCTCCTTATGTAGAACTCGAGGCAATGCTGGCCAATGGTGGTGAACTCGCGGGTGTGGTGATCGAAGGCATAGATCCCGGGCAGGATGCGGCTTTCGCCGATCAGCGTGCCGCGATCTTCGGTGCCGGACTCGCCGAGCTGCGTCCCGGTTCCTTTCATGCCCTGCTGGGTCGTGCTCTGGCTCTGCGCCTGGGGCTTGCGACCGGCGACCGCGTGCGGGTCATGGTACCGGTACGTGATGCAGACGGGCACCTGGTTTCCAGGCTGCGCGAGATCACTGTCGCCGGGGTCTTTGAAATCGGTGTGCGGGATCACGATTCAGTCCGTGTGTTGCTCAATCTGGCAGATGCGGCACAGCTGGCCGGGTTGGGCGACAAGGTGACCGGCGTGCGCCTGGAGATGGCGGACATTTTCGCGGCGCCGGAAATCCTGCAGCGCTGGGAAGCCCATTGGACCGCTGCCGGCGGTGCAGGGTTTGCGACCACCGACTGGACGCGCGACAACGCCAGTTACTTCCGGGCCGTGCGCATCGAGAAGGTGATGATGACCCTGCTGTTGTCGTTGATCGTGGCGGTGGCGGCCTTCAATATCGTCGCCACGCTGGTGATGATCGTGACGGACAAGCGGCCGGGCATCGCGATTCTGCGCACACTGGGTTTTTCCCGGCGGGCGATCATTGCGACATTTGCCCTGCAGGGACTGCTCATCGGCTGGGTGGGTGTGCTCGCCGGCATTCTGGCTGGCAGTCTGCTGGCCAAAAACATTGCTTCGGTCGTTCCTGCGCTGGAAAACTTTTTTGGCTTTGAGTTCATGCCGGCTGATGTGTATTACCTGACCAGCCTGCCAGTCGATCTGCAGGTTGATGATCTTTTCTGGGTGAGCGCGATCGCGTTGCTGATGACCGCGCTTGCGACCATCTATCCGGCCCTGCGCGCCGCATCAGTTTCGCCGGCTGAAGTGCTGCGCTACGAGTAGCTGAGGTCGTACCGGCAATCATGTTGCATCCCTTCGAACTCGCCATCGCGCTGCGTCACATCCGTTCGCGCAGCCGGAATAGATTCATTTCCTTCATTTCGGTGATTTCGATCACTGGCACAGCGCTGGCAGTTGCCGTGCTGATCATGGTGCTGTCGGTGATGAATGGGTTTGAATACGAGGTGCGCAACCGGATCCTCCAGGTTGTCGCCCATGCATCGATCACCGGCTTGGACGGACATATCAGCGACTGGGAATCGCTGACTTCCGTGGCACTTGCCGATCCGGATGTACGGGCGGTCGCGCGCTTTGTCGATGGTCAGGCCATGCTGGTCGGCAAGAATGAAATCCGTGGCGTGCAGATTCGCGGAATCGATCCTGTAGCTGAACTCGACACCTCTGCGCTGGGCGAATTGATGGTAAAGGGCGAGCTCACTGCGCTCCGGCCCGGCAGCTTTGGTCTCGTGATCGGCCAGACGCTGGCGGAGCAACTCGAGGTGGGGCCAGGGGACGAGCTGATCATGCTGGTATCACAGGGGACAACCACGCCTGCAGGCGTGGTGCCGCGCATGCGCCGCTTCACGGTCGTGGGCATTTTTCATGCCGGCATGTATGAGTTCGACCGGTCGCTGGCCTTTCTGAATATCCAGGATGCGCAGCGCCTGCTGCGCTTCGGGAACGATGTGTCTGGCCTGCGCCTGGCGGTCAGGGATCCGCTGCAGGCACCTGCAGTGGTCCGGTCTGTCGCAAATGCCTGGGGCGAGGGTGCCTATATCAGCGACTGGACGCACGAGCACGGCAATTTCTTTCGCTCGATACAGCTGACGAGGTCTATCGTTTTCGTCATCCTGCTGCTGGTCGTGGCCGTCGCTGCTTTCAATATCGTCTCTACACTGGTGATGGTGGTGCGCGACAAGCGGGGCGAGATCGCCATTCTCCGCACGCTGGGCGCATCACCTGCAGCGATCATGACGGTCTTCGTCTGTCAGGGCGCGATCATCGGACTGACAGGCACCGTCGTCGGGGTGGCTGCAGGCGTGCTCGGTGCATGGAATGTCAGCTCGATCACTGCACTGATCGAGCGGATCACCGGTTTCCAGTTTCTTGCGCCGGATGTCTATTTCATCAGCGAACTGCCAAGCAGGTTGCTGTGGCCGGATGTCTGGCAAGTGGCGGGAATCGCTCTGGTCCTCAGCCTGGTTTCCACGGTTTATCCAGCCTGGCGCGGCGCACTGACCGCACCGGCGGAGGTATTGCGTTATGAATGATGTGCCGGCTCTGGAGTGTCATGGCCTGACCCGTCGCTTTGTCGAAGGTGGCGTTGTCATCAATGTGCTGAATGGCATCGAGCTGAGCGTTGCACCGGGTGAACGCATTGCGATAGTCGGCTACTCGGGTGCCGGCAAGACTACCCTGCTGCAGCTGCTGGGCGGCCTGGATACGCCAACCGCCGGCGAAGTGCGCGTTAGCGGCCAGAATCTTTCGGCAGTCGACAACGCGCAGCGCGGACTGATTCGTAACCGGCACCTGGGTTTTGTCTACCAGTTTCATCATCTGCTGCCCGAGTTCACGGCGCTGGAAAACGTAGCCATGCCGCTGCTGGTGCGTCGTGAACCGGTCGCCGCGATCCGCGTGCGCGCACGTGAGGTGCTGGAACGCGTCGGGCTGGGCGCGCGACTGGATCACCGGCCGGGTGAATTGTCCGGCGGTGAGCGTCAGCGCGTGGCGGTCGCCCGCGCGCTTGTCACTGAGCCGGCTGTTGTCCTTGCCGACGAACCGACCGGCAACCTGGACCGCAAGACAGGCGATACCGTGCTCGAACTGATGCTGAGCCTCAACCGTGAGGTCGGTGCGAGCCTGGTGATTGTGACCCACGAAGCACGCATCGCCGAACGGATGGGCCGTGTGCTGCGGCTGCAGGACGGACGGCTCGATGACATCAGCGCCGAGTACCAGCAGCAGGCCTCATGAGTCTTTCGCGCGCTGTGCGATACGGTTGCGGTATCGCCACAGCGTGTTTGCCCGCCAGGCTGCATTAGTCAGGCCATAGCCCAGAACGGCGAGCAGCAGGCCGCCGACGATTGCGCCGAACCACAGTGGGCGCCAGGCTCTGGCTATGAATTCGCGGAGTTCCGCCCAGGACGAGCCCGCGCTGAAATCGCCGGGCGTGACACCGAGCAGATAGTTGCCGAGCACATAGTCGCCATACAGGATCGGTGCATAGGTCAGGGGGTTGGCAACCCAGATTACCAGCAGGGCGACTGGCAAGTTGGCTCTCAACAACAGGCCGAGTACCAGCGCGAGTGGTGTATGCCCCGGCATCGGCAGCACAGCAACAAACAGCCCGATTGCCATGGCGCTGCTGATGCTGCGACGGTTGATTGAAAAATAGACCGGATGGTGGAGCAGCGACCCGAAGGGCCGCAGATACCACGGCTGTGCCCCGCGTTTCTCGCGATACGCAACAGATAGTCGCCTTAAAAACTTGCGCGGCATCCCTTACCCTGGATCTGTACTTCCACTGTATCAGTCGCCCGGCAATCGACAGTACCCGGGCCCGCGCATTATCCCGGTTCTGGACGCCTGCGAATATGCTCGCTTCGGCTTTTCTCGCCGTGTTGGCGGCTGTTCTGCTTCTGTTTCAGCAAAACCTGCCGTCGGTCGGCGCGCTGACAGCCGCAGCCGCTGCAATTCTTCTTGCTGGTGGAGTGCTGGCCGGTACGCGAGGGCTGCTTCTGGCCGGGTTGGTGGTGCTGGTCGGCGTGCGGATCGTTCTCAGCATCGGTGCAGTACTTGCCGATCGCCTGCCGCCAGGAAGTACCGGCACGGATCTCAATGTCCGCGGCAGCATATGCGAGTTTCCGCGCCGCCAGGACGGCTCGCTGCGCTTTGTGCTCGAAACGCGGAGTTCCGGGGACGCAACAAGGGTGCCGAAGCGGATGCTGGTCACCTGGTACGACACTGCGCCGGAGATCTGGCCCGGCGAAGTCTGGCAGTTGCAGATACGCGTCCGACCACCGCGTGGCTCGGCCAATCCTGGCGCCTTCGATTTCGAGCGTTGGCTTTTCAGTGAAGGCATCGGTGCGACCGGCTGGGTTCGTCCAGGCGGAGTGAACCGTCGTCTGGCCGATGCGCGACCGACTTGTGCTGCGAGCAGGGCTCGGGCTGCTCTTGCGCGCCGGATGGCCGCACCGCTGGCCGGCAGGGCGTCAGCGCCCTATGTGCTGGGGCTCTCGGTCGGTGCCTACCAGGCGCTGGCTGCAGAGGAGTGGGAGATGTTGCGCCGTACTGGCACCATTCATCTGATTTCCATCTCCGGTTTTCACATCGCGCTGGTCGCAGGTCCATTTGCCCTGCTGGGTTTGCTGCTCGGGCGCGGCATGCTCGCCCTGGGCTTCAGTTGCCGACCCAGGCTGTGGGCAGGCTGGACTGCCGTTTGCGCGGCTGCCATCTACGGTCTGCTGGCCGGATTCAGTGTGCCACTGCTGCGCTCGGTCGTAATGCTGCTGACCGCCGCCGTGTTGCTGAGCCTGCGTCGCGCTGTCGGTGGGCCGACTGTCCTGGCGACGGTGCTGCTGACAGTGCTGCTGGTCGAGCCCTTTGCAGTACTGCTGCCGGGATTCTGGCTGTCTTTCGCGGGTGTAGCGATCCTCGCGCTGGTGGCAACTGCCCGTGTCCCGGTGCCTGGTCTGGTCGGGCCAAAGGCTGCACAGTCCTTTCGCGCGAGAATAGTCACGAGCGCTATGAACGCGTGTGGCCTGCTGCTGCTGACCCAGATCGCGATGACAATCTGCCTGGCGCCGCTGACGCTGATTTTTTTCGGTCAATTGCCGCTGGCTGGCGCGATTGCAAATCTTGCCGCCGTACCGGCTTTCAGTCTGGTGCTGGTGCCACTGACCCTGCTGGCGGCTGCTGTTGCCGGAGTCAGTCCGGAGACTTCGGTGCCCCTGCTGTTGCTTGCCGCTGACTGTTTTGATGTCTGGCGCAGCTTCCTCGCCTGGTGCGCGGGGTTGCCCTTCGCGGTCTGGCCTCTGCCGGCGCCGGGCATGGTGGCGCTTGTGCTGGCACTGCCGGGTGTGGTCTGGTTTCTCTGGCCGCGTCCCTGGCCGGCGCGCGGCCTCGGGCCGCTGCTGCTCCTTGGGCTGCTGGGTGGCGGTACGCCAGCTGTGAACGCGGGTGGCCTGAGGATTGTGGTGCTGGATGTGGGGCAGGGCCTCGCGGTGCTGGCTCAGACCGCCAGTCATGCACTGCTCTATGACGCCGGACCGCTGTTTAGAAACGGAGACGCGGGAGACCGTATCGTCGTTCCGGTCCTGCAGGCACTCGGTGTGCGGCAGCTTGATCGACTGCTCATTTCACACGCGGATGCCGACCATCGCGGTGGCGCGTGGAGCGTGATTGAGCGCTATCCGCAGGTCCATGTCTCCGGTGCGGCGCCCAAGGGTGGCAGCAGTGAGCCTTGTGCGGCAGGTCAGAGCTGGGACTGGGACGGCGTACATTTCAAGATCCTGCATCCGGTAGCGGGTTCCGCTCCGGTTTCTGACAACAATGGCTCCTGCGTGCTGCTGATCAGTGTGTCGGGCGCAAGCGTCCTGTTGCCGGGTGATATAGAAGCTGAAGCCGAGCAGAAAATGGTCGCCCGAGGTGTAACCGGATTGGTTGATCTGCTGCTCGCACCACATCACGGCAGCCGCTCGTCGTCGTCGCCAGAGTTCGTTGCCGCAACTTCGCCGCGCCATGTTGTGTTTGCCACGGGCTTTGCCAACCGCTGGCATTTTCCCGCGCTGGAGGTTGTCGGTCGCTGGCAGGCGAGCGGTGCCTGCCTGCTCAATACGGCAGAGGAGGGCGCCTTGCAGTTTGATCTGTCATTAGCGGGCCAGCTCTCGCTCAGTCATCGACAGCGTGCTGAAGCGGCGGGTGTGTGGCTGACCCGGCCTCCGGCAGAGCAACCCTGCTCCTGAGTCGCCAACTGCGTCGTCGCCTGTCCCGGCCAGTGCCTGCCGATGTATAGTTGCGACCAGTTCAGACAGGTCGTGTGCGCATGCTGGAGATCGTGATATCGGGCGGCTGGGTGATGGTGCCCATCATTCTCTGTTCGATTGTGGCGGCGGCAATCATTCTTGAAAGGTTGTGGACCCTGCAACCTCGACGCGTGGTGCCGCGCAATCTGTCGCGGCAGGTCTGGGAGTGGATCAGCAATAACCAGCTCAACCATCAGCGCATCGAGGAATTGCGGCGCGGCTCTCCGCTCGGGCAGATTCTTGCCGCGGGGCTGGCGAGCCGGCAGCAGGACCGCTCCAGCCTGAAGGAGGTCATTGAGGATACCGGACGGCATGTCGTGCACGAACTGGAGCGCTACCTGAATACGCTCGGTACCATCGCAGCGATATCGCCCCTGCTCGGGTTGCTGGGTACCGTTACCGGGATGATCCGGACATTTTCCGCGCTCACCGCCAATACGGCCGGCGACCCCTCGGCCCTGGCCGGTGGTATTTCAGAAGCACTGATCACCACTGCCGCAGGTCTGATGGTGGCGATTCCGGCACTGATCGGCTATCGCTATCTGCGCGGCCGTGTGGATGGGCTGGTGGTGCAGATGGAAAAGGATGCGATCGGGCTGGTCGCAGCCCTGCAGCGCAAGCAGTACATGGAAGGCCTCGGGCAGTCCAGATGAGGCTGCGCAACAGCACGGCCCGCGATGAGCCGGACCTGAACATGACCTCGCTGATCGACGTGGTGTTGCTGCTGCTGATTTTCTTCATGCTCACCACGACCTTCGTCCGCCCATCACGGATTTCCATCCGGCTTCCCGAGGCTGATGTTGCGTCCACAGTCACGCCCGAACGTGATGAGCTGGAAATTTCCGTGACCAGTGCGGGCGAGTACCGGGTCAATGGACGGGCCCTCGTGGATTCACGTCCCGAGACGCTGGAGGCCGCCATCCGCATGGTCATGCCGGATGTAGCGAAGCGGCAGCTCACGCTGAGCGCTGATGGCCGGGCCAGTCACCAGGCTGTGGTGACGGCGATGGATGTTGCCGGCCGGCTGGGGTTTGTCGAGGTCCGGATCACTACCACCCGGACGCAGCAGGCAGACCAGTAACAGGTGAGTACGCCGGACAGCAATCCGCCAGCGCGCGAGCTGAGCCCCGGTCAGATCTATCGGCGGCTGCTCGGCTACTGCCTTCCGTACTGGAAGGTTTTCATCGTCGCTGCGCTGGGAATGGCTGTGTATGCAGCCACGGATACCGGCTTTGCGTACCTGATCAACAAGCTGATCGCTGCGATCGGCGCGCCACCCACCACTGAAGGGCCATACCAGGAACTGATCCGTCGCTGGCTGCCGCTTGGCATCCTCGTGCTGTTCCTGGTTCGTGGTACCGGCGAGTTTGCTTCGACCTACGGCATTGGCTGGATCGGCCGCCAGATCATCAAGAAGCTCCGCGGCGAAGTATTCACAAAGTTCCTTTATCTGCCCACGCGGTTTTTTGACACCACTGTTGCCGGCATGCAGCTTTCCAAGCTGACCTTCAATATCGAACAGGTTGCTGATGCGACTTCAAACGTGGTCACGGTACTCGTCCGCGACAGTCTCACCACGGTTGGCCTGATCGGCTACATGATCTATCTGAGTCCGGTACTCACCGCATTCGTATTTATCGCGGCACCGGTGCTGACGCTATTGATCAGAACGCTGGCACGCATGTTTCGCCGCCACAGCACGCGCATCCAGGATTCCATGGGTGATCTGACCCGCATCACTACCGAGGTGCTGCAGAGTCACCGCATCATCAAGATATTCAATGGCCAGGAATACGAAGCTCACCGCTTTGAAGAGGCCAATGAAAAGAATCGCCGGATGAACATGCGGTTGTTCGCTACCAAGGCGATCGGCGACGGGATTACCGTATTCCTTGCTGCCATCGGTCTCGCTGGTGTCGTTTTTGTCGCAACCCAGGACGCGGTGCGCGAAGCGCTGAATGTCGGCGACTTCGGTGGTTTTATCGCTGCCCTGCTGTTGTTGATGCGGCCGCTGAAGGCACTGACCAATGTGAATTCAGCCTTGCAGCGCGGAATAGCGGGTGGCGCCAGCGTGTTTCGGCTGCTCGATGAAGGGGGCGAACGTGATACCGGGACGCTGGAGCCGGAGCGGGTCAGCGGCAGGGTCGAGTTCCGGGATATCAGTTTTGAATACGCCGCCGACCAGGGCAGCGTACTGCGCAACATCAGCCTGATGGTACCTGCCGGCCAGACGCTGGCGATCGTTGGCCGATCGGGCAGCGGCAAGAGTTCGCTGGTCGGGCTGCTACCGCGTTTTTACGATGCAAGCTCGGGGACTGTGCTCATCGATGATCAGCCGGTTGGTGACTACCGGTTGTCGGCGCTGCGCAACCAGATCAGTCTGGTCAGCCAGGAAGTGGTGCTGTTCAACGACACGATTGCCGGCAATATCGCCTACGGCAGCTGCCAGAACGCGACGCGTGCAGATATCGAAGCAGCTGCACGCGCTGCCTATGTCGATGAGTTTACGAGCCAGTTGCCTGACGGACTGGACACCTGGGTCGGCGATCGCGGCGTACTGCTCTCCGGTGGTCAGCGCCAGCGCATCGCAATCGCGCGGGCGCTGCTGAAGAACGCGCCGATCCTGATCCTCGATGAGGCGACCTCGGCGCTTGATACGGAGTCTGAGCGCCGGATCCAGGCAGCGCTCGCGCAGCTGATGAAGAACCGCACGACGTTTGTCATCGCCCATCGTCTTTCGACGATCGAAAGTGCAGACCGGATCATCGTCATGTCGGAAGGCAGGATCGTAGAGGCCGGCAGTCATCCCGAGCTGCTGGCGGCGGGAGGCCAATATGCCAATCTGCATCGGCTGCAGTTTCGGGATGACGCAGCCTGACCTGGTCCGGCGGCTGGAAGCGGTCTGGCACAGCAGATCGCCGGCGGTCCTGCCGCTGTTGCCACTGACCTGGATTTTCGGGTTGGCAGTACAACTGCGTCGCTGGTTCTGGCGATCTGGATTCGGCAAGCCGCAGCGATTGCCGGTACCGGTGATCGTCGTTGGCAATATCACAGTGGGCGGCACGGGAAAGACACCAGTGGTCGACTGGCTGGTACGTGCCTGCAGCGCGGCGGGCTTCAGGCCGGGTATCGCCAGTCGGGGCTATGGTGGCCAGACCCGGGCTGCACCCTATATGGTGCAGCCCGGCGATGATCCTGCCGAGGTTGGCGATGAGCCCCTGTTGCTGCGGCAGCGGACCGGCGTGCCGGTCTGCATCTGTCCTGACCGCGTTGCTGCCGGACAACGTCTGCTGGAGGAGGGTGTCAATCTGATCATTGCCGACGATGGGCTGCAGCACTATCGGCTGGCGCGTGATATCGAGATCGCTGTTGTCGATGGCGAGCGACGCTTTGGTAACGGCTGGATGCTGCCGGCTGGACCACTGCGTGAGCCGCGCAGCCGTCTGGCCGAAGTTGATGCGGTGTTGCTGAATGGTGGCGAGGCCTTTGCAGGTGGCACCGTGTTTCAGGTTCTGATCAAGGACGCCATCGCGCTGGATGGCAGCGAATGCCGCAGTCTGGAATCGTTTCGCGGTCAGCCGGTGCGTGCGCTGGCAGGCGTCGGCAACCCGCAGCGGTTTTATGCCCAGCTCGCTGCCGCCGGCATGGAGGTGATTCCGGTGCCGGTGGCCGATCATCACAGCGTGTCACTTGAGGCATTGTTTCAGGCTGCCGACACGCCGGTCTTCATGACGGAAAAAGACGCCGTAAAATACCGGCCATTGCCAGGCTGTGCGCTGTGGGTGGTGCCGATGGAAATCGACATGCCCGATGTGTTCCGGGTGTTTATGCTCGCTCGTCTGGCCGAATTGTCTGCATGATCAGGTTGGATTGATGTCGATTGCAAAATTCAGGGTGGTGATTCCGGCGCGCTACGCGGCATCCCGCTTTCCGGGCAAACTGCTCGCTGATCTGGCGGGTCGTCCGGTGCTGGAGCATGTCTGGCGACAGGCCCGGCGGAGCGGAGCACTGGAGGTCGTGGTCGCCACTGATGATGAACGTATCATGGCGGCGGCACGGGGCTTTGGTGCCGAGGCGGTACTGACTTCGGCGCAGCATCGCTCGGGAACGGAGCGCGCAGCCGAAGTGGCAGACCTGCGGGGCTGGCCGGATGAAGATCTGGTCGTGAACTGCCAGGGTGATGCACCGCTGCTGCCTGCCGCCAGCATCGACCAGGTTGCCGAACTGCTGGCGCAGCATGCGGGCGCGGCAATCGCGACGCTGTGTACCAGGATTGCGCGGGCGGACGACTACCGCAGCCCACATGTGGTCAAGGTGGTCAGTGATGCTGAAGGCCGCGCGCTGTATTTCAGTCGCGCGCCGATCCCGGCCGCAGGTCATATGGGTGGCCTGCCTGAGGCAGAGCAGGGTGGCTTCCCGGTGAGCGCCCGGCATATCGGGCTGTATGCTTATCGCATCGGCGCGCTTCGCACGCTGGCCGCGTCCCCGCCCTGCTATCTCGAGCAATGCGAGAACCTGGAGCAATTGCGCGCCATGTGGATGGGCCTTGAAATCCGTGTTGTACAGGCGATTGAGGCACACGGTCCGGATATCGATACGCCCGAAGATCTCCAGCGCGCGCTGGAGTTCATGGCGGTTGCAGGTAAAGCAGTATGAAATTTCCGTGGAGCAGGCAGCCACCGGCACCCGAAACGTTCCGGGTACTTCTGGTGTGCATGGGAAACATATGCCGCTCGCCGATGGCGGAAGGCGTTCTCCGGCAGCGTCTGGCAGCGCGTCAGCTGGCCTTGCCGGTGGAGGTGGATTCGGCCGGCACACATGGTTACCACGAAGGCGCGCCACCCGATCCGCGTGCGCAGTCTGCGGCGTTGCGTCGTGGTGTGGATATCTCGAAGCTCCGGGCACGACAGGTCGAGGCCGTAGACTTTATCCGCTTCGATCTGCTGCTCGCGATGGATGAGGATAACCGCACCGCGTTGTTTGAAGCCGCCGCTGAGGAGTATCACGGAAAGGTTCGGCTGCTGCTCGAGTTCAGCCCGGAACAGACAGCGGGCAGTGTGCCCGATCCGTATTACGGCGGCAGCCTGGGCTTCGAGCGTGTACTCGATATGGTCGAGGAGTCCATGGCCGGTTTGCTCGATGAGCTTGAGCGTCTCAGCACAGAAAAGGCCCGGCGCCTCGCCGATCGCAATTCCTGAGTGTCAGTGAGACCTGGTCACGCCAGTGTTCAGGCTGGCATGACCAGGTCTCTAAATCGTCATCGGGCCGGGTGTTAAGCGTCTCTATCCGCGTCCGGGCGCTCGCTGTCGCGATTGGTCCATACCGTGTGGGTGGTCACGCTGCCTGCCGGAGCTGGAGCCGGAGCCGGAGCGGAAGAAAGTGTCGGCACTGGTCCAGCTGCAGGAGCGGGCGCTGGCGGAGTCGGCGCAGACGCAGCTACCGGCGCAGGCGTTGGAGTCGGGGCAGGTGCAGGTGCCTGAGGTGGAGCTGGAGCAGTTATCAGCGCAGGCGCTTTCGCAGGCGCCGCAGTTGCCGGCGGCGTTAATTCGATGTGCCTGGCGGGCGGCTGGCGGTTCACATTGTTGTCCACAGCCGCTTGCTGCACGTGTGGCGTAGATTCGCCGGCAGCATGATGATCCATCCCGTTGCCGCTTGATTCCGGTGCAGATGCGTGATTGGTGGAGCGCGCTTCACCCTGGTTGTCGCGGCCGCTTCCGCCGCGCCGACGACGACCGCGCCTGGACCGCTCACTGCCGCTCGCGCCACTGCCACTACGCTGTTCATTGCCGGCATTGCGGCCCTCAGCCTGACGGTTCTCACCGGTCTGGTTTTCGGTGTGACGGTTATCGTCATCGCGTGGTTCAGGCCGCCGGCTTTCGTTGTTACGAGGCTCCGCTGCCGCGCGCGTATCGGGTTGGCGGCTGGCGTCCTGGCTACGGTTGCCGCTGTCGCCATCGCGCTGATCACGGCGGGGTGGGCGGTTGCGCCGCTGACCGGGGCGATCGCCACCGGGACCACGGGCACGACCCTGGGTGCGTCCATCGCTACGGGCACGATGTGCGGATGATTCAGAACGTGGCCGGCGGTCACCGCCGCTCTGGGTGTTGCGGTCTGTCTCCACTGGCGGCGGGCTGCTGCCAAACAACCATGTTCGCAGACGGGTCAGCAGGCCAGGGCTTGCTACGACAACCGCAGTCGATTCCCGCGGTATGGGTGCGGGTGCTGGCGCGCCGGGCAGTATGCTTGCAACGGCTGGCGCCTGCGGCTGCGGTTTCGCTACCGCCAGTTCATCGCCCGCTGTGGACTCCTCTGTACCCTGCGCGGCCAGTTGGTAGCTGAGCGCCGAGTTTTCCGGCAGCGACAGTTGATCGTCACGCACGCGCCGGAGCGAATAGTTCGGTGTTTCCAGATCGGGATTGGCAACCAGAACGACCTGCAGGTTATCGCGGGCCTCAATGGTGCGAATCCATTCACGCTTTTCGTTGAGCAGATAATTGGCGACGGCGACCGGCAGTTGCGCGATGACCCTGGAGGTACGGTCCTTGCGGGTTTCCTCTCCGACCAGACGAAGCACAGCCAGTGCCAGCGATTCGACACTGCGGATCGAGCCCATGCCGTTACAGCGCGGGCAGGGCTGATGGGCTGATTCGCCGAGCGAGGGCCGCAGACGCTGACGCGACATCTCGAGCAGGCCAAAACGGGAGATCTTGCCGATCTGCACGCGTGCGCGATCCATGCGTACGGCGTCGCGCAGCCGGTTTTCGACGTCCCGCTGATTGCGCTGCGGTCCCATGTCGATGAAGTCGATTACGATCAGTCCGCCGAGGTCGCGCAGGCGCAACTGACGCGCGATTTCATCTGCAGCTTCCAGGTTGGTGGCAAAGGCAGTCGCTTCGATGTCCCCGCCCTTGGTCGCACGGGCTGAGTTGATATCGATTGAAACCAGTGCTTCGGTGTGATCGATGACGATGCTGCCACCCGAGGGCAGGTCGACGTTGTGGGAAAATGCCGACTCAATCTGGCTCTCGATCTGGAAGCGTGTAAATAGCGGTACCGGATCGGTGTAGTGGCGCAGCTTGCGCAGATTCTGCGGCATGGCGCGCTCGACGAACTGGCGGGCTTCCTCATAAGCGCTCTCGTCGTCGATGAGGATTTCGCCCACATCGTTGGCGAGGTGGTCGCGCAGCGCCCGGATGATCGCATTGCTGTCCTGGAAGATCAGGAACGGAGCGGCGCGGGATACAACAGCCTTCTTGATCGCTTCCCATATACCCAGCAGGTAGTCCATATCCCACTTGAGCTCCTCGGCCGAGCGACCGACGCCGGCGGTCCGGACGATGATGCCCATTTCTTCGGGTACGCCGATCTCGTTGAGCGTTTCGCGCATTTCGTCGCGGTCATCACCGCTCATGCGCCGGGAAACACCACCGGCCCCGGGGTTGTTTGGCATCAGGACGATGAAACGGCCGGCGAGGCTGATGTAGGTGGTCAGCGCGGCACCCTTGTTGCCGCGCTCTTCCTTTTCAACCTGGACGACGATTTCCTGCCCCTCGCGGAGCACATCGCGGATATTGATGCGGGAACCAGATGCCGGCTCGGCGATGAAGTATTCCCTGGAGATTTCCTTCAGCGGCAGGAAGCCGTGGCGGTCACCGCCATACTCGACAAACGCAGCGTCCAGGCTTGGCTCGACGCGCGTGATCCGGCCTTTGTAGATGTTGGCTTTTTTCTGTTCCCGGGACTGGCTCTCTATATCAAGATCAAAAAGGCGCTGGCCATCGACCATCGCTACTCGCAACTCTTCTTCCTGAGTTGCATTGACAAGCATTCTCTTCATAAGCCCTTACATACTCGCAAGTACGCGTGACAGTACCTGGGCTTCCTGGGTGCGAACGGTCTGGCATTGGGGCACACATCAATATCCCACCGGTTACCGCGCCACCTGCTGTGGTGCGATACCCCGGCGCGGAGTGCCCGGATTCCATTCTGCGGTGATCGACTGCTGTCACTCTTCAGATTCCTGGAATTCTTGCCTGACCGACTCTGGGAGGATTCTTGATCCGCACCAGCAGGAGGCCCGCTCGTGGCCCGCCTCAACGCGGGCCGTGGATCTATCGGGGTGTGATACGTCACCGATAGCCCTATCGTTAGATCAGATCGCAATCTGCGATCGTCGCGGGCGAAGACAGCGCTGAGACTTGACAGTCGGCGACGCTTGGCCTAGCAGTCGATTACTATAGCAGCGACGATTCGCCCCAGCAATGCGATATGAGGCTTAAGCCCTTGCCGATACAGGAATTCCCGTGAGTGCTGACCCGCCCCGGGTGGAGCGTGTCACGGCTACCAGCGAAGAGGCCGGGCGTCGACTCGACAATTTCCTGCTGACGCGTCTGAAGGGTGTGCCCCGCGCGCACGTCTATCGGCTGATTCGCGGCGGTGAAGTGCGCGTCAACAGTCGCCGCGTTCAGGCCGGATACCGGCTGAATACCGGCGATGAAGTGCGCATTCCGCCAGTCCGTCAGGCGGATGCTCGTACGCCGTTGCCGGCCTCACGTGTGCGCGCCGACTGGATACAGGCTTGCGTCATCTATGAGGATCAGGATCTGCTGGTGCTGAACAAGCCATCCGGTCTGGCCGTGCACGGTGGCAGCGGTATCAGTCTCGGAGCCATTGAACTGCTGCGTGCGGTCCGTGGTCCCCGTGAACATCTGGAACTCGTGCATCGTCTCGATCGCGATACTAGCGGATGCCTGTTGGTGGCAAAAAGGGCCAGTGCGCTGCGCGCGCTGCATGCACAGTTCCGGGATGGCAGCATCGACAAGCGTTACCTCGCCCTGCTGATCGGTCGCTGGCCGGGTCGGGCGCGCACCGTCGATGCGCCACTGATTACCGATGAGCGGCGTGGTGGTGAGCGGCATGTGCGGGTGGATGCGGAAGGCAAGAGCGCCCTGACCCGCTTTGTGCCACTGGAGCGTTTTGCTGAAGCGACGCTCGCCGAGGTGCACCTGACGACCGGTCGTACGCACCAGATCCGGGTGCACGCAGCATCAATTGGGCACCCGGTTGCCGGAGATGAACGCTATGGCCTGGCCGACGACCCGGTCGTGGCAAAGTACGGTCTGAAGCGCCTCTTTCTGCATGCCCGTTCACTGGCATTCACGAGTCCACATAACGGGGCCCTGACCATCGATGCACCACCCGGGGACGATCTTACCGCGCCTCTGGATCGCATCAGGATGTTGCCAGACCGGGTGGCTCCTGACGGCGCGAGGCAACTCGTCTAGATGATCTGTACGCCACACTGCCGCAGGGCATCGGCCACCCAGATCAGCGGCAGCCCCTGAATTGCAGTGGGATCGCGACTGTCGATGCTCTCAAGCAGGATCACGCCGCGGCGTTCGGCCTTGAAGCTGCCGGCGCAGTCCAGCGGCTGGTCGGCTTCTACATAGCGACGGGCATCAGCCTCGCTCAGATTCCGGAACCGTACCCTCGTGGTGTCGAGATGTTCAAGCAGATCTCCGCTGTCCGGGCGGAGAATGCAGACCGCAGTATGGAACTCTACGACCTGCCCGGAGCATTGCAATAACTGGCGGACAGCCCGCTCCACAGTGCCCGGTTTGCCCAGTTTCTGTGTGCCGAGGGCAGCGACCTGGTCGCTGCCAATGACCACGGTTCCCGGCGCATTTGCCGCACCGGCACCGGCTTTCAGCCGGGCCAGCCGCTGCGCCAGTGCCTCTGGCGGCTCACCCGGCAGGGGGCTTTCGTCGACATCCGGCGTGAAGCACCCAAAAGCGTCGAGCAGCCGGCCCAGCAGCTCGCGCCGATAGGGTGACTGGGAAGCCAGCAGGACGCGGGGGCCATGGCCCATATATTGAACTTCCTGATGCAGTTTGAGGCTTGCAGGCCGGATTATGACGGGGGCGAAGCTGCAGATGATTTTGACACACCCGGGGACCGTACCTATCATTGGCGCCGCCATGACAGCCAGGCGTATCGGATCGGTTGAAATTGAGGATCTGGTAGCCCGACAGGCGCGGCTGGATTTCTGTTTTCCGGTCGCTTCCCTGCCGCGTCTGGCGAGCCTTGCAGCTGCAATGGATGTGCCAGCGACAGCACCGCTGACTGAACTCCATGCAACGCTGGCATTTCAGCCGGGTGCAGAAGGATATCCGCAACTGCATCTGATCGTCGGTGGCTCCGTCGTTGTCACATGTCAGCGGTGTCTGCGGGCACTGGTCTGGCCTGTAGACATTGACCAGCACCTGACAATGGTCCGTACGGATAGTGAGGCAGAGGCGCTGGCAGATCCATTCGATACGCTGCTGGTAAACGATGGCCTGGTGCCGGATGAGGCCGTCGAGGACGAGGTGCTGGCTGCCCTGCCGCTGGCACCACGGCATGCGGAAGGACAGCGTTGTGAGGCTCCCGCCGGGTGGGATGCCAAGGGATTGAGTGTCAGTGGCGAGAGGGTGGCTGGTGAGCCGACCCGTCGTCCGCTGGCAGGACTGGCGGCTTTGCTTGGACGTAAAGACCAGCAGGGCAATGATTGAACCATCAGGAGATCTGCAATGGCAGTTCAGAAGAGTCGCGTAACTCCGTCCAGAAAGGGCATGCGTCAGTCGCATGACCGGCTGAAAGCGCCGGCCATCTCGACCGAATCCGCCACTGGCGAAACGCATCGTCGGCACCACATCAGCGCCGACGGTTACTATCGCGGCAAGAAGGTCATCGATACGCCGGATGCCGGCGATAACGATTAGTTCAGACGGCACCCCGGACATACAGGCCGCGCGGCACATGCCGGCGGCCTGTATCTCCATGTGGACGGCCTGGCGCGTCCCTCCTTTTTCCGGAGCCATCTGATGGCCGAAGCCGTAACCATCGCTGTTGATGCCATGGGCGGTGATACTGGTGCGCAGATTTGCGTTCCGGCATCACTGCAGCTGGTACGCCGTCGGCCGGGTGTACGCATCATCCTGGTTGGCCAGCGCGAGGTCATCGAGCCGATCGTCGCCAGCTTGGGCGGCCTCCCTCCGGGTGTAGAGATTGTCGATGCACGGCAGGTGGTGGCCATGGATGAGCCGCCCGCTGAATCACTGCGCAAGAAAAAGGACTCGTCGATGCGCATTGCGATCGACCTGGTCCGCGATGGTCGTGCCAACGCCTGTGTAAGCGCTGGTAATACCGGCGCCCTGATGGCCACGGGCCGCTTCGTACTCAAAACCCTGCCCGGTATAGATCGTCCGGCGATCATGGCCCTGCTGCCGACCAGGCACGGCGCTATCTACATGCTCGACCTCGGCGCCAACGCCGATTGCACAGCAGAGCAACTGTTCCAGTTCGCAGTCATGGGTTCGGTTGTTGCCGGTGTTACGGAGTCCATCGACCGGCCTCGCATCGGTCTGCTCAATATCGGGGCGGAAGACATCAAGGGTAACGAGGTCGTCAAGCGGGCAGCAGGGCTGCTCTCAGCCAGCGTGCTCAACTACGTTGGCTTTGTCGAAGCCGATGCGATTCAGGACGACCGTGCTGACGTGATCGTCTGCGACGGCTTCACCGGAAATGTCGCGCTCAAGTCGATGGAGGGAACAGCCAAGCTGATCCGGCATTTTCTCGAGATCGAGTTCCGTGCCGGGATCTACAGGCGTCTGGCCGGCCTGGTGGCATGGCCGGTACTGAGATCGTTGGGGCGCCGGCTGGATCCGCGTCGCTATAATGGTGCAAGTCTGGTTGGCCTGAACGGCATCGTCATCAAGAGTCACGGTGGCGCCGACGTACTGGCCTTTGAACAGGCGATCACTGTTGCCTTGCTGGAGGCCGAGAAGCGCGTGCCAGACCAGATTCGTGAACTGCTGAGCGAGCAGGCGGTATGACGTATTCCCGTATTGCGGGTACCGGGCGCTACCTGCCTGAGCGGGTGGTTACCAATGCCGAGCTCGAGACCCGTGTTGATACCACCGATGAATGGATCCGTTCGCGAACCGGAATCGAGCGACGCCATATTGCCGCCGATGACCAGACCACGGCAGATCTGGCCGAGCAGGCGGCTCTTCAGGCCATGGCTGCGGCTGGAGTCACTGCGGCGGATATCGATTTTGTCGTCGTCGGGACGACGACGCCCGACTTTGTGTTTCCGAATGTCGGGTGCCTGATACAGCAGCGGCTCGGTATCCGTGCCTGCCCGGCCTTCAGTGTCGAAGCAGCCTGCAGCGGCTTTATATATGCCCTGAGTATCGCTGACCGCTTCGTTGCCGGCGGCAGTGCAAAGTGCGCACTGGTGATTGGGGCGGAGACACTCTCGCGCATCACCGACTGGACTGACCGGAATACCTGCGTGCTTTTCGGTGATGGTGCAGGTGCTGTCATCCTGCAGCCGGCCGATGAGCCTGGCATCATCGCCTGTCACCTCGGCGCCGACGGTAACTACAAGGATCTGCTCTATCATCCCTATGGTGCCTCGCGGCGCCAGAAGCCAGGCGATACTGAAGGACCCTACATACACATGAAGGGCAACGAAGTATTCAAGGTTGCGGTCAAAACCCTCGAAGGCATCGTGGAAACGACGCTTGCAGCCAGTCGGCTCAAGCCTTCAGCGATCGACTGGCTGATTCCCCATCAGGCCAACATACGCATTATTCAGGCTACCGCCAAACGGCTGGAGATGCCCATGGAGAAGGTCGTGCTGACGGTCCAGGACCACGGCAATACTTCCGCAGCTTCTGTGCCCATGGCGCTCGATGTCGCGGTGCGGGATGGCCGGGTCAAGCGCGGCGACCTGTTGCTGCTCGAAGGCTTTGGTGGTGGATTCACCTGGGGCTCGGCGTTAATCAGGTTCTGATGACTATGATGGGTATCTGCCGTTACATCTGCGCCCTGTCCGGGCTTCTCGCCGGTCTGGTTCTGTCTGCCAGCGCCGGTGCCGTTGCGGATGTGAGTACTGAAACCTGGGTGTTGCAGCCAGGTACCCAACTCGTCGGTGATGTCGGAACCGTAATCGCGCAGCACGAGGATACCCTGACCGATATCGCACGCGTACATGGTCTGGGCTACGAGGAAATCATCTGGGCCAATCCTGGCACTGATATCTGGTTGCCCGGTGAAGGTACTGTGGTGACGCTGCCAACGCGCTTCGTATTGCCATCCGCGCGCAGTGGCCTGGTTGTCAATATCGCCGAATACCGGATTTACTATTTTCATCAGGTCGATGGCAAGCCGGGTGTTTCCACGTTTCCGGTCAGCATAGGGCGCATGGACTGGTCGACACCGATAGGTCGCTGGTCAGTGGTTGCGAAGCAGAAGGATCCGGCATGGTATCCGCCGGAGTCGATTCGCAGTGAGCATCTGACGGATGGCCGGGGTGTGCTGCAGACGGTTGTGCCGGCAGGGCCGGATAATCCGCTCGGCCGCTACGCCATGCGCCTAAGCCTCAATGGTTATCTGATTCACGGTACCAACAGGCCGGTCGGTATTGGCATGCAGGTTACTCACGGCTGCATTCGTATGTACCCGGAAGACATCGAGTGGCTGTTTCCACAGGTGCCGGTGGGTACGCCTGTGACGATCGTCAATCAGCCCTACAAGTTTGGCTGGGCAGGAAATGATCTGTACCTCGAAGCCCATCCTCCGCTCGAGGATGACAAGGCAACCCGTGAGCGGGAGATGACCGTCCTGACCGAGGAGTATGTGCAGGCTACGCGGGATCGTCCCGCGCGTGTCAACTGGCGCCTGGTCGAGGATGTCTATCGCCGGCATGAGGGCGTTCCCGTTCTGGTCGGTACGGGTATTTCCCCAGGCACCTGAGGACTGCCGCTGATTGTCGTTACGGGTACACCATCCGGCCACCGAGCCACACGGCCGTTGCCCTGCAGTTGCGACAGGCGCTCAGTTCCATGCCTGCCACGAAAAGTTCTGTCTGTACTGGCGCCCAGCGATCGAGAAACACGGCGCCATTGTTCACCTTGTTCCAGTAAGCCAGTTTCTGTTCGCGTACTTGCGGCGGGAACTGCGGGTTCTGACTCAGGCGTTCAAGGTCCGTACCGGCAATGCGCAACGGCACCCCCGCCGGGTTGTGAACCGGTTCGGCATAAACACTCAGCCACACCTGGTCTGTCAGTGTGTGGCAAGCAGGGCAGGTGAATCGAGTCAGGTTGAAGGCCGGGGTGACGCTGCTGGCGTCCGATTGTGTATCGCTGTGTGGCTCATCCATGGTGCGCTATCTGCATATCAAACATACCTTGGCGATGATAGACCGATAGCCTGGCCTTCAGCCTTGTTTGCGCATTCCTGTGCCGGGCAAAGGACAGCATCGCCCGATGACGGGCTGCTATGCTGCTTCACCGGAACGTCTTGCAGTGTGGAGGGAAAGGCAATGTCAGCAGTCAATATTGGTTCGACGATTGCACCCTGGAGTCGGGCGCTGGCGGTGGTGTATCTGCTCACGGCAGGCATTGCGGTCTGGTCAGTCGACCTGGCCGGCCTGATAACGGCCGGCGACTGGAGCCTGCAGGGTGCGGGGCAACTGGTGCTTGGGCTCTGGGTGTCGGCACTGTTTGTCTGTGCCGCCTGGACGGGTCGTGCGCCGCCGGCAGTGCTGTGTAATCCCGCGGCATTGTGGTGCTGGTTGCGGGGCACGCATCCGGAGCGTGCGTCGCCACTGGAGGTGGAGCGCCTGCGCCAACTCAAGCTGAAGGCGGGCGTCTTTACCAGCGGGGGTGAGGCGCGGCGCCTGATTGGCCTGACTGAAGGCCGCCTGCCACCGACACTTGAGCAACAACGTGCGCTTGCACTGTATCGACCGGATCGTGCGGTCATGACGCGCACATCGGCCGAACGCTTCCTGGTGGAACGGTATGTCGAAGAGGAGTGGGCCGAGGCGCTCGCCTGGGCTGACTGCTGGGCCGAGATCGATGTGGAGATCGAACACCCCGGTTATCCATCGCCTGCCGAGCGTCAGGCTTTCGATGATGCCTATACCGCACTGTATGCACGGGGGATTCACTACCCGCTACCGGCGGTGTTTCCCGCGTTCGATATCGTCAGTGAAACGGCGCGCATGCAGCTCGCACTTGATATGCCGCAGGAGTTGCAGGTGATCCAGCAGAAATTTCTGCGCGAGGGCGTTACGCAGCGTGCGCTTGCAGTCGATGAGATCTGGCAGGTAATCACGCCGATGCTCGATCTCTGGCGCCGTGAGCCGGATCTCGAGTGGACGGATATCTTCCTGTTTCTGCTCGCCCGTGACCGGCCCGCAGTGCTTGTCGATCCGTGGGCTGCACGAAAGCTGGTCACTGAGATGGAGGCGTGGCTGCGCGAGGGGATCTATTGATACGTCCTCGCTGACATGGCCATGCACGATAGCGAGATACTCGTGGATGATTGTAAACAACTGCTGTTGGTGCATTTTGTGAAAAAAAAGCCGCAGCAGACGCTGCGGCTTTTTCCTGATCGGGCTTCATCAACAGAAGCCCAAACGGAGAGTGGCCAGTATTACTTGGCCTGGCTCCGCTTGAACATGCGGTCGATCTTTTCGTTGGTGGCGTCACAGCAGGACTGCGACTGGTTGGCAGCGTTCAGGGCCTGGTTGGCAGTGCTCTGTGCGCCGGAAGCAGTCTTCTTGGCATCGGCCGCAGTGGAGTTAGCTGAGGCGGCTGCATCGGAAGCAGACTTGGCATCGGCCGCAACGCGATCGAGGCGGGCAGAGAGAGCGTCGATGCTGGACGATGAAGCGCAGCCAGCAGCAACGACCATCGTGATGGCCAGGACGCTACCCTGAAGAGCGGATTTCATTTTCATAACAATAGTTCCTCAAACAGCAGATTGAATGGATACACACCCGGAAAGACAATAGTCGCCGAGAGGCAGTAAACCCGCCATATAGCGGACTCTCGTGCGCGGTCATAATGAACGAAGCCGGATTAATTCGCAAACAAATCAGAAACAAGCGACCGGATATCGACGTTGAAGCGTGGCAGATTTTCGTGCCTGCAATGTCGCTTGATTGCGATGAGGTGTGATTGAGTGTGTACAACTCTGGTGCAGAAACTCTGCTGAACTTTGCGTGATGGATTTTTACCCTTCTCCTCATCCCTGAAGGTTATGGGGGGCAATGACGCTTTCTGACCATAGCCGCAACAGGACTCTGTGGGGCGACTGTTGCCTGCCGAAAATCTCTGTATATAATCCCAGTACTGTTCATATATACAGGTATCGCTATGCGCGAGCTCACCGCCCGCCAGTCAGAAATTCTCGATTTTATTCAGTCATTTGCGACTGAAACCGGGATGCCTCCCACGCGTGCCGAGATTGCCCGGAAACTGGGGTTCCGTTCCGTCAATGCTGCTGAAGAGCATCTGCGCGCCTTGCAGCGCAAGGGGGTCATCAGCCTGATTCCGGGTGCTTCGCGCGGGATTCAACTACTGGATACAGACCATGAGGCAGGCTTGCCGCTGATTGGCCGGGTAGCGGCTGGTCAGCCGATGCTGGCCAGTGAGCATGTCGAGGCCCGCTACCGCCTGGATATGGCTCTGTTCAATCCGCGTCCGCACTACCTGCTGCGCGTGCATGGCATGAGCATGCGCGATGCCGGCATCCTGGATGGCGACCTGGTTGCCGTATGTCGTCAGCCTGATGTGCGTAATGGCCAGATCGTAGTGGCGCGGATGGATGAAGAGGTGACTGTCAAACGCTATCGTCAGACCGGCAAAACGGTATACCTGCTGCCGCAGAATCCGGACTACGAAACCATCAAGGTCGATCTCAACGTTCAGCATCTGATCATCGAGGGCGTAGTCGTCGGCGTTATCCGCAACGGAATGTCGACCACAGAGTGAAGTCCCGTGCCCATCGATATTCCTGGTGTTGCGCGCTGGTCTGAATCTGCTGCAGAGGGTTTGTATGCACCTGGCGTCAGCGCTTTTCCATTTTTGCCCAGCGGGTTCCCGGAACTCGATGCGATGCTGGGCGGTGGTTGGCCGACCGGGGGATTGACCGAACTGCTGATAGAGGCTGGCGCTTCGGCTGAACTCTGTCTGCTCAGTCCGGTGCTGACCCGCCTCACCTGTGGAGATGGCACGGTGGATCCGGCCTGGGTCATGCTGATTGCGCCCCCGTGGATTCCCTATGCGCCGGGGCTCTGCTGGCAGGGTCTCGCGCTCTCCAGGGTGCTGGTGATCGATGTACGGCAAGCTGCAGATGCCCTGTGGGCGATGGAAGCAGCGCTCAGGTCGGGCGCCTGCGCTGGCATCATCGCCTGGGCTGGTACGGCTGGCCGGGTTGCCTTGCAAAGACTGCATCTGCTGGCAGGCAAGCGGCCGGTCTGGTCTGTACTGATAAGGGCGGCACGCTTTCGTCGCGAACGTTCGCCGGCCATGTTGCGCCTGCAGCTGCATTTAGAGCCCGGCATACAGGCTGCTGTGTGCGCAGAGATATTCAAGAACCGCTTGCGTGCTGCAGGCACGGTCAGGGTTACCTTGCCATGAGTTCTTTATCGCCACTCTGGCTGTGCGCATGGCTGCCGGCCGGGCCGCTGGAAGCCGTCGCGATGGAGCAACTGGCTGGCTGGGCTGCAGGGTTTACACCCGGCGTGAGCATCGAGGAAGACCAGGCGCTGCTGCTGGAAATCCGCGGCAGCCTGCAACTGTTTGGTGGTCCGGAAAGGATACGGACCCTGCTGCAGCAGGGATTGCACGCGCGCGGTCATGAACCGGTCATCAGCTGCACGCCGACCGTACGTGGATCGCTATGGCTGGCCCGTGCGGGTATTGAATGCACGTTGTTGACCCGGGATGAACTGCGTCACCGGTTGTTGCCGGTCTCTGTGGAGCATCTGGCCTGGCCGGCTGCCACAATGAAGATGCTGGCCCAGATGGGCATCAGGACGCTGGGTGAGTGTGTGCGGCTGCCGAGACAGGGGTTTGCACGCAGGTTAGGCCCGGCAAGACTGCATGAATTGGATCAGGGTTTCGGACGCAGTCCCGAGTTGCGGCGACCACATGTCGTGCCGGAACATTTTGCCGATAGGCTGGAATTGCCGGGTGAGACGATGTGCGTCGATGCCTTGCTGGCAGGCTTTCAGCAGCTTCTGTCCCGGCTCGGCGAGCGCCTGAAATCACAGCAGGCGAGTTCAGATACATTGCAGTGTTATCTCCGGCATCCGGATGGCAGCGATACAGAGCTGCATATCCGCCTGTGCAGGCCTGCCGCAAGCGCCGCTGCATTCACCGAACTGCTGCGTCTGCGTCTGGAGGCTCTGGTATTGCCCGCACCGGTCACGCTGCTGGCGCTAAAGGCCAGGTTATCGACAGGCCAGGAAGCAACCGGCAGCGATCTGCTCGGTCGTGAACTGCAGGCGGACAGCGACCTGTCCGGTCTGCTGGAGAGATTGCGCGCCCGGCTTGGTCGGCATGCAGTGCGGGGACTCGCGCTGGTTGATGAATATCGCCCTGAGCGGGCCTGGCGTCCCGTCAGCGATCCGCTGGGCACGAACCGGAGGGTATTATCGCGACAGACCCTGGGCCGCAGACCGGTGTGGATACTGCCAGTGCCACAGTTACTCCAACGGGCTGCCGGACAGCCGGTACATGACGGAGCGCTCTGCCTGGAGCGTGGCCCGGAGCGCATAGAAACCGGCTGGTGGGACGGAGACGATATACGCCGTGATTACTACGTCGCGCGCAATCGCCGTGGTGCGCGCTTATGGGTCTACCAGGATCTGCGCAGCGTAGCGAACTGGTATCTGCATGGCATCTTCGGCTGACAGTAATGCTGGCCTCCCGGCATACGCAGAACTGCATAGCATCAGCAACTACAGTTTCCTGCGCGGGGCATCGCATCCGGCTGAACTCGTGGCACAGGCCGCTGCACTGGGTTACACAGCGCTGGCGCTGACCGATGAATGTTCCGTCGCCGGTGTCGTCCGCGCTCATGTCGCCGCCCGCAGGCATGCGATACAGCTCATCATCGGCAGCGAGCTGCGACTGGACGATGGCCTGCACCTCGTCCTGTTGGCCACTGACCGCGAGGACTATGCGGCGCTCTGTGCGCTGATCACCCGCGGTCGCCGGGCTGCCGCCAAGGGCAGTTACCATCTGTTGCGTTCCGAGCTGGAAGCGCTCGGTACAGCCTGCTGCGTGCTGTGGGTGCCTGCTGCAGATCCGCAACTGGCTGATGCCCTCTGGCTGAAGCAGCACTTTGCAGGGCGAGTCTGGCTGGCGGTTGAACTGCATGCCGGCGGTGACGATCATCGCCGTGTCCGGCAGCTCGCTGAACTGGCCGCCGCTGCCGGTATACCTGCGGTTGCTGCCGGCGATGTGCATATGCATGTGCGCGGCCGGCGTGCGTTGCAGGACACGCTCACTGCAATTCGCAGCAGGCAGCCGCTGGGCAGCGGCAGTCACATCCTTTATCAAAATGGCGAACGGCATCTGCGCAGCCGTGCCGCGCTTGCGCAGATCTATCCGGCAGAGCTGCTGGGCAATACGCTGGAGATTGCCCGTCGCTGCAGTTTTTCCCTGGATGAGCTGCGTTACCAGTATCCGCAGGAACTGGTGCCGGCAGGTCATACGCCTGCCAGCTATCTGCATTCACGCGTGATGGCAGGGCTGCAGGAACGCTGGCCGGGCAGGGCATCTGAACAGGTCATGCAGATCGTGAAGCATGAACTGAAACTGATCACAGAACTCCGTTACGAAGCCTATTTCCTGACCGTCGACGACATCGTGCGCTTCGCGCGCGGCCGCGGCATCCTCTGTCAGGGGCGCGGGTCGGCAGCGAACTCTGCTGTGTGTTTCTGTCTGGGCATCACGGCAGTCGATCCGGCCCGCATGTCGATGCTCTTCGAGCGCTTCATTTCCCGTGAGCGGAATGAACCGCCGGATATAGACGTGGATTTCGAGCATGAGCGACGCGAAGAAGTCATCCAGTACATCTATGCCAAATATGGTCGCGACCGGGCGGCGCTGACGGCGACGGTGATCAGTTACTCGCCGCGCAGCGCGATCCGTGATGTGGGTCGTGCGTTGGGGCTGTCGGCTGGACACACAGGAAAAATTGCCCGCTCCGTACAGTGGTGGGATGGTCATGCCGTACAGCCAGAACGGCTTGTCGAGGCAGGGCTGGATCCGGCCAGCCCGATCATGCATCGGCTCATCAGCCTGGTCGGGGAGCTGCAAGGCTTTCCGCGCCATCTCTCCCAGCATGTCGGCGGCTTCGTGATTTCCGGCGAGCCGCTGTCGCGACTCGTACCCGTTGAAAATGCCGCTATGGCCGGGCGTACGGTTATTCAGTGGGACAAGAATGACCTCGATGAACTCGGCCTGCTCAAGGTGGATATCCTCGCTCTTGGCATGCTTTCGGCGATCCGGCGGAGCTTTGCGCTGATCCGGGACTATTCCGGTCGGGAACTCAGTCTGCGCACAGTGCCGGCTGAAGATTCGGCGGTCTACGCGATGATCTGTCGCGCCGATACAATGGGCGTGTTCCAGATCGAGTCGCGGGCCCAGATGGCGATGCTGCCGCGGCTCCGGCCGCGCTGCTACTACGATCTGGTGATCGAAGTGGCTTTGGTGCGCCCCGGGCCGATCCAGGGCGACATGGTTCATCCCTATCTGCGCCGGCGGAATGGTGAAGAACCGGTCAGCTATCCCGGACCTGAAGTCCGGCAGGTGCTGGAGCGGACGCTCGGCGTGCCCATCTTCCAGGAGCAGGTCATGCAGCTGGCGGTCGTCGCAGCGGGCTTTACGCCCGGCGAAGCTGACCAGTTGCGTCGTGCGATGGCAACATGGCAACGGCGGGGTGGTCTGGAGTCTTTTGAGGAACAACTCATTGCCGGTATGCGTGAGCGGCATTACACGCCGGAATTTGCGCAGCAGATCTGCAAACAGATCCGCGGTTTCGGCGAGTACGGTTTCCCCGAGTCACACGCGGCGAGTTTTGCCCTGCTGGTTTATGTATCTGCCTGGCTCAAGGCGCACGAGCCGGCTGCATTCAGCTGTGCACTGCTGAACAGCCAGCCGATGGGGTTCTATGCGCCGGCACAACTGGTCCGGAATGCCCGGCGCAGCGGTGTCGAAATCCGGCCGGTGGATGTGAATTGCAGTCAGTGGGAGTGCACTCTGGAAGGCGGGTCAGCCGGTCAGCCGGCATTGCGCCTTGGGCTGTGTCTGACCGGCGGGTTGAGCCGGGATGCTGCTACGCGCCTGCTGGAGGCGCGGGGGCAGCAGGCCTTTGCCAACGTAGAGGACTTGCAGGTGCGGAGCAGCCTGCAGCAGTATGAACTCGGTGTCCTGGCCGCAGCCGGAGCGCTGGCGGGCATCGCCGGTCACCGTTACCGGGCGCGCTGGGAAGTGGCCGGTGCGGAGCCGATGCTGCCCTTGTTTCCCGTGTCGGGAGTGGCAGAGGGGATTCCCCTGTTGCGGCCGCCGACCGAGGCGGAGGACATCAGCGGGGACTATGCGAGCATGGGACTCAGCCTCGGCCGTAATCCGCTGGCCCTGCTGCGCAGCGAGCTGCAGCGACAGGGCTTTGTAACAGCCGAAGATCTCCGTGACATGGCGGAGCACGATCCGGTACGGATTGCCGGTCTGGTGATCACACGCCAGAGACCTGGCAGTGCCGGTGGCGTGATCTTTGTAACGCTGGAAGATGAAACCGGCTATGTGAATCTGATCGTCTGGCCGCAGGTTGCAGAACGGCAACGCCGGGCTCTGCTCGGTTCACGCCTGCTGGCTGTCCGGGGGCGGATACAGCGTCAGGGTGATGTGCTGCATGTCATCGTATCCCGGGCTGAGGACCGCAGTGCTGCGCTCGGTACCCTGACCGTCCACAGTCGCGATTTCGCCTGATGCGGAAAGCCCGCCGCCGGTCCGCAGCTAATCGACGGCCTTGAAATCGTCGAAGTCCTCGATTTCCCGTGCCACGCGACGGCGTTCAAGAAAGTCCTCGAGTTTGCGCCGGGCAGAAATCATGTCGGGCTTGCTCACGAAGCGGGATTCAGCCTCCAGCTCAGCAATGAGGCCTTCCACATTGATCTCTATCGAAGGCTCACCGATGTTGTCGCCGATCAGGGTGTCGTCTGAATCTCCGGCATCAGCGTCGGCTTCGATCTCATCCAGTTCGTCCACGGTCTCCGGTGAGGGTTCTTTGGGGAAAACCTTTTCCGGCACTTTCTGCACGACAGCTTTGCGGCCCATGCGTACTTCCTTATGTTCAAAGCGCACGCCGTTTTTATAATGACGCAACTGCGGTCTGGCAATAGCAGTTTCCCTGATTTGTGAACTGATACCGCTGCCGGTTCGCAGCAGCCGCTAAACCGCCGTCACCTGACCAGCTGGTTGAGTTCAAAGATCGGCAGCAGGATTGCCAGCACGATGACCAGAACGATCACGCCCATGCCGACGATCAGGGCCGGTTCGAGGATCCCGAGCAGGGCGGCTATCAGGCCGTCCATTTCCCGTTCCTGGTTCAATGCGGCTCGCGTCAGCATCATCTCCAGTTCACCGCTGGCTTCGCCACTGGAGATCAGGTGGATACAGATGGGTGGAAAATAACCTGCCACGGCCAGCGATTTGCCGATCGGCGCACCCTCACGAACCCTGTCGGCAGCCGCTTCAACGGCCTCGCGCATCGGCACACTGGTCACCACTTCGGCGGCAATGCGCAGCCCTTCGAGTACCGGTACACCGCTGCCGCTCAGAATGCTGAGCGTGCGGGTAAAGCGTGCCGTATTGGAACCACGGACCAGCTTGGCGACCAGCGGCAGGCGCAGCAGCAACAGGTCGAAGCGCCGCCTCGGACCAGGCTGGCGCAGGGCGCGGCGTATGCCAAAGGCGGCGGCAACCATCGCCAGCAGCAGTAAAACACCATAGTCACGCAGGAAATTGCTGATGGCGATCAGCATGACCGTGAGCCCGGGCAGATCCCGGCCGGTGTTGGCAAATACGCCCACCACCTTGGGCACAACGTAAACAAGCATGCCGCTGACGATCAGCAGTGCGAGACAGGACAGCACGACCGGATAGATCATGGCGTGCTGAACCTTCTGTCGCAGCACCTGCCGGCTCTCCGTGTAGTCGGCAAGCCGCTCAAGCACGGCATCGAGGTGCCCGGACTGCTCACCGGCTGCAACGGTGGCCCGGTAGATCTCCGGGAAGGCCTGCGGAAAATCGCCGAATCCATCGGCCAGGGTATGTCCCTCCATCACCCGTGAGCGCACGCCGAGCAGGATGCTCTTCACCCGCGGTGATTCCGTCTGCTCGGAAACGGCGAGCAGCGCCTCCTCCAGCGGCAGCGAGGAATGCACGAGTGTCGCGAGTTGCCGGGTTATGAGCGCGAGATCGGCGGCCGACATGCTTCGGCGGAAGCTGAATGATTTCTGCCGCGAGGCTTCCTGTCTCGCGACCGCTGATACCTCGATTGGCAGCAGCTGTTTTTCACGCAGCAGCTGGCGCACCTGCCGGGCTGTATCGCCTTCGAGTATCCCCCGGCGTTCCTTTCCAGCCGCATCGACCGCGGTATATTCAAATGCACCCATCAGTCAGAACGGGTAACGCGCAGCACCTCTTCGAGCGTGGTGATGCCGGCAAGCGCCTTGCGCAGGCCGTCGTCACGGATGCTGGGGCTGCGGGTGCGTGCATAGCGCTCCAGATGTTGCTCGCTGGCGCCATCGTGAATCATGGTCCGGAGTTCGTCGTCTATGGTCACGAGTTCGTAAATGCCAGTGCGTCCCCGGTAGCCCGGGCTGCCGGCCAGCATGGCCGCTTCGTCCGGATGGTAGAGCAGGGGGGGGTGTGCCGGATCGATACCCAGCGTGCGGCATTCATATTCACGTGCGGTATAGGCGACCTTGGTGGCCGGGTCGAGCACGCGTACAAGTCGCTGTGCCAGTACGCCGATCAGGCTGGACGACAGCAGGAATGGCTCGACGCCCATGTCGCGCAGCCGGGTCACGGCGCCGACAGCTGTATTGGTATGCAGGGTAGACAGCACGAGATGACCGGTCAGACTCGCCTGTACGGCGATTTCGGCGGTCTCCAGGTCGCGAATCTCGCCGACCATCACCACATCAGGATCCTGGCGCAAGATGGCACGCAGGCCGCGGGCAAAGGTCATCTCGACCTTGGTGTTGACTTGTGACTGACCGATGCCGTCGATGTAATACTCGATCGGATCCTCGACCGTCATGATGTTGCGCGTGTCGTCGTTGATCCGCTCCAGTGCTGCATAGAGGGTGGTTGTTTTACCGGAACCGGTCGGACCGGTGACGAGAATTATGCCGTGCGGCTTGTGGATCAGTTCGTCGACGATGCCCTTGGAGTCGGCGTCCATGCCCAGGCCTTCGAGTTCCAGACGGCCGGCGTGTTTGTCGAGCAGACGGAGCACCACCCGCTCACCGTGTCCGGACGGCATTGTAGAAACGCGAACGTCGACCGCGCGCCCGGCGATGCGCAATGAGAAGCGTCCGTCCTGCGGCAGCCGTTTTTCGGCAATATCGAGCTTTGACATGACCTTGATGCGCGATACCACCAGCGGGGCGACGGCACGTCTGGACTGCAGTACCTCGCGAAGTACGCCGTCAATACGGAAGCGCACGACCAGCCGGTTCTCAAAGGGTTCGATGTGTATATCTGATGCGTTGTCCTTTACCGCCGAGGTCAGCAGCGCATTGATCAGCCGGATGATCGGCGCATCGTCATCGCTTTCGAGCAGGTCGGATGGTTCAGGCAGTTCCTGGGCGACGCGAAACAGGTCGGTGTCTTCGCCGAGTCCGTCCACCATCTGCATGGTGGTATTCGATTCGCGTTCGTAAGTCTGCTGCAGCTGCCGGTCGAACTCGTCGGCTGCGACTACCTTCAGACAGAGCGGTGCGTCGATGAAACGCCGCACTTCAGACACGGTGGCGAGGCGCACACCTTGCCGTACCAGCAGCAGTGGACGGCCATTCTCGAATCCGTTGATCAGTACGCCGTGGCGTTTGGCAAATGCAAATGGCAGCAACTGGCTGCGCGGGTCGGCCTGGGCGACAGCATGCGGCGCAACTGGCGCATCGCCGACGATAATTTCCAGCTCCGGTTCGGCGCTGGCCAGTTCAGGTATCGCCGGGTTCACCGGTTTCTCCCTCAGGCGCCTCACGAAGATCAATGACCGGCGTTTCTGTACCTGCGGCCGGCGGCTCAATGGCGGGTATCTCCGGCAGCACGGTGCGGGACGTCCGCGGCATCAGCCGTACATTCTTGGGCCGGGTCAGCAGTTGCTGATCGCGTATGTAGTTGTATTTCGTGTTGGTTTCAAAGGCGGCCTGAACGTTATCGCGCAGAATCGTGGGCTTGATGAACACCATCAGGTTGGTCTTGGTCTTGGTGGTTTCATTGTTGCGGAACAGGGCACCAAGCAGCGGGATGCGACCCAGGATGGGTACCCGCTGTTGCTTTTCACTGACCTGGTCCTGGATCAGGCCGCCGAGTACCAGTGTTGCGCCATCCTGAACGATGACGGTCGTATTGATGGAGCGGTTGCTGGTAATCAGGTCTACAGCGGCACTGCTCGGCAGCAGTGAGGAAATCTCCTGGGCGATTTTCAGGCGAACCGCATCGCCTTCATTGATCTGTGGGGTGAGTTTCAGTGACAAGCCGACCTGTTCGCGTTGGATGGTCTGGAAGGGATTTACCGTGTTCGTGCTGGTGCCGCCAGTACCGCCGTTTGTGTAACTGCCGGTCACGAACGGCACTTCCTGGCCAACCTTGATCTCGGCCTCCTCGTTGTCGAGCGTCACCAGAACCGGTGTGCCGATGATGTTGGAAGTGCCATCCGATTCGAGCGCCTCAAGGAGGGCAACAAAACTGACGCCGGAATCCCGAAGTCGGCCGACCCCGAGAGTCAGGCCGTCGCCAATAAGCGTAGCCGGATTGGTCGTGCCGGTCCCGCCGCCAAGTAGCGCACCGGCCACACCTGTGACGCCCGTGCTGCCGGGGAACTTGGTGAGACCCACCGCATTGTCGAGGTTGGCGTTGCCCACGGCCCAGGTGACACCGAGTTCGGCGGCGCGGTCGGAAGTCACCTCCACAATGACCGCTTCGACCAGTACCTGTGCACGCCGGATATCCAGCTTGTCGATGATCGCCATCATCGACTTCATGACCTTCGGCGGGGCGGTAATGATGAGTGCATTGGTTGCGTCATCGGCCCAGATGCCGATTTCCCCGCGCTGGGCCGGCGGAGCGGCGTCCTTGCCGGCCGCCGCCTGTGCACCCGTACCCGAGTACTGGCTCTGCAGCTTGGTGGCCAGATCTGTGGCGTTGGTGTAACGCAGATAGCGGACCTGCGTATCGCCACCTTCTTCAAGCGGGGTATCCAGGTGTGTGATCAGTGCACGGTAGCGGAGCCGGTCGTCCGCGGCGCCTGTGATGAGCACGCTGTTTGTGCGTTCATCGGCGACCACGGTGATACGCGGTCCGCCGGCGCCTTCACCCTGCTGGGCCCCCTGGTTAAGGGCGGCAACCAGCTTGACGATCTCGGTTGCTGAAGCGTGCTCCAGACGGATGACTTCGTAGTCCTGGTCGGCGGCCTGGTCGATGCGCGCGATGATATGCGCCATGCGGTCCACGTTGGAGGCGCGGTCGCTGATGATCAGCAGGTTGGAGGGCGGGTGTGCGGCGAGATGGCCGTATTGCGGAATCAGCGGACGCAGTATCGGCACCAGCTGGGCGGCCGCAACGTTCTGTACGGCGATAACCCGCGTCACGATGTCATCCGGCCGCCGGCCACCGCCGCTTTCGAGTTCCGCACCGGGCATCTGCCGGGCATTGGCATCGGGAAGGATCTTGATGACATCGCCAGCCGGTACGGCTACGAAGCCATAGACGGAGAGTATCGACAGAAACGCTTCGTAGAATGCATCGGGACTCATCGGCGCCACCGACAGCATGGTGACCTGCGCCTTGACCCTTGGGTCGAGAATGAAATTCTTGCCGGTGACTTCGCCGACTGCCTCGATAACCTGACGGATATCGGCGTCTTTATAGTTAGGGGTAATAGTGGTGCCAGGTGCCGCGTGCAGCTGGGCGGTGCCCGAAAGGCAGAGAAGCAGTGCCAGGACAGCGGACAACGGGCTGCGGGCAGCTGAATATTTGTTGTACATCACTGGGTGGCTCCGCCGGCCGGACTGACCTGATCCATGTTCAGCGACAGAACCTGGGGCTGGCCATCGCGTTCCAGCGTGACTGTTACCTGGGTGGCACCGCTGAGACTGCGGAACACTTCTGTTCCCTGGGCCGGATTATTCAAGACTACACCATTGATTTCCGTGATGAGATCGCCGGCCCGCAGGCCAAGTGCCGCAAACTGCTGGCGGTTCGGTCCCGGGTAGATGCGATAGCCTTTCAACTGGCCGTTCGGCATGAAGGGTTGTGGCCGGACCACCTCCAGAAACCCCGCCGTGTTCTGCGCCACAAACTCCTCGACATCGGCCTGCACGGCAGGGAAGCGCGCCGTGTTAAGTGCCGGCGTTGGGGCGGGCCTGCCACTGGTACTGCCGGAGGCCCGCGGCAAGCGCAGTACCTCAAGTTGCCCGGCGCGGCTCAGGATGACCAGGTCCGGCTGGATCTTCTGCAGCGTCGCACCGCCAGGCACGGGCATCTCGGCGAAGTACACCTTCTCGGTACCGCTGCTGTCGGAAATGATCGCATGGGCTACTTTGGGGTCGTCAGCAGTAACGGTGGCGCGCAGTTGCAGGCTGAGACCGGTGTCTGGTGCGGTAAGGGCCGCGTCGCCGCTGATCGATGGTACGTCGTGTGAGACCTCGCCGAACAGGTGGGCGGCACCAATGCTGGCATAGTCGCTCTGGCTGACCGCCAACGGCGATGTGGACTGCAACAGGGCTGGAGGCTGCCAGGGAGGACTTTCAGCCACCGGGTAGAACGACCAGATCAATCGGGCCAGGTAATAGCCGAGCAGCAGCACAGCAAGGAAGGACACCCACGCGGGCAGGCGCTCGATGGTCAGCGCGGTGAACTGTGCCGGACTTTGACCGCTCCAACGACTGAGTGTCGCCTGTATGTTCACCATGTTGCCTGGTCCGGCCGTTCCGGGTCATGGAATGAATCGGGACAGAGACAAAAAGCCCCGTAAAGTCATGGAGATTGAGCATAATCTTTTACTCTGCGGGGAGTGCGCAAATAAAGCAACTGCCTGGTCCGCGGATTGCGACCGGATTGGCGTCGTGCCGCAGTGCTTTAGTGGGCCGCTTCGCGGAAATCCGCTGTACTGGCTGCGCACGAATAAAGCGGTATCCTGAACACTCAAGGTTTCGGTGAGAAAGACGACTTCAACAATGAATGACCCTGGTGACAAGGATTTCGGGCGGCGGGCGGATGATGGACGCGGGCTCGCAGTCGAAGAGGCGCGGCCCAAGGTCAAGCGGCCGCCCCTGTACAGGGTACTGCTGCTGAACGATGACTACACGCCGATGGAATTTGTAGTAGATGTGCTGGAGCGAATTTTTGCGATGGACCGCGAGAAGGCCACCCGGGTCATGCTGGAGGTGCATACGCGGGGCAAGGGAGTCTGTGGTGTATTCACTTATGAGATTGCGGAGACCAAGGTTGCGCAGGTCGGTGCCTACGCCCAGCAGCATCAGCATCCGCTACTCTGCACGCTGGAGGAGACCTGATTCATCATGTTGAGCAATGAACTCGAAGTCTGTCTGAATGAGGCTTTCCAGCAGGCCCGTACGCGCCGTCATGAGTACATGACCGTTGAGCATCTTCTGCTCGCGGTGGCGGCGGTTCCTTCGGTCAGTGAAATCCTCAAGGGCTGCGGTGCAGACATGGCGCGACTGTGCCGCGATCTGGAGCAATTCATTGAGGAGTCAACTCCGCGGATTGCCGAGGGCAGCGATCTGGATGTGCAGCCAACCCTGGGTTTTCAGCGTGTGCTGCAGCGTGCAGTTTTTCACGTGCAATCCAGCGGCAAGAAGGAAGTGCGAGGCGAGAATATTCTCGTCGCGATCTTTGGTGAGAAGCAGTCGCATGCGGTTTATCTGCTGGGGCTCCAGGAAGTCACCCGGCTCGATATCGTCAATTTCATTTCCCATGGCCTGTCAAAGCTGCGCGAGGACCAGGCACAGCCCAGGAATCCGTCAGCCGACGGCGAAGATCCGGAAGGCGAGGGCACAGCGCTCGACAATTACGCGACGAACCTCAACCGCCGCGCCCGGGAAGGCAAGATCGATCCGCTGATCGGCCGCGAGATGGAAGTCGAGCGGACCATTCAGGTGCTGTGCCGGCGTCGCAAGAACAATCCGCTTTATGTTGGCGAAGCGGGGGTCGGCAAGACGGCTATTGCCGAGGGGTTGGCAAAAATGATCGTGGACGGACAGGTGCCTGAGGTGCTGTCCGGCTGCACGATCTACGCGCTCGACATGGGCGCGTTGTTGGCCGGTACCAAGTACCGGGGCGATTTCGAAAAGCGCTTCAAGGCGGTCATCAAGGATCTCGCCAGGGATCCTGGGGCGATCCTGTTCATCGATGAGGTACACACGGTGATCGGCGCCGGCGCAGCTTCGGGCGGCGTACTGGACGCCTCAAATCTGATCAAGCCGGTGCTCTCAAGCGGCGAACTGCGCTGTATCGGTTCCACCACCTACCGGGAGTATCGCGGCGTGTTCGAGAAGGATCACGCGCTGGCGCGCAGGTTCCAGAAGATCGACATCGTCGAGCCTACCGTGCCGCAAAGCATAGAAATCCTGATGGGGCTCAAGTCCCGATTCGAAGAGCATCACAAGGTCAGCTATACGGATGAGGCGATTACCGCGGCCGTTGAGTTGTCGGCCCGCTTTATCAACGAGCGGCAGCTTCCGGACAAGGCGATCGATGTCATCGACGAGGCGGGCGCGAGTGTCCGCCTTGAGCCGGAGGCGACCCGTACCAGCGTGGTGGATGTGCCGCAAATTGAAAACGTGATCGCCAAGATGGCACGTATCCCGCCGAAGAATGTCTCCGCATCCGACCGCGATCAACTGCGCAATCTGGAGCGCGACCTGAAGCTGGTGATCTTTGGTCAGGACAATGCTGTTTCGGCGCTGGCTTCGGCCATCAAGCTTGCCAGGTCGGGGCTGCGCGAACCGGAGAAACCGGTCGGCGCTTTCCTGTTTGCCGGGCCAACCGGTGTGGGCAAGACCGAGGTCACGCGGCAGCTTGCGCACTGTCTGGGTATCGAGCTGATCCGTTTCGATATGTCGGAATATATGGAGCGCCATACCGTTTCACGGCTGATCGGTGCACCCCCCGGATATGTCGGTTTCGACCAGGGCGGTTTGCTTACCGAGGCTATCAACAAGCATCCGCACGCCGTGCTGTTGCTCGATGAGATCGAGAAGGCGCATCCCGAGGTGTTTAACCTGCTCCTGCAGGTCATGGATCACGGCACGCTGACCGACAACAACGGGCGCAGGGCGGATTTCCGCAACGTGACCCTGGTGATGACCACCAATGCCGGCGCGCAGGAGATGAGCCGGCCGTCGATGGGCTTCACAAACCAGGACAACAGCACCGACGGCATGTCCATCATCAACCGGATGTTCAGTCCTGAATTCCGCAACCGACTTGATGCCATCATCCAGTTTGCTCCGCTGGGGCCGGATGCCGTCTTGCGCGTGGTCGACAAGCTCGTGATGGAGCTTGAGGCCCAGCTGGACAAGAATTCAGTAACCATCGAGCTGGAGCCGGCCGCGCGACAGTGGATTGCTGACAAGGGCTATGACCCGAAGATGGGCGCGCGCCCCATGGCGAGGGTGATTCAGGAGCAGATCAAGCGGCCACTGGCGGAAGAGTTGCTGTTCGGTGATCTCGCCAAGGGCGGGCACGTGCGGGTGACTCTCGATACCGCGGGCGCCCTGACGCTGATTACTACGCCGGCGACGCGCAGCCTCGAGCATATGCCCGATCCGGCCTGATCACGATGCCGGCGTAAGGTCGGGGGTCAGCGCGCGCGGAAGGTGATGCGTGCCTTGGACAGGTCGTAGGGGGTCAGTTCGACCGTTACCTTGTCGCCTGTGAGTATGCGGATGTAGTTTTTGCGCATCTTTCCGGAGATGTGCGCGATCACCACGTGTCCGTTCTCGAGTTTGACCCGGAATGTGGTGTTTGGCAGGGTCTCGGTGACGAGACCTTCCATGGTTATGGCGTCTTCTTTAGGCATGAGTGCTCCGATGGAAGCCGCGAATTGTGGTCTAAGTGGCTATATCGTGCAAGCGAGCGGGTGGATTGATGGAGGAAACCAGGGTCCGGGTGGGGTTGGGGCTGGAGCGCCAGCTGGATCCCTGCTTTGGCGATGCGGTCAATCTGGCGACCGTACTGACGAACTCCCCGCGCTCCATCAGTCGGCTGCCCAGCGAGTTCAGGTGTCCGGTCTCGATCTGGCAGTCGAGCAGGCCGAAGCCCCGTCCGGTGAGCTGGCGCATAAGCGCAGCCAGCGCGACTTTGGAGGCGTCGGTCTCGGTGCTGAACATTGATTCACCGAAGAACACTCGGCCGATGGCGATGCCGTAAACGCCGCCGACCAGCCGGTCTCCGAGCCAGGTCTCGATGGAATGGGCATGGCCGAGTTCATGAAGTTGCAGATAAGCGGTGCGCATTTCGGCCGTGATCCAGGTGCCCTGCAGGGCACGTGTCTCGGCACAGGCCTTGATGACGCCAGCAAAGTCCCGGTCGGCAGATACCGTGTATCGTCCGCTGCGCAGGGTGCGGCGCAGGCTTCGCGACACATGCAACTCACCGGGCAGCAGGACAGCGCGCGGATCCGGTGACCACCACATGATGGGTTGTCCGTCTTCGTACCAGGGAAAGATGCCTCGCCGGTAGGCAGCCAGCAGCCGCTCAGAGGACAGGTCGCCGCCCAGTGCAAGCAGTCCGTTCGGGCTGTCCAGCGCCTGCGCCGGATCCGGAAAAGTTTCCGGGGGATCTTCCGGGTGCAGGAGGGTCAGGCGTGGCATCTGCTGTCCATCCTGGCTTTCAGATCATGTCCTTGCGGAAGGGTACGTGGGCGCGGGCGCTGTCCATGTATTCATCGATATGCGCACGCTCACGTTCGAGGTAGTTGTCGATCGCAGCGGCGAACTGCGGATGTGACAGCCAGTGGGCCGACCAGGTTTCCGTGGGCGCGAATCCGCGCGCGAGCTTGTGTTCCCCCTGGGTGCCGGGTTCGAAACTTCGTAGCCCGTTGGCGATGCAGTATTCGATTCCCTGGTAGTAGCAGGTTTCAAAGTGCAGGCTGTGGAAATTGCCGTTACTGCCCCAGTAGCGACCGTAAAGTGTATCGGCACTCCGATAACAGATGGCCATTGCAACCGGCTCGCCGTGCAGCCGGGCGAGTATCACCAGCAGTTGATCCGGCAGGCTCGCCCCGATGCGCCGGAAGAAATCTTCGTTCAGATAGGGGCTGCGACCGCGGTACAGGAAAGTGCTGGCATACAGCGGCATCAATTGCTTCCAGAGGCCATGGTCAATTTCATGGCCGCTCAGGTGTTCAAAAGTGATTCCGGCCTCGGCGACACGTCGGCGTTCGCGTTTAGTCTTCTTGCGCTTCTCGGCGGTGAAGGTGCCCAGGAAATCATCGAAGCTCGCGTAGTCGTGGTTGTGCCAATGAAACTGGCAGTCCTTGCGCGCCATCATGCCGGCAGCACCGAGAAGCGGCATCTCGGCCGGATCCGGAAACAGCAGGTGCAGGGATGAGGCGCCCGACTGCCGCGTGAGCGCCAGAGCTGCATCCAGCAGCCGCTGGGCAACTTCCGTCCGGTTCGGGCCTGGTGCGTAAAGAAAGCGCGGGCTGGTCGCCGGGGTGTAGGGTACGGACGAGACGAGTTTCGGGTAGTAATGCAAACCGGAACGACGGTAGGCATCGGCCCAGGCCCAGTCGAAGACAAACTCGCCGAACGAGTTGGTTTTGCGGTACAGGGGCATTGCCCCGGCGAGCATCCCCTGATCATCGCGAACCGTCAGATGGCAGGGTGTCCAGCCGGTTGCGCTGCAGACACAGCCGGACTCTTCGAGGGCGAGGAGAAACTCATGACGCAGGAACGGGTAGTTTGTGCCATTCAGGCGATTCCAGCTGGCCGCCGGAATTTCCGCAATGCTGGCGACGCTTTCGATCTGCACCTGTCGTTCACGAAGTTACGCTGTCGAGAAATTTTTCGGCATCCAGGGCCGCCATGCAGCCCGAGCCGGCCGAGGTAATCGCCTGCCGGTAAACGCTGTCGGCAACATCGCCAGCTGCGAACACGCCGGGGATACTTGTTGCCGTCATGCCGCCGCTCCGGCCACTCCGGACCACGATGTAGCCGTGATCCAGTTCGAGCTGTCCGTCGAAGAGTGCGGTATTTGGCACATGTCCGATGGCGATAAAGACGCCGGTAACGTCGATGGTTTGTTCCGGCAGCGCCTGGTCCACAGGCCGGAGTTGCAAACCCGTCACACCGCTGTCGTTGCCAACGACAGCTTCCACCTCGTGTTCCCAGATGATGGAGATGTTGCCGCCCGCACGCGTCCTGGTCATGAGCTTGTCCTGCAGCATTTTTTCCGCCCGCAGCTGATCGCGTCGATGGACCAGCGTGACATGTGCAGCCAGGTTCGACAGGTAGAGGGCTTCCTCGGCAGCGGTATTGCCCCCACCGATGACTGCTACGCGCTGCTTGCGGTAAAAAAATCCATCGCAGGTTGCGCAGGCTGATACGCCCTTGCCGCGGAACTGCTGCTCGGATGGCAAGCCGAGATAACGTGCTGACGCGCCGGTGGCGATGATGAGTGCGTCGCAACTGTATGTCTGCGAGCCGCCGTGCAGGACAAAGGGTCGCTTGCCAAGATCGGCAGTCACGATCTGGTCGTTGACCATTTCGACGTCGAGCCGCGCCGCATGCGCGCGCAGCTGTTCCATCAGTTCGGGTCCCTGGAGGCCTTCGCGACCGCCCGGCCAGTTGTCGACCTCGGTCGTGGTCATCAGCTGGCCGCCCTGCTCGAGACCAGTGATGAGCAGCGGCTTGAGGTTCGCGCGTGCCGCATAGACGGCAGCACTGTAGCCGGCGGGTCCGGAACCCAGGATAACCAGTCGGGCGTGTGTCGAGTTTGTCATGGCGGCAGTTTAGGCGAAGCCGTGCCGTCGCGGCAAAGTTGCCACGGCTCCTGTCGCGGCTTGCACCGAAGCCCTGTGCTGCTATGATCAGATGCGCTAACTGCTTGACGGGCAGGCAGTTAGTTTTGTTGTTGTCGTATCACTGAAGCTGGGTAAAAGAGTGGGATCGGGCTCGTCCAGAGCAATCGGACTCGAGAACCGCGGCATGGCTGCGCCGTTGACGCGCGTCATGCGCGAGGCGGCGCTGTGGGTACTCGGTGCCGTTGCGCTCATCATGCTGGTAGCGCTGCTCAGTTACAGCAAGGACGACCCCGGTTTCAGTCATGCCGTCAATAACGGACCGCTGCGCAACCAGATTGGTGCGGTAGGTGCCTGGTTCGCGGATGTCGCCTTCAGCCTGTTCGGTGCGCCGGCCTTGCTGTTTCCCGCCATGGTGATGCTCGCCGGGTGGATTGTCTTTAATGCACGTACCAGCCCCGAGCCCATTGATCGCACCTTGCTGCTGACCCGTGCTGCCGGGTTTGTGCTGACGCTGGCCAGCAGTTGTGCGCTGGCCGCACTGCATTTTTCCGCAGCCGGCCTGCCCGCGACTGCCGGTGGCGGATTCGGTGAGTTGCTCGGCCACTGGCTCGAGGCGGGTCTTGGCCTGCTGGGCGCAACGCTGCTCTTGCTGTCGGTCTGGCTGGCGGCGATATCGCTGTTTACCGGCCTGTCATGGTTTGCGGTCATGGACCGGGTCGGCAAGATCGTACTCGACGGCATAGACCGGGGCCGCCAGCTGATCACGGATTTCCGCAGCCGGAGTGAGGGACAGCGCGCCCAGGAGGAACGGCAGGAGACGGTGCGTAAAGAGCGCCGGAAGGTCGAGAAGAAGGTACCGCCGCGTATCGAGCCCGTACTCGTACCCGCAACACCCAGTGTGCGCGCGCAGAAGGAGCGACAGGTGCCGCTGTTCGATGCTGCTGCTGCGCCGGGTGAACTTCCGCCGCTGTCGCTGCTCGATGCGCCACACGAGCAGCCGCCCGGCTACACGAAGGAATCGCTGGAAGCGATGTCGCGGCTTGTAGAACTCAAGCTGAAGGATTTTGGTGTTGAGGTCGAAGTCGTCGCCGTTCAGCCCGGTCCGATCGTGACGCGCTTCGAGCTGGCTCCGGCACCCGGTGTGAAAGTCAGCCAGATCAGCAATCTCTCCAAGGATCTGGCGCGCTCGCTGTCGGCGATCAGCGTGCGGGTCGTGGAAGTCATTCCCGGCAAGCCGACGGTCGGTCTCGAGATTCCGAACGAGGCCCGCGAGATCGTCACGCTCGGCGAAATCCTGCGTTCACAGGCCTATGAGGAAATGGCATCACCACTGACGCTCGCGCTCGGCAAGGATATCGGCGGCAAGTCGGTGGTGGCCGATCTGCAGCGCATGCCGCATCTGATGATTGCCGGCACCACCGGTTCGGGCAAGTCGGTGGGCATCAATGCGATGGTGCTTAGTCTGCTCTACAAGGCGCGTCCGCAGGACGTGCGCATGATCATGATCGACCCGAAGATGCTCGAACTC
>CAYJPG010000007.1:42963-56730 GCA_964371995.1 uncultured Chromatiaceae bacterium | reverse complement strand
CTGTTAAAGATGGGTGGCTACGGGTTTATCCGCTTCAGTTTACCCATTACGCCGGATGCGAGCGGGCAGTTATCTGCTCTGATGATTTTCCTGTCGCTGGTCGCAGTGGTGTATATCGGCTTCGTGGCCCTCGTGCAGCAGGACATGAAGAAGCTCATCGCCTATTCCTCCATTGCACACATGGGTTTCGTCACGCTCGGGCTTTTCATCGCCTGGCCGATCCTCGCGCGCACCGGGAGTACAAGTGGTGTTGCCATGGGTTTGTCCGGGGCGATGCTGCAGATGATTTCACATGGTTTTATTTCGGGCGCATTGTTTCTCTGTGTCGGCGTCCTGTATGACCGGATGCACAGCCGGAAGATTGCTGATTATGGCGGCGTCGTGAATACCATGCCGCGCTTTGCTGCTTTTATGGTGTTGTTTGCACTCGCCAATGCGGGGTTGCCCGGTACTTCGGGCTTTGTCGGTGAATTCATGGTGATTCTGGCCAGCTTCAAGGCGGGCTTCTGGTATGCCTTCCTGGCTTCGATCACCCTGATTCTGGGTGCCGCTTATACGCTGTGGCTGGTCAAACGCGTCATATTCGGTGCAGTGGCCAATACGGCTGTCGCGAGTCTTGTCGATATTTCTGCCCGGGAAATGCTGATTCTCCTGCTTGTGGCCGGTGGCGTGCTCTGGCTGGGTTTGTGGCCAGCGCCTCTCGCTGATGTGATGTCCGCAAGCGTCGATCATCTGGCCATGCAGATAATGCAGTCCAAGATACAGGCGGGCCTATGAATTATTCGCTCATGGACTTGTCCACCCAGTTGCCTGAAATTGTGCTGGCCAGCGGGCTCTGTGTCCTGCTGATTGTTGATCTGTTCGTGCGCGACAGCGCGCGTGACATCAGTTACTTACTCGCGATTTTCCTGCTGGCCGGTGTTGCGTGGGTGTTGATCGGTACCAGCCCGGACAGCACAGCGCATTTTGCATCTGGTGGTTCATATGTCTCCGATGGACTGGCGCGTGTCCTCAAGCTCTTTGCGGTAACGGCCGTGGCAACGGTCTTTCTGTACTCGCGCCCCTGGCTGCGGAGCAGGATGATGCATTTCGGCGAGTACTACGTGCTTGGGCTCTTCGGTCTGCTCGGGATCATGGTGCTGGCCTCCGGTTACAGCCTGCTTGTCAGCTATATCGGGTTGGAGATCCTGTCGCTAAGTTTGTATGCGATGGTGGCCTTCGACCGCGACTCATCCCGCTCGGCCGAAGCGGCGATGAAGTACTTTGTGCTGGGTGCAATCGCTTCGGGGACCTTGCTGTACGGCATGTCGCTCGTCTATGGCATCACCGGCTCGCTGCAGATCGGGGAGCTGCAGACGGCCATAGCCGCGCAGTCGGATGTTGTCGGCCTCTGGGTCGGTCTTGGATTTATGGTCGCCGGTGTAGCCTTCAAGTTTGGTGCGGTACCATTTCATATGTGGGTGCCGGACGTCTACGAGGGTGCGCCAACCCCGGTCACTCTCTATGTCGGTACGGCACCGAAGCTCGGTGCGCTGGCGCTGGCGGTCCGCATTCTTGTCGAGGGCTCGGCAGGTCTCGCCTCGTTCTGGGAACCGATGCTGGCGGCGCTCGCAGTTTTGTCGCTGATCCTGGGTAACGTGGCCGCAATCGCGCAGACGAACATCCGGCGCATGCTTGCGTACTCCACGATCTCACATGTGGGATTTATTTTGCTGGGCCTGATGGCGGGCAGTCCGGGCGGTATACAGGCTGCGCTCTTCTATACGATCGTTTATGTGATCATGGCGGCTGGTGCCTTCGGATTCCTTGTCATGCTGGGCAGCCAGGGTCAGGAAGTAAATGACCTTGATGATCTGCGCGGCCTCTGGCAGCGAAGTCCGTGGTTTACGCTGATGATGGTCCTGCTGATGTTCAGCATGGCAGGCGTCCCGCCGCTGGCCGGTTTTTATGCCAAGTGGTGGGTCCTTTCCGCATTGCTGACCTCGGGCTATGTGGGGCTGGCGATAGTTGGCGTCCTGACCTCGGTAATCGGAGCCTTTTACTATCTGCGCGTCATACGCCTGATGTTGTTCGATAACGGCGGTACTGCCAGTACCGTTGGTATACCGCTGGACCTAAAGGTTGTCCTGAGCGTCAACGCCTTGCTGCTGCTCGGTATCGGCCTGTTTCCGGACCGCCTCTTGGATCTCTGTGCGTATGCCGCCGCGCTGATCTGATTCCAGCCCGTTTCCCGACGGTTGCCTCGCTGCTGCGAAATGGCTACCATGCATAGCTGCGCTGGTGCGGGGTGGAGCAGTCTGGCAGCTCGTCGGGCTCATAACCCGAAGGTCGTAGGTTCGAATCCTACCCCCGCTACCATTTATCGCTTGAAATGGCCCCGCGCGGGGCTTTGTTTTTTTGCGGTATTGCACGGCGACAGCCCGCACCCGGGCGGCAGCGAAGATTGGGGTGCAGCAAGGGTGGGCCAATGGCCCATTTTTTGTTTCTGGTGCCTGCAATTACAGGGCATGAAGCCCGGATGAGGCGTGCGATGAGCAAGGGCCGTATACAACTGATTGCCTTGCTGGAACCGCCGGTAGAAGCGCTGGGCTATGAGCTGACTGACCTGGAGTTCAGTGTTGGCGGAGGGCGCAGGGTTCTCCGCCTGTTTATCGACCGGCCCGAAGGGATTCGAGTCGAGGATTGCGAAGCAGTAAGCCGGCAGCTAAGCGGCTTGCTGGACGTTGAGGACCCGATTCAGGGTGACTACGACCTTGAAGTCTCATCTCCGGGTATGGACCGGAAACTGGTGAAGCCGGCGCACTTTGACCGGTTTGCCGGCCAGCCGGTCAAGGGACGGTTCAGGGCGAAGATTGCCGGGCGCCGCCGGTTTGCCGGGGTGCTGATTGGCCGCGATGGCGACAAGGCCAGGCTTGAGCTTGACGGTGCCGAAGTGACGGTACCGATTGAGGACATTGAACTGATACGGCTGGTTCCGGAATTCTGACCAGTCTTGCATGAAGCGAAGAAACTGCGCGCAGGTGTATCGATATGAGTAAGGAAATTTTGCTGGTGGCCGAAGCCGTCTCAAACGAGAAGGCAGTTGACCGCGAAATCATTTTTGAGGCGCTGGAGGCCGCACTGGCTTCGGCGACCCGCAAGCGTTATGGCGACGACGATGTCGATGTGCGCGTCAACATCAACCGGGTCACCGGCGAATATGACACCTTCCGTCGCTGGAAAGTTTTCGCGGATGATTCTACTGAGCTCGAGACTCCCGAGCGCGAGCTGCGCATGATCGATGCGGTCGATATAGATCCGGCGGCGGAGCCTGGCGAGTACGTGGAAGAGCTCATCCCCTCGGTAGAATTTGGCCGCATTGCTGCGCAGACTGCGAAGCAGGTCATCGTGCAGAAAGTACGGGAAGCAGAACGCAAGAAGGTGGTCGAGGAGTTTGAGGGGCGCGTTGGTCAGCTGTTGTCCGGCGTCGTGAAACGCGTTGACCGCAACGGTGTCTACGTCGACCTGGGCGGCAATGCCGAGGGCTTCATTCCGCGCGAACACATGATGCCTCGCGAGCCGGCCAGGCCGCAGGACCGTATCAAGGCGCTGCTGCGCGAAGTTCGTTCCGAGCCGCGTGGTCCGCAGCTTTTTTTGACCAGGACTGCACCCCAGTTTCTGCTTGAGCTGTTCAAGATCGAGGTTCCGGAGGTTGGCCAGGGGCTGATTGAAATCCTCGGTGCAGCACGTGACCCCGGTTTGCGGGCGAAGATCGCGGTAAAGAGCAACGACCGCCGCATTGATCCGGTTGGTGCCTGTGTCGGTATGCGTGGTTCGCGTGTACAGGCCGTCTCCAATGAGCTGGCCGGCGAGCGTGTGGACATCATTCTCTGGAACGAGAGTCCCGCTCAGTACGTGATCAATGCCATGTCGCCGGCTGATGTCAGCTCCATCGTGGTCGATGAGGAAAGCCACAGCATGGATCTCGCTGTTCAGGAGGACAAGCTGTCCCAGGCTATCGGTCGTGGCGGCCAGAATATCCGTCTGGCCAGTGAACTGACCGGCTGGGAGCTCAATGTCATGACCGAGGCAGCTGCCGAGGAAAAGAGCGAGAAGGAGTCCCGGGTACTGCTGGACCTGTTCAAGGAAAAGCTGGACGTGGACGAGGAAGTGGCATTGATCCTTGTGCAGGAAGGCTTCTCGAGTATCGAGGAGATCGCCTACGTGCCTGCCAACGAGTTGCTCGGCATCGAGGAATTCGATCAGGACATGGTTGATGAGCTGCGTAACCGGGCCCGCGATGTGCTGATTACTTTGGCCATCCAGAATGAGGAAAAGATCGACAAGGCGCCTCCGGCACAGGATTTGCTGAGTCTGGAGGGGATGGATCCGGCGCTTGCCGGTCAGCTTGCCGGGCGCGGGATCTGTACGCGCGATGATCTGGCTGAACAGGCAGTGGACGATCTGGAGGGTATTGAGGGGCTTGATGACGAGCGCTCTGCGAAGCTGATCATGGCGGCGCGTGCGCATTGGTTCGAACAGGAGTCGGCCGGTTGATCTTTATTGACCTGCCAGTACGCGGGGTAAGCCTATGTCGGAAGTGACGGTCACGCAGTTTGCAGATGCCCTGAAGATTCCCGTGGAGAAGCTCCTGGCCCAGCTGGGTGAAGCAGGGATTTCCGTGGAAGGTGCGGATGCGGTAATCAGTGATGATGCCAAGCAGAACCTGCTGACGCATCTGCGTCGTGCGCACGGCTATGATGACAGCAGCGCAGCGGCGGCCGCGCCCCGCAAGATCACATTGAACCGGCGTACCTCAACCGAGATCAAGGTGGGTGCCGGACAGGGACGGGCGAAGACTGTAACGGTTGAAGTTCGTCGCAAGCGTACCTATGTCAACCGGGACGTTCTTGAGCAGGATGCCCGGAAGCAGCAGGATGAGCTCGACCGGCTGCGTGCCGAGGAGCAGGCGAAGGCCGAGCTGGAACGTGAAGTCGAGCAGCGCGAGCTTGAGCGCGTGCAGCGCGAGAAGGAACAAGCGGAGGCTGAAGCCAGACAGAAGGCTGAGGAAGAAGCCCGCCGGGTCAGCGAAGAGACTGCGCTGCAGGAAACGGAAAAGACACGGGCGCGGACCGAGGAAGAAACGCGGAAGCGTGATGTCGAGGCTCGTCAGCGACGTGAGGCAATCGGCAAGCGCGAGGTACGCCGCGAGGTCGTTGAAGTTCTGGCCGCAAGTCCGGAAGAAGATATTCCGGATGACAAAGGCACGCTTTTTGGTCGTCAGGAACTGCATGTTGCTGCCGATGCCAGCGGGCGGCGCAAGAAGAAGAAATCGCGCCGACGAACGGTGGCGGTATCTGTGGACAGCAGCCGGCATGGCTTTGAGCGGCCGACCGCGCCGGTAGTCCGTGAGGTCGAAATTCCGGAGACCATCAAGGTGGGCGATCTGGCGCAGCGTCTGGCCGTCAAGTCTACCGACGTTATCCGTTCGTTGATGAAGCTGGGTGTGATGGCAACCATCAACCAGGCCATCGATCAGGATGCAGCCACTCTCGTGGTCGAAGAGTACGGGCACGTCGCAAAATCCGTAAAGATCGCGGATCTGGAAGATTTGATCAGGCCGGAAGAAGACGATACCGGAGAAAAGAAGCCACGCCCTCCGGTGGTGACGGTGATGGGTCATGTGGACCATGGCAAGACTTCGCTGCTGGACTATATTCGCCGAACCAAGGTGGCCTCAGGTGAGGCAGGCGGCATTACCCAGCACATCGGTGCTTATCATGTGGAAACGGCCAAAGGCCTGGTGACCTTTCTGGATACGCCCGGCCACGCCGCATTTACGTCCATGCGTGCGCGTGGCGCCAAAGTTACCGACATCATCGTGCTGGTCGTTGCTGCAGATGACGGCGTGATGCCGCAGACCGAAGAAGCCATCGTCCATGCGCGGGCGGCCGGCGTTCCGATGGTGGTGGCGGTCAACAAGGTCGACAAGAGCGGTGCCGATCTGGATCGGGTCCGGCAGGAGCTGGTGGCCAGGGAAGTTGTCCCGGAAGAGTGGGGCGGCGACACGATGTTCGTCAATGTCTCGGCCAAGACCGGACAGGGTATCGATGATCTGCTCAGCGCAATTTTGCTGCAGGCTGAAGTGCTGGAACTGGGCGCTGTAGCTGAGGGGCGTGCAGCAGGTGTGGTTATTGAATCCAGTCTTGAGAAGGGCCGGGGAGCGGTTGCTACTGTACTGGTCACTCGCGGGCGACTGAAGCTCGGCGATGCGTTGCTGGCGGGGCATGAGTACGGTCGGGTACGTGCCATGACCAACGAGCGTGGTGAGCCGGTTACAGAAGTCGGTCCGTCACAGCCGGTATCTGTTCTTGGCCTGTCTGGTACTCCGAATGCCGGCGATGACGTCCTGGTGCTTGAGGACGAACGCAAAGCCCGCGAGCTTGCGGAGTTCCGGCTGGCGCGTACCCGTGATGTGAAGCTTGCCCAGCAGCAAGCTACAAAGCTTGAGGACGTATTCAGTCAGTTTGATGCTTCACAGCCAAAGACACTGCAGTTGCTGATCAAGGCAGACGTTCAGGGCAGTGCAGAAGCCCTGAGCGATGCGATGAACAAACTTTCGCATGATGAGGTGCAGGTCAAGGTCATCAGCACGGGGGTCGGTGGTCTGAGCGCCTCTGACATCACGCTTGCCGCGGCCTCGAAGGCCATCATCATTGCCTTCAATGTCCGTGCAGACGGAGCCGGTCGCCAGGCCATCAAGGAAACCGGCGTAGATGTTCGCTATTACAGCATCATCTACGAGGCTATCGACGATGTGCGCTCAGCGATCACGGGCATGTTGTCCCCGATTATTCGGGAGCAGATCGTCGGTCTGGCGGAGGTTCGCGATGTCTTCAAGTCACCGAAATTCGGGGATATCGCCGGGTGCCTCGTCATCGACGGTTATGTACGGCGCAATAATCCGCTTCGGGTACTCAGAAACAATGCTGTCATCTACGAAGGTGAACTCGAGTCGCTGCGGCGCTTCAAGGATGATGTCAACGAGGTCCGTGCGGGTACCGAATGCGGTATCGGTATTCGTAACTACAACGACGTGAAACCCGGTGACCAGATCGAGTGTTATGAGCGGATCACGGTTGAACGGACAGCCTGAGTCAGGCTTTCCTCAGGGTAGCTGACCCTCATGGCCCGTGAGTTCCAGCGGAGCCGCCGTATTGAGGAACGGATCCAGCGACTGTTGTCCGATGTAATCCGCACCCAGATGCGCGATCCGCGCGTGGAAGGTGTCGTTATCACCCACGTGCGGGTATCGCGTGATCTGGGCGTTGCCTGGGTTTACTACACTAGCTATGAAGGGGATGGTCAGCTGAATCCTGCGCTTCAGGCTGGTCTTGACCGGGCGAGTGGCTTTCTCCGTTCGCATCTCGCGCGGGAGCTCGACACCCGCACGGTTCCAGAAATACGTTTCCGCTTTGATGATCTGGGTGAAAAAAGCCGGGAACTTGATCGCCTGATTGATACTGCGGTCGGCACGTCGAAGTCAGATCCGCCTCCCGGGCAGAATCCGGAGATGACCAATGGACCATCCGGAAAGGCTGAAAAGACGTGACCGACACCAGTTCGGGCTTACGCGCTGGTGGAGCGAAGTCACGCAGAGTGCGCCGGAAAGTCGATGGACTGCTGTTGCTGGACAAGCCTTCCGGTATCACCTCGAATGCCGCGCTACAAAAGCTGAAGTGGCTGTATGCAGCGCGCAAGGTAGGTCATACCGGCAGCCTGGACCCGCTTGCAAGCGGTATGTTGCCGCTGTGTTTCGGTGAGGCCACGAAGTTTTCACAGTACCTGCTCGGGGCCGACAAGACATATCTCGTGCGCGCCAGATTTGGAGCCCGTACCGATACCGCCGATTCTGACGGGACCGTCGTCGAAAGCACGGAAGTCCGGATTTCCGATGAGGCGACGCTCAGGCGAGCGGTGCAGCATTTAACCGGTCCGATCGCGCAGGTCCCACCCATGTATTCTGCATTGAAACACCAGGGGCGGCGCCTCTACGAGCTCGCAAGGGCCGGTCAGGAAGTGGAGCGTGCAGCCCGACCCGTGGAGATCTACAACTTTGAGATCGAGCAATTCGATCCCGTGACACCGCTATTCAGGGTTCGCTGCAGTAAAGGCACGTATATACGTGTTTTAATTGAAGATGTCGCGAGAAAAATCGGGTCTCTGGCGCATGTTATCGAGCTGCGCCGAACATCGGTCGGTGCCTTTGGGGAGGCGGCGATGATCACGCTTGAGCAGTCCATGGTCGCCGCAGACGAGGGGGCGGAGGCGCTGGATGCGCTCCTCCTGCCGCTCGATGAGGTCGCGGGGCAATGGCCGCCGGTCCGGCTGGAGTCACAAGAGGCAAGGCTCCTGCGGCGCGGCAGTCAGATCGTTGCACCGAACGGACTGTCAGCCGGCATGGTTCGCCTCTATACGGATGGTGGCAGCTTTTTGGGTATGGGCGAGGTAATGTCGGATGGCCGGCTGTTGCCTCGGCGCCTCTTGGCGAATGGTTCAGCTGCCCAGAGCGGCGATCTCCCGGTCACTCAGCTATCCCTGTGACCGATACATGGTTAGAATAGCGCCGGATTACATGGGCTGATTTTCAAAAGTTTGGCAACAGGAGAAGGCTGGAATGCCCCACACGGCTGAAGAAAAGAGCAAGATTGTTGGTGAGTACCGCCGCGGCGCGGCTGATACGGGTTCGCCTGAGGTGCAGGTTGCATTGATGTCGGCGCGCATCACTGAGTTGACTGATCACTTTACCCGCCACCAGAAAGACCATCATTCCCGTCAGGGTCTGCTTCGTCTTGTGAATCAGCGGCGCAAGCTGCTGGATTATCTGCGTTCGACCGATGTCGCACGCTACAAGAGCCTGATCGAGAAGCTTGGTCTGCGTCGTTAGTCGGGCGTCGGGTTCACGTACCGCTCCGGATTTATTGGACCAGTCGGCCCTGAACGGCGACTGGTCCCTCTCTCCATTGCCTTGCCAGAAAATTTGAGGAATTCATTGTGGCTATAGTCAAAAAGTCTTTTCCGTACGGCGAACATCAGGTCAGCATCGAGACCGGCGAGATCGCCAGGCAGGCCGGTGGTGCTGTGCTCGTCAGCATGGGCGATACCATCGTGCTGGTTACAGCGGTCGCCAAAAAGGAAGCGGTGCCGGGCAAGGACTTCTTTCCGCTGACTATCGATTATCAGGAAAAGACCTTTGCAGCCGGTCGTATCCCTGTCGGCTTTTTCCGTCGTGAAGGACGGCCGAGCGAGAAGGAAACACTGGTTTGCCGCCTGATTGACCGACCGCTCCGTCCGCTGTTTCCCAAGGGGTTTCTCAACGAAGTACAGGTGATCGCTACCGTCGTGTCGGTGGATCCCCAGATCGATTCCGATATCCCGGCGATGCTTGGCGCGTCGGCCGCAGTTGCGCTCACCGGTGCACCGTTTCTCGGTCCAATTGGCGCGGCACGCGTCGGATACATCGATGACAAGTTTGTTCTGAATCCTTCGGCCGCACAGCTGGCCACATCAAAGCTGGACCTCGTTGTTGCCGGGACTTCGAAAGCAGTGCTGATGGTGGAATCATCTGCCCAGCAGCTCTCCGAGACCGTAATGCTCGATGCAGTAATGTTTGGCCATGCACAGATGCAGGTCGCTATCGAGGCGATTCGCGAACTCGCTGCCGAAGCGGGCAAGCCGGTCTGGGACTGGCAGCCGCCGGCGGGCGACCCCGCCCTTGCTGCCGCGGTGGCGGCGGCGGTTGGCGAGCAGTTCGCCGCCGCATACAAGGTTCAGGACAAGCAGCTCCGTACTGCTGAAGTGGGCAGGATCAAGGAGCAGACGATTGCAGCGCTGCTTGTGGATGGAGGTCCGACCAAGGATGCTATTTCCGCAGAACTTTCGCGGCTTGAGAAAAAGATCGTGAGGGGGCAGATTCTCGCGGGTCAGCCGCGTATCGACGGCCGCGACACCCGCACGGTTCGGCCCATTGTGGTGCGAACAGGCATTCTGCCCAGGACACATGGCTCCGCGCTGTTTACCCGCGGCGAGACACAGGCGCTGGTTGTAGCCACGCTGGGTACGGACCGCGACGCACAGATCATCGATGCGATTACCGGCGAGTACCGCGACCGTTTCATGTTGCACTACAACTTCCCTCCCTACAGCGTGAACGAAACAGGTCGCGTCGGGTCTCCCAAGCGGCGCGAAATAGGCCATGGGCGTCTCGCCAGGCGCGGTATCCAGGCCGTGCTGCCGGATATGCAGACCTTCCCCTACGTGGTGCGCGTGGTTTCGGAAATCACCGAATCAAATGGCTCCAGTTCAATGGCTACGGTCTGCGGTACCAGCCTCGCCCTGATGGATGCAGGTGTTCCGCTGGCTGCTCCTGTTGCCGGTGTGGCCATGGGCCTGATCAAGGACGACGACCGTTATCAGGTGCTCACGGATATCCTGGGTGATGAAGATCATCTGGGCGACATGGATTTCAAGGTTGCGGGCAGCGCTACCGGCGTGACAGCACTGCAGATGGATATCAAGATTGATGGCATCACGCGCGAAATCATGCAGGATGCACTTGCGCAGGCGCGCGAGGGCCGCCTGTATATTCTCGAGCAGATGAACAGCGTGCTCTCGTCTCACCGTCAGCAGATGTCTGACTGGGCACCGACCATCATCATGATGCGGATCGATCCGGAAAAGATCCGGGATGTGATCGGGAAAGGCGGCTCGGTTATCCGCTCGATCACTGAGGAAACGGGCGCAACCATCGATATCGATAACGATGGTACGGTAAAGATCGCATCAGTTCAGGCCGCCGCCGGGCGTGAGGCGAAACAGCGCATTGAACTGATAACTGCAGATGTCGAGGTAGGCCGGATCTACGAGGGTAAAGTCGCCAGGTTGATGGACTTTGGCGCCTTCGTCACGATTCTCCCGGGCCGGGATGGACTGGTCCACATCTCGCAGATATCGGATGAGCGCGTAGAGCGTGTCGGTGACAAGCTGAACGAAGGCGATGTCGTACGCGTCAAAGTGCTTGAAGTCGACCGGCAGGGCAGGGTTCGCCTGAGCATGCGGGGACTGGACGCCGCCTGACGACGTCCAGCCCTTTTTCCGCACAAACCTGCTGCTCTGGCTATTGGCGGCGGCTCAGACGGTGTAACCCGCTGTAGCCGCCATTGATGCATTTCCGCTGCTTCCGCCGGGGCCGGCTGCGACAGGCGATTGCTTGTCCAGCAGGTTCTTCAGCGCACGGTCGAGACGGGCAGGAAGTTCCGGATCACGATCCAGTGCACCGAGCCTGATCATGGTGGCCAGAAACTCAGCAGACAGCAATGGGGTATTGCCACGCTGGGTTTCAGCGATGATCTGCAGCAGCACGGGCGTGGTGATATCGGCACCTGTTGCCTGTTCAACTACCTTGACCTGGGAGCCTTTGGTGATCAACTCCCGCAGATCATCCAGATTTACGTAGCGGCTTTGAGTGGTGTCGTAGAGTCGGCGATTAACGTATTTTCGAATCAGTCTCTGCTCGCCCATCGTAGGTCCCTCCGTGGTTTCAGGGACAGGCTTCACGCCAGTCATCCCGTGTTGGACAGTACCAACTACCACTTATAGACCTGTTCCAGTTGAATTTAGTTCGCGATGCAGCTCAACTGATACCGTATATTTATATGACTATATTATCGTCAGGGAATCATCAGCTTACAGCCGATTTCTCTACGGTTACCGGTGCCGGTCATCGCGCTCGCCATACTGTTTCTCTGCGAGTTCCCGCCGTTCCTGGGCCTCAAGGCACAACGTCGCGACCGGGCGGGCCTCCAGGCGCTTCAGGCCGATTTCCTCGCCCGTCTCTTCACAATATCCATAACTGTTCTCATCGATACGTGCCAGCGCCGACGCGATCTTCTTCAAGAGCTTGCGTTCCCGGTCCCTGGTACGCAGTTCCAGTCCGAACTCGGATTCCTGTGTAGCCCGGTCATTCGGATCAGGAAAATTGCTGGCCTCATCCTGCATGTGGTGAACGGTGCGATCCACCTCTTCCATCAATTCCCGCTTCCAGGCCAGGAGCACCTCCCGGAAGTGTTCAAGCTGGGCATCGTTCATGTAGCTCTCGCCTGCCTTGGGCTTATAGGGCCGGATCCCGTGAATCAAGGCATTCGGATCGTATTCGTAAGCCTCGGACATCAGCCTCGATGGCTTTGTACGTCCCTTGCTGGCCGTCTTGCGCGGGGCGGTTCCGGCTGAAGGTCGCGCCGGGGTCCTGGACACGCTTTTTGCGGATGCACGGCTGGCCGCAGCGCGCTTGGCCGGCTTGGCAGCGGCCTTCTTTTTCGCGGGCTTGGGGGCCGGTTTTGCTGCAGGCTTCGCCTTGCCTCGGGCTGCCGCCGTCGCCTTGACGCCAGTCTTGCGGGCGCTGCTACGAGTCTTGGCCGTGGCAGCGGCTGGTTTGGTCTTTGCGGAAGGCTTGGCCTTGCGGGCCGGTCGCTTTGCTGCAGGCATGTAATGAATTCCAAAGGGCTCGGTAAACCGCCGAATTATACATAGCCCGGGCTGGGCGCAAAGAGCCGTAGCGGGTTCCGGGATCGAGCCACCGGGATGCCGGTATCTATACCTGATCTGCTTCGCGTACCGGCAGGTGGACCGGTACCTCGGCTTGCCAGCCGGTCTGCCGGTGTTCTGCGACGACCGATGTATAAATCCCGCCCCTGACATTGAAATCTGCGCTCAGGCGCATGAAGCGAGGTGCCACCGTTCTCACCAGCTCATTCAGGATATGGTTGGTCACCGCCTCGTGAAAAACACCCCGGTCACGGAAAGACCAGACGTAGTTTTTCAGGGACTTCAGCTCGATACACAACTTATCAGGAATGTACTCCAGATAAAGAACAGCGAAATCAGGCTGCCCCGTGCGTGGACAGAGGCAGGTAAATTCCGGAAGGCGCATGCGAATCGTGTAGGGTCTCGCGGTTTCGGGGTTCTGGAAGGTCTCCAGAACAGGCAGATTTGGATCGTTGCTGTTCACAATAGCTGACTCGTTTGTATGGGCTTGTAGATGTTCACTGATCTCCCGGCTTTGGGTGTGCAAGGCCGGGATTTAATTTACACTAGGTTCGCCGCACCCGTTAGTGTTGTTACTCATCCTGGGCGTCTGAAATTATGCGACTCAGCAAGATAAAGCTTGCGGGTTTTAAGTCCTTTGTGGACCCGACCACGGTTCACTTTCCCAGTAATCTGGTCGGTATCGTCGGCCCGAATGGCTGCGGGAAGTCGAACGTCATCGATGCGATCCGCTGGGTCATGGGTGAGACTTCCGCCCGGCACCTGCGTGGCGACTCCATGGAGGATGTCATATTCAGTGGGTCGAACTCACGGAAGCCGGTCGGTTCAGCATCCATCGAATTGTTCTTCGATAACTCGGACGGCGCGCTTGGCGGTCAATACGCAAGCTATGCAGAGATCTCGATCCGCCGCATGGTCAGTCGTGACGGCATCTCGCAGTACTTCTTGAACAACACGCGATGCCGGCGCAAGGACATCACCAGCCTTTTCATGGGTACCGGTCTTGGGCCGCGCAGCTACGCCATCATCGAGCAGGGCATGGTGTCTCGCCTTGTAGATGCGAAGCCGGAGGAAATGCGCAGCTATATCGAGGAAGCAGCGGGGATATCCAAATACAAGGAGCGGCGCCGGGAGACAGAAACCCGTATCCACAATACGCGTGAAAATCTGGCGCGTCTGGCAGAC
>CAYJPG010000007.1:18487-42953 GCA_964371995.1 uncultured Chromatiaceae bacterium | reverse complement strand
GGCAGACCTGCGCACCGAGGTCGAGAAGCAGATCAGGCACCTGCAGCGTCAGGCACAGGTGGCCGAACGTTACAAAACCCTGAAGCAGCAGGAGCGGCAGCTTGAAGCGGAACTGCTCGCGATCCGCCTGGCTGAACTTGATCAGGGCCTGGGCGCGCAGCGAGGCGAGTTGTCGGTGCGGCAGACCGAGCTGGAGGCATCGATCGCAGGGCAGCGCCAGGTCGAGGCGGATATCGAACGGGCGCGGGCCCGGCATGTCGAGGTCAGCGACCGGTTTACTGCCGTGCAGGCAAACTACTATTCGGTTCAGGGCGAAATTGCCCGGCTGGAACAGACGATTGCACATAGCCGTGAATCGCGGGAACGCCAGTTGAAGGAACTTGCCGGTGCGCGTACCGAACTGGAGAGCATCAACACGGAGGTCGGGCGCGATACAGCTCTGGTAGCAGGCCTTGATCTTGAGCTTGCTGATTTTGAGCCACGGCTTGAAGCAGTCCGCCGTGAGGCCGAACAGGCAGGTGAGGAACTGCGTAGCAGTGAGGCTGCACTGACGGACTGGCAACAGCGCTGGCACGGCTTTAACCTCGACGTAAAGGAGCAACAGCAGCTCCGGCAGCTTGAGCAGACGCGCCTTGAACATATCGGTGCGCATCGCGACCGTTTGTCCCGGCAACTGGATTCAGTTGAGGGCGAACGATCATCGATATCTGTAGTTGACCTGGAGGCCAGACTTCAGGTGCTGTTGCAGAATCAGGCGGAGACGCTGGCAAGTCTTGAGTCCGAGACTCGCAATCTGGAAGAGGTGGAGCGCCGGCTCGTGGCTCAGCGCGAGGCAGAGCGGCAGCTGGGAGCAGATGTCCTTCAGCTTCGCGGTGAACTGGAGTCGCGGCGCGGGCGCCTGGATACCTTGCGCGCGATCCAGAACACGGCTTTCGGTAACGAGGAAGCGGTGTTGGGCGAGTGGCTTGCCAGTACCGGGCTTGCGCGCCGACGCCGGCTGGTTCAGGAGCTCGTCGCGGAGGACCGATGGACGCGCGCGATCGAGACCGTGCTGGGAGATTTTCTCCAGGCAATCTGTGTAGAGGACTCGGCCCTGCACCTGTCAGCTTTGCCGGACACGAGTCTGGTGCTGCTGGATTCAACGTCCCCGGATGGCTATGCGGGAGCCGCGTCAGGAACCCTGGCAGCTTGTGTCAGGAATGCCGGTGAGTTGCAGGGGGTGCTGTCGGCAGTGCGCTGCGCAAATACCCTGGATGAAGCGCTGCAGCTGCGCAGGTCGCTGAAGTCCGGCGAATCCGTTATTACCCCCGATGGGGTGTGGCTTGGTGCGCACTGGGTGCGTATCAGTCGCGGGCAGCGTCATGTTGGCATGATGGCGCGGGAGCAGGAGATTCGTACTCTGTCCGATGCTGTAGCTGAGCACGAGGTGCGTGCGGAGCTGCTGTCCGGTAACCGGATCGAGGTACGTCAGGAAATCGAAGTGCTTGAGCAGCGGCGGCTGGATGCACAGAGCCGGCTGACTGAGGCAAATCGCCAGAGTCTTGAGGCTACAGCGTTCGTTGCCGGGCTGCAGACTGAGCTTGACCGCGCACGCCAGAGGCTGGAGACCCTGAATCAGGACAGCAGTACGGTACAGGACGAGCTGATTTCTGTCGGTGCAGCGATCGACGAGGCGCGAGAGCGGCTTGTCGCTGCGGAAGCGGCGCTTGCCGCACTCGAGGAACGTCGGCCGGTCTTGCGGCAGGAGCAGGATGATTTGCTGCTTGCCTATAACCGCCTCCGGGAGCGGACTGAAGATCGCCGCACCGCGGTTGCACAAATCCAGATCGACTATGAAGGTCGCAGAACAGCTCACGGTGCGGCGATCGCAGCGCTCGAGCGACTGGTTGCCCAGCAACGTCAACTCGATCAGCGGATGGCAATGCTGAGTGAAAACATCAGTGCGAGCGAGGCTCCGCTGCAGGAGTTCCAGCGGGAGTTGGACGGGTATCTGGCGCATCAACTTGAAATCCAGCAAGAGCTCAACCAGCAGCGGGACGAGCTGTCAGCCGTTGAGTCCGAGGTCAAGACGGCCGACTTGCGCAGGCATGAACTGGAAAAGCAGGTTGAGGCGTCTCGCGAGCTGGTTGAGGGTCTTCGAGTGAGTGTCCGCGAACTGGAAGTGCGTCGCGAAACACTTGCTGAGCGCTTTGCTGCAACCGGAATTGCGATGACTGATATGGAGGGCCACCTTCCGGAGAATGCTGATGCCGGGGAGTGGGATCAGCGATTGCAGGCGGTTCGCGCGTCTGTAGAGCGGCTCGGGCCCATCAACCTGGCCGCCATCAGTGAGTTTTCCGAACAGTCTGAACGCAAGACCTATCTCGATTCACAGCATGCCGATCTCAGCGCTGCGCTCGAGACACTCGAGCATGCTATCCGGCGTATAGACCGTGAAACCCGGACCCGGTTTCAGGAGACTTTTGACAACATCAACACTGGTCTGAAGCGCCTGTTCCCCCGTCTCTTCGGCGGTGGGCATGCTTATCTCACTCTGGATGGCGACGACTTGCTCAGTTCGGGTGTGACCGTCATGGCCAGACCGCCAGGCAAGCGCAACAGCCATATCCACCTGCTCTCCGGCGGTGAAAAGGCGCTGACGGCGGTGGCGCTGATTTTTTCGATTTTCGAGTTGAATCCGGCGCCATTCTGCCTGCTGGATGAGGTCGATGCGCCGCTGGACGAGGCCAACGTAAATCGCTTCTGCGATATCGTTCGGGAAATGTCGCGCACCGTCCAGTTCATCGTGATTACGCACAACAAGACGACGATGGAAATGGTCAGGCAGTTGACCGGCGTTACCATGAACGAGCCGGGCGTCTCCCGTCTGGTGGCGGTGGATATCGATGAGGCAGTCAAGCTTGCAGCCAGTTGAGGGCTGATGGTGGAAGAGCTCCGTTGGGTTCTGCTGATCGCCGCCGTTCTGGTTCTGGTGGCAGTCTTTGTCTGGGGCCGTTACAGGGCCAAGCTTTCCAAAGCCATTCCAGCTTCGCTGCGAAAGCCCTCAGCGCCTTCCGTGCGCATTGAGCCAGATCTTGAGCCTGCGGGCGCAGCCATGGTCAGCGGCGCACCGCCGGTGGTCCTGCCGGACAAGATCGTCACTATTCGTCTGCTGTGTCGGGACAAGCGCGGGTTTGCCGGTGATGAACTCGTACTTGCGCTTCGCAATAACGGACTGCGGCATGGCCGCTTCGGCATTTTTCATCACTACTCTGGTGATGCCGTCGAGAGCGATGCCGGTGTCGAGCCGGTATTCAGCGTGGCGAGCCTCACCGAGCCAGGTTCATTTGACCTGACCCGGCTGCGTAACGACAGTTTTCCGGGCGTCAGCCTGTTCATGGGGCTGCCGGGACCGATGGACGGTGTCGCTGCCTTTGACGCGATGGTTTCCACCGCCCGGACAATTGCCACGCAGCTTGAGGGTGACCTGGTCGATGAGCAAGGCAGCACACTCAGCATTCAGCGCGAGCGCTACTTGCGCGAAGAAGTGATCCAGTTTCAGCACCGGCAGGGGCGTGGCTGAGGCGTCGCAGCGCATGGCAACGAAGGCGACCCCGGGACAGGCAAAACGTGCATCTGAGCTGCGGCAACTGCTTGCCGCACACAATCGTCAGTATTACGAGCTCGATGAGCCAGTTATTCCGGATGCGGAATACGATCGATTGTTTCAGGAACTCCTGGCACTGGAACGCGATTTTCCCGAGTTGGCGGTTATTGATTCACCAACCCGGCGCGTCGGCGGGGCAGTGGGCAGCGGGTTTGCAGAGATCGTTCACGGGCTGCCAATGCTGTCGCTGGATAATGCCTTCAGCGATCAGGATGTCATTGATTTTGACCGACGGGTCCGCGAACGGCTTGGCAGTGAAGCCGTCGTCTATTCTGCGGAGCCCAAGCTGGATGGAGTTGCCATCAGCCTGGCATACGAGCACGGACTTCTGGTGCGAGCGGCCACGCGTGGGGACGGGGCCGTTGGCGAGGACGTGACACATAACGTCCGGACCATCAATTCGGTGCCATTGAAGCTGCACGGGGAACGGATTCCAGAGCGGATGGAAGTTCGCGGCGAGGTGTACATGCCGCGTGAGGGCTTTCTGGCACTCAACAAGCGGGCAGAGCAGTCTGGCGACAAACTTTTTGCCAACCCGCGCAATGCTGCGGCGGGCAGTCTCCGGCAACTGGACCCCCTGGTGGCAGCCCGGCGACCGCTTGATATGTTTGCTTATGGCGTCGGTCTCGTGACCGGTAGTGAACTGCCGGAACGGCATAGCGAAACGCTGCGCAGGCTGGCCGATTGGGGTTTGCCCGTTTGCCCGGAGGTCGCGGTTCTGCGTGGTGCAAACGCTTGTCTGCAGTATTACCGTGAACTTTCAGCGCGTCGGCACACTTTGCCATTTGACATCGATGGGGTTGTCTACAAAGTCGATGATTATTCGGGTCAGCAAGAGCTGGGCTTTGTGGCACGCGCCCCGCGGTGGGCGATTGCGCACAAGTTTCCCGCTGAAGAACGGTTGAGCTGTGTCGAGGCGATCGACTTCCAGGTCGGGCGGACCGGTGCACTGACGCCCGTTGCACGGCTGAGCCCGGTGTTTGTCGGCGGGGCGACAGTCAGCAATGCGACCCTGCACAATTTTGCGGACCTGCACCGCAAGGGTGTGCGCGTCGGTGACACGGTCGTGGTGCGCCGGGCTGGTGATGTGATTCCCGAAATCGCCTCGGTAGTGCTTGAGCGCAGACCAGCCGGGACGAGCGAGGTCGCGGTTCCCGTTAGCTGTCCCGTGTGCGGGTCCGAAGTGGTTCAGGCGGAAGGCCAGGTGATCGTTCGCTGCAGTGGCGGTCTGGTCTGCCCGGCGCAGCGCAAGCAGGCACTGTGTCATTTCGCGTCGCGGCGGGCGATGGATATCAGCGGCCTTGGTGATCAGCTCATCGAGCAGCTCGTCGATAGCGGTCTGGTCCGGACTGCCGCCGATCTCTACCGTCTCGACAGCGTCCGGCTCAGTGCACTGGACCGCATGGGCGAGCGATCCGCAGAGAAGCTGATTGCTGCTATTGCTCGCAGCCGGAAAACCACGCTTGTACGTTTTCTGTATGCGCTGGGTATTCCGGAAGTTGGTGATGCCACCAGTCGTCTGCTGGCCAGCTATTTTGGCAGCCTGGAGAAACTTGCTGCCGCCAGTGAAGAAGAGTTGCAGGCGGTGCCCGATATCGGTCCGGTAATGGCGGCAGGAATTGCTGCCTTTTTCCGGCAGCGGGACAACATGACGATTATCGATGAATTGCGTGAGTCGGGCGTGAGCTGGGACGACCTTCCTGCACCGGAGCACAGCAACCAGTCGCTTCGTGGTCAGAGCTTTGTCCTCACCGGTACGCTTGCGGAGATGAGCCGTGACGAGGCCAAAGCGAAGATTGAGTCGCTGGGTGGCAAGGTCAGTAGCGGCGTTTCATCCCGTACCACGTATCTCGTATGCGGTGAGAATCCTGGCTCGAAGCTGGCCCGGGCTGTTTCGCTCGGTGTAAAGGTGCTGGATGAACAGGCATTGCTGGCATTGCTCCGATGACCGGTAGCGCGGGGAAGCTGCAGTTCACAAAGTCGCAACAGCAAATTGCCGGTAGTGTGCGGGACGCTGCATAATCCGCAGACTGGCGATGGATCCGCCGCGCAGAGCAGAAAAGCATTTCATGACCGGACAACAGTTCCCTTTGCATGTACAGGCCCGATTGCCGGAGCGCATCGAGCGCCTTGGCGATCTCGCCTCCAATCTCTGGTTCAGCTGGCATCGGCCTACGCGCCAGCTTTTCGATACTCTCGACCGGAGCCTGTGGTGGAGAACCGGCCGCAATCCGAAAGTATTCCTGCGCTGTATTGACCAGTCGATACTGGAGCTGGCAGCCAGAAATGACACTTTCCTGGGCGCTTATCGTCGCGCTGTTGCCGAGTATGACTCGTACCTGGCACAGAAGGTCGAAGGCTACGAGCCGGCAGGCCTGGATCAGGACAATCTGATCGCCTATTTCTGTGCCGAGTTCGGTTACCACGAGAGTTTCCCGATTTATTCCGGTGGTCTCGGGATTCTGGCCGGCGATCATTGCAAGACGGCGAGTGATCTGCGCCTGCCTTTTGTCGCGGTCGGTCTGCTTTATCGCCAAGGTTACTTCAATCAGCGGATTGACGAGCATGGCCAGCAGATCGCCGAGTATGGCTGTATCGAGGCCTATGACGCACCGGTTCAGGCTACCCGCGACGCGGCGGGCAACGAAATCATTGTTCACTGCCAGATCGACGGTCGGCAGGTTGCAGTCAAGGTCTGGCAGGCGGGAGTGGGGCGAATCAATGTTCTGCTGCTCGATACGGACCTTGTACAGAATGAGGCGATCGACCGGCAAATCACCCGGCAGCTCTATGGTGGCGACAGCCAGCTCCGGCTGCAGCAGGAGATCATTCTGGGCATCGGTGGTGTGCGTGCCCTGCGCGCTGCCGGATTGAGTCCGCAGGTCTGGCATATCAATGAGGGACATGCCGCATTTCAGGTCGTTGAACGGGCGCGCGAACTGGTAGTTGGCGGTCTGGTGTTTGACGCTGCCATTGAAGTCGTGGCCGCAAATACGGTGTTCACGACGCACACGCCGGTATCGGCCGGGCATGATGTATTTGGACGCGAGCCGGTACTGAACCACTTTCGTACTCTGGTGCCGGAGCTGGGTATCACCGAAGAGGCGTTCCTGGCGCTGGCCCGGGAAAGCAGTGAGCACCCCGGTTTCAACATGACCAGGCTTGCGCTGCGCGGATCGCGGCACGTCAATGGCGTCAGTCGGCTGCATGGCCGGGTGACATCGAAAATCTGCGCAGGGGCATGGCCGGAAGTGCCGGCAGCCGAGAATCCGGTCGGCTACGTGACTAACGGCGTTCACGTGCCGACTTTCATGCAGAAGGAATGGTCAGATCTGCTGGAGCAGAATCTCGGACCATCATGGCGATACCAGATCACGGATCGCGAGCTGCTCAGCAAGATAGAAGACATTCCCGACGGGCGGTTCTGGTATGTCAACCAGCAGGTCAAGGCGGCGATGCTCTATGGTCTTCGCGAACGTCTGCGTCGCCAGCACAGCCGCAATCAGCTGTCCGAGGCGCATGTGCACCGGCTGCTGAAATACCTGGATCCGGAGCGTCCGGATGTACTTACGATTGGCTTTGGCAGGCGCTTTGCCACCTACAAGCGTGCAACCCTGCTGTTGCAGGATCTTGGCTGGCTCAAACAGATCGTTGACACCGATGAGCGCCCGGTGGTGTTTGTTTTTGCGGGCAAGGCGCACCCGGCCGATATAACGGCCCAGGCGCACCTAAAGGAGTTGCACCGTGTCAGTCAGCTGCCCGAGTTTTCGGGAAAGCTGCTCATTGTTGAAGGCTATGACATGGGACTCGGCAGAATGCTGACTTCCGGTGTGGATGTCTGGCTGAATACGCCGGTCTATCCCATGGAGGCCAGCGGCACTTCCGGCATGAAGGCAGCGATCAACGGGACCGTCAATGTCAGCGTGCTCGATGGCTGGTGGGCTGAAGCCTACGACGGAGAGAACGGCTGGGCGATTCCTCCCTCGCCACGCGCCGATGATACGGCCGAGCGAGACTGGCACGATGCCCGGACGCTTTATGAAATCCTCCAGGACGAAGTGATACCGCTCTACTATGCGCGTGACGAGCGACTGGGTTATTCGCCAGGCTGGGTACGCAAGTGCAAGCGTTCAATGTCGACCATTCTGCCCAACTTCAATATGAATCGCGTCGTTCACGACTACGCCGGGCTCTTCTATGCGCCCGCAGCGCAGCGCGGAAAACAAATGAGTGCGGATGGTTATGCGGCGGCACTGACGCTGGCTGCCTGGAAGAAACGCGTGCACGAAGCCTGGCCTGGCGTCAGTCTGCGCCTGGCAGCCACTGTCGGGCAGCGTATCGATTTCAATGAGCCGGTTACTGTTGAAGTGGACGTAGCGCTTCATGGCCTGACACCGGAAGATTTGCGCCTTGAATGTCTGCTGACGCGGGAACTCTGCTCCGAACTTACGGTTTCAGTGAAACGTTTTGCGGAGCGCGGTGCCGCAGAGCGTGGCACGCGGATCGTGGGCAATGACCATGCCTACGTTGAAATCTTTGAGCCGGTGGGTACAGCCGACAGCGATGGCGTACAGCGCTATCGGGTCGTTTTTCGTCCGCCCTGGTGCGGGGCACTGAATCTGCAAATCAGGGCGGTTCCCTGGCATGTTTACCTCGCACACCCTTATGAAATGGGACTCATGCGCTGGATGTAGCGCAGGTGCCGCTCAGCTTGTTGGCGCCAGTATCACGCCGGCCAGGGGCGGCAGGCTGATCAGTACAGACCAGGGCTGATGCATGCACGGCACGGCTTCGGCCGTCAGCGGGACAGGGTTGCCCAGATCGCTTCCTCCGTAGAATCGCGAGTCCGAATTCAGGATCTCGTGATACCGGCCTGCGTGCGGAACACCGATCCGGTAGCCGGTGCGCGCCACCGGAGTAAAATTAAGCGCGACCAGCAGACATTCATCCCTGCTTCGGCGCAGGTAGCTCAACACCGAGTTTTCGGCATCATCCCAGCTCAGCCACTGAAAGCCGCTTGCGTCAAAATCGAGCGCGTGCAGGGCGGTGTGTGCCGCGTAGATGTGGTTCAGGTCGCGGACCAGTCGCTGCATGCCGCCATGACGCGGGTCATCCAGCAGGTGCCAGGGCAGCGACTCCCGCACGTTCCATTCCGAGGGTTGCGCAAGTTCGCTGCCCATGAACAACAGTTTCTTGCCCGGATAAGTCCATTGGTAGGTATAGGCGAGTCGCAGATTGGCGAGGCGCTGCCAGTCATCGCCAGGCATCTTGCCCAGCATGGAGCGCTTCAGGTGTACGACTTCGTCGTGGGAGAGGGGCAGTACAAAATTCTCACTGAACGCATAAATAGGGCCAAAAGTCAGCAAATCATGGTGATGTTTGCGATAGACAGGATCCAGCGACATGTACTTCAGCGTGTCGTGCATCCAGCCCATGTTCCATTTCATGCTGAATCCGAGTCCACCCAGATCAACCGGCCGGCTCACGCCAGGCCAGGCAGTTGATTCTTCGGCAATGGTGATCGAACCCGGAAAATCCCGGTGCGTCATGGCATTCAGTTCGCGCAGGAAGGATACGGCTTCCAGGTTTTCGTTGCCGCCGTGCTTGTTTGGTAACCACTGACCGGGGCGGCGTGAGTAATCCAGATACAGCATCGAGGCGACTGCATCGACCCGCAAGCCATCGATATGGAATTCCTCCAGCCAGAAGCGGGCACTGGACAGCAGAAAGCTGCGTACTTCACAACGATCGTAATTGAATACCAGCGTCCCCCAGTCAGGGTGGCTGCCCTTTCTGGGGTCGCTGTATTCATACAGCGGTGATCCGTCGAAGCGGGCCAGCCCATGGCTGTCGCGGGGAAAATGTCCGGGTACCCAGTCGAGGATCACCCCCAGACCTGCACGATGGCAGCTATCGATGAGATAGCGCAGATCATCGGGTGAGCCGAACCGGCAGGTTGCGGCAAAATAGCCCACGGGCTGGTAACCCCAGGACTCGTCGAGCGGATGCTCGGTTAACGGCATCAGTTCGATATGGGTAAAACCAAGCTCGGCGGCATAAGGCACCAGCAGGTCGGCTGCAGCACGATAGCTGAGTGGCAGCTGACCAGGTCCGTGCCGCCATGAGCCCAGATGTACTTCGTAAATCGAGACCGGCGCGTGCAGCCACTGCCAGCCGGCACGGGCAGTCATCCATTCGCCATCCTGCCAGCCGTATGCCGCTGGCGGCCGCGCGATGGATGCGGTCGCCGGGCGCAGTTCTGACTCACGGGTCCATGGATCGCTTTTCAGCAGCAGCTCGCCGCTCTGGCGATTGCGGATCTCGTACTTGTAGATGGTGCTCTTGAGGCCCGGTACAAACAGCTCCCAGACGCCAGAGCTGCCGCGCACCCGCATCGGGTGGCAGCGGCCATCCCACCGATTGAAATCGCCCACGACGCTGACCCGCTCGGCCTCAGGTGCCCAGACGGCAAAGCGAATTCCGGCAATGCCATCTGCCGTGACCTGATGATTTCCCATGAAGCGATAAGCCGAGCTATGCAGTCCGGCGTTGAACCGGTTCAGATCCGTATCGGCCAGCAGCGGGGGGAAGCAATAGGGATCAAAGCGCTCGTCGCTTGTTCCGTCGCTCGCAATGGTGCGCAGGCGATAGCGTGCCGGAACCAGCCTTCCCGGGCCACGCCACTCGAACAGATCGGTATCACCAACCCGGGTCAGCGCAAGCTCAGTTCCTGTGATGCTGGCTGCCGCAGTGCGGGGCAGAAGTGCCCTTACCACGACCTCATCAGGCCCGACGGGGTGCCGACCGAGTATTTCGAAGGGATCGTGATGCCGGGCCTCCATAAGGCGCTGCAGGGAGATATCGGTGACAGCAATGGGTGGAGTTGTCTTCTGTGGGTCTGGTGGCCGCATGGTCAGCTTCAAGCCTTGTCAATCCGGGTGAACAAGCAGCCGTATGGTGTTACATTCATTGGCAGTGTGACATATCGGGCGGCGAGGCGGTCATGAGCATCTTCTATCCGGGCAGTACCGCAAAGCCAATGCGTTCGGGGCGCTTTGTAAGCCAGCTTACCAAGAGCACCATGGCCATCGTAATGGCAGGTGGGCGGGGCGAGCGTCTGCGCCAGTTGACCGAGCACCGCGCCAAGCCGGCGACTCCGTTTGGCGGGAAGTACCGCATTATCGATTTCAGCCTTTCCAATTGCGTCAATTCGGGGATCCGGCAGATTCTGGTCATGACGCAGTACAAGTCACATTCTCTTACCCAGCATATCCAGCGTGGCTGGGGTTATTTGCGTGGCGAACTGGGTGAGTTTGTCCAGCTGGTTCCCGCCCAGCAGAAACTCGGCGAGCTTTGGTACCGGGGTACCGCCGATTGCGTGTACCAGAATCTCGACATCATCCAGGCGCACGACCCCGAACTGGTACTGGTCCTCGCGGGCGACCATGTCTACAAGATGGACTACGGTCCGATGATCGCCTTTCATGTGGCTCGTGCAGCTGACGTTACGCTCGGCATGGTGCAGGTACCCGTTAATCAGGCGCACGAATTCGGCATTGCGACGCTCGACGCGGATCAACGTATCGTGAAGTTCAGTGAAAAACCCCGTAATCCCGAGCCGATGCCCGGCCGCAATGACGTCGCGCTCGCATCGATGGGTATCTATGTGTTCAGCGTCGACTATCTGCGTGCTGCGTTGAACCGCGATGCGGAGGATCCAGTCTCGGCGCACGATTTTGGCAAGAATATCATCCCGGCCGCGATCGCCAGCAGCAACCGGGTCTTTGCTTACCCCTTTGAGAGCGTTGAAACCGAGGCGCAGGCCTATTGGCGCGATGTGGGTACGGTAGACGCGTTTTACGCAGCAAACATGGAACTTATCTTCGTCAGCCCGGAGTTGAATCTTTACGATTCCGATTGGCCGATCTGGACCTATCAGGAGCAGACACCCTGCGCAAAGTTTGTACTCGACGAGGATGGCAGGCGAGGGGTTGCGATCAATTCGATGGTTGCGGGCGGCTGTATCGTTTCCGGGGCGCTGGTCCGCGAGTCCCTGCTGTTTTTCAACGTCACCGTCAATGAGCGCAGTGAGGTGTTTCGCGCGGTCATATTGCCAGATGTCACGATTGGACGCGGTTGCCGCATCAGCCGGGCGATTGTGGATGAAGGCTGCTCGATACCGGACGGCATGGTGATTGGCGAAGACAGCGCACTGGACCGGCGGCGTTTCCATGTGACCGAGCAGGGTGTGGTACTCGTCACCCAGGACATGCTGAAGAACTGCGGCGTTTCCGAATCCGGTCCGGCTCCGACTGTATCTCCCGTTGCCCAGTCTCATACCGCGGGCTGAGCGGGACGACAGATCATTGACAGACCTGCTTGCAGAGGGGCGCAGTGCCGGCGTACTGCTGCATCCGACCTCGCTCCCCGGAAGCTGGGAGAGCGGTGTGCTGGGTGAAGATGCGCGGCAGTTTGCTGACTTGCTCGCTGACGCCGGATTCAGTCTGTGGCAGATGCTTCCGGTGGGGCCGGTCGGTGGCTCGCTTTCACCCTATCAGTTGACTTCGGCCTTTGCCGGCAATTCACGTCTGATCGATCCAGCACCGCTCAAGGCAGCTGGGTGGTTAGCACCCGAATCATCCATTGCCGAGGGTGACTGGAGGCAGCGTGCCGGACTTCTGCGGCAGGCGTGGGACGGATTTCGGCGGGCGGCAAGTCACGCAGAACGCTGCGAATTTGCAGCGTTCTGGCAAGCACAGCGCAGCTGGCTGCTGCCCTATGCGTTGTTCAGGGTTGCCCGTGAGCAGTATGGTGAGTCAGGCTGGTGGACCTGGCCCCAAGCTATCCGGCATCGGGTTCCTGCAGCAGTTTCCGGTCTGCTCAAGAGGGCTGATGCGCGTATTCGCGAAGTGGCGTTCGAGCAGTGGATCTTTGATCGGCAGTGGGTCAGTTTCCGGCAATACGCTGCGAGCCGTGGTATCCAGTTGATGGGCGATCTGCCCATATACGTCGATCTGGACAGCGCCGATGTCTGGTGGCATCGGACGCTGTTTCGCGTAGATCAGGAGGGGAACCCAGAAGCGGTGGCGGGCGTACCGCCTGACTACTTCAGTGACGACGGGCAGGTTTGGGGGAATCCCCTTTATGCCTGGGAGCGGATGGAGGCGGATGGTTTTCGCTGGTGGCGGGACAGGGTGGCCAATCAGTTGCGGCGCTTCGATTGCCTGCGGATCGACCACTTTCGGGGTCTGCAGGCTTACTGGGAGGTTCCTGTTGGTGCGCAATCGGCGCGCGACGGGTACTGGCAGGATGCGCCGGGCGCCGCGTTGCTGAAGGCGCTGGGTGCGGGTGGTGAGGGACGCCACTTCGTCGCCGAGGATCTGGGAACGATCACCACCGAGGTCCATCAGCTCCGCAGGCAGTTTGGCTTGCCGGGTATGCTGGTCATGCAGTTTGCCTTCGACGGCTCGGCGGACAATCCCTATCTGCCCGACAACCAGGTTGAAGAAGCCGTGATCTATACCGGTACGCATGACAATGACACGCTCGTTGGCTGGTACGCCGGACTCAGTGAGGAAACGCGGCGTTACGTTCATGAGGTTCTGCACTGCGGTGCGGCCGATATGCCGGCTGCACTCATCGATGTGGTCTGGCATTCTCCGGCACGCGTCGCGATGCTGCCGCTCCAGGATCTGCTCGGCCTGAGTGCTGAAGCACGGATGAATGTGCCCGGCACCACGCAGGGCAACTGGACCTGGCGTTTCGACTGGTCGCAGGTCCCGGCAGACTTCGCCACGGGGTGGCGGGCGCATGCTGCAGCCTCAGGCCGCTGCCGGATCAAACCCGGCGAGACGCCGGTAGAGAGCCAGGTACTGGGGCGTCTGGTGTGCCCATGAAAAGTCCTGTGTCATGCCGTTATGGCGCAACCGTTGCCATGCCGAAGGCTGTTGGTACCAGGCCAGAACCTGGTTGATTGCCCACATCAGTCCGCTGGTATCCGCATCGCGAAAGACGCTTCCGGTTCCGGTTCCGGTGTACGGATCGAAATGACTGACAGTATCGTGCAGTCCGCCGGTATCGCGAACGATGGGTACAGAGCCGTAGCGCAGGGCATACATCTGCGTCAGCCCGCAGGGTTCGTACAGCGATGGAACCAGAAAGGCATCACTGCCGGCAAAAATAAGTCGGGCAAGCGCTTCGCTGTGCGCCGGGATAAAGGCGAACCGGTCAGGCATGTCATCCGCCAGTTCCTGCAGGGCATCTGCATAGGGTTTGTCACCTTCGCCGAGGACGACAGCGCGACAGGAGTTGTTACGCAAGAACGGTGGCAAGGCTTCAAGTACGAGTTCAATGCCTTTCTGTTCAGCCAGTCGCGAGACCATGCCGAGTATCGGCAAGTCCAGGGCTTCGCTGAGCCCTGAGCGCTTGATCAGTTCGGTTCGGCACAGCAGTTTGCCCCCGGTATCCCTCGGACTGTAATTGCGCGGCAGCAGAAGATCCGATCCGGGATCCCAGCGACTGTAGTCGACACCATTCAGTATCCCCACCAGCCTGTTGCGACGTTGTCGCAACAGGGCATCCAGGCCCTTGCCGTAGGCAGGAGTGAGAATCTCACTGGCGTGTGTAGGGCTTACCGTGGTCAGGGCATCTGCGGCGGCGATACCTGTACGCAGAAAGTTCAGTGTCCGTGGTGCCGGTTCATCGGCCGGTATCAGCTCAGCGGGTTCATCCAGCCCCAGCTTGTCCGCAAGCGCCGCAGCAAAGACCCCCTGATAGCCAATATTGTGAATCGTGAGTACGGAGTTTGCGGGGCGGAATACAGGCTCGCGCAGCTGATGCGTCTTCAGGAGCAGCGGTGCAAGCGATGCATGCCAGTCGTGACAATGAACGATGTGTGGCGCCCAGTCGAGCAGTTGGCAAAGTTTCAGCGCCGCATGGGACAGCAGGGCAAAGCGGAGCGCTTCCGTATCTCCGCCTCCGTAGATGGTGCTGCCCGAGAAAAAGGCCGGCGCATCGACCTGATAGATCACTGACCCCGTATCCGCTCCACTGCAGAGGAAATCATATGGAGGATGCGTACCATTCAGCGCTACCGGCGAGATTCCGTTGGCGGCATGAGCGTGAAACTTCAGTGCCGCCGCAGTATCTCCCGCCTGCTCAAGGCCACGGTATCTTGGCATGACTACCCGTACATCATGACCAGACGCAGCCAGTTGCTCACAGAGACCTGCAACCATATCGGCGAGGCCCCCGGTCTTGGCGAGCGGGGCATACTCGGCGGTGATCATCAGGATACGCAACGGATTCATCTACGCCGATCATCGCTGATCCGGACCGTAGAAAAAAGCGGGGCCCGTGATCAGGCCTGGATCCGGCGCCGCTGAGGCTACTCGAAGTGATAAAGCGCCATGAACTGAAGGACGTAAACGAAGTCCGTGTTGTCCATGTCGTAGTAGGTGAAATCTGCCCGGAGGCTGAGGGGTGAGTTGGTATGCATGTTAATGCCAAAGCCGGCAGCCAAGTCCGTGCCGTCATCGGAGGTCCTGATCGCCGCATTCTGTGCGCCCAGTGGCGGGCCAGAAGCGTAAAGCTCGCTCCGCTCGTAGCCCGCATAATCAGCGTTCCAGTCGATAACGCCAAGCTTGCCGTACAGATCAAAGCTATCATTCAGTGGCAGGTTGCCGATGAGAAACAGCTGCCAGCCGTCCCGCTCGATCTCGCTGGTCCACTGCCGGCTGGAGCAGCCAAAAGTGGCGCAGCTCTGTGGCAGGCCCAGATCGTCCGTGGCCGTCCCGAAATCGATATAGCCGATTTCAAGGCCAATATTCTGGTTGAACATCCAGCCGGCTACGAAGTTGAAGCTGACGTCGGAACCTGAAAAGTCGGGATCGCCCCCCACGCCGACCGGTGGTGGTTGCGTGTCCTGGTAGCAGCCTGCGGTGGTCGATTCGCATACCGGAACCAGACCCAGATCCACCAGTTTTGACTCTGTGCGGCTGCCGCCGATGCCTATTCCAAGATAGGCCCCTGCTGCTGCAATCGACGGTGTGCACAACATCACCGCGATGATGGTAGCGAGAATCCTGCTCATAGCCTGCCCCCGAAAATTGTTAAAGTTTCTCTATCCGCATCTGCTCAGAACAGATTGTCGCGTCCCATCAGGCTGGCGAAATTGAACCGGGCGCTGAGTTCGATGCCCGTATCCTGGTCGAATACGACACCGCGTACCCGCAGTGCCAGCTTGTCATTGAAATGGTAGCCGAGCCCGATAATCGCATCGCGATTGTCGATATCGGAATCGCTCATCTCCGTATAGCGATATCCGGCTTCAAGTTCTATTTTGTCGGAAAGCGAACTGCGGATCAGGCCCTCGACCCTGTATCCATCGTCGCTGACGCCGGTCGTCGCGCAGCTGCCATCGGCGACATCAAAATCTGCATCGACATAGCCAAGGTTAGCTACCAGGTGGGTGGATTCCGTCAGTCTGTAATGCGCGCCCAGTCCGGCTGCATATGACTTGGAATCCCGATCCCCGCAGCCATCCCTGGCGCCGCTGAAGTCGCCATCGAAGTATTCAGCAAAAAGGTGCAGGCCGACCGGGCCAAACTCCGTCAGCCCAAGGGAAGCATTCAACTTGATACCCTCGTGCTGTCCTCCATCCATCTTGATGGCCTCGTTGCTCTCCATCCACTGGTAGCCGGCATCAAAATAGGTGTATTGGGGGCCTTCAGCTGAAGCCGTGGCAACCCAGCCGCCCGCAAACAGCGGCAGAGCAGCAATCGTCAGCAACCGGACCTGCCTGGCAATCATGGATATCTCCTCGGAGTAATCGATGCGGATGGCGGAAAACGCGAGCGACTATAGCGAATCGGTTCAGGACTGGCTAGTTGCTCGCGCGATCAGTTGCAGCGACAAGGGGGCGGTTTGTTATCATGCGCCCGTTGCCTTCCAGGGGAATCCGAATGTCCACCACCAATAGAGCCAATAGTCTGGTTGCGTCCGCATGGATCGCAGTTGCCATCGGGTCGGCACTGCCGATCGCAGCCTGGGCACAGATTGAAGAGGTCGTGGTCACGACCCGCAAACGCGAAGAGAATCTGCAGGATATCCCGCTGGCCGTTTCCGCAATTACTGCCGAGGATATTCAGCGGCAGGGCATAAGCTCCCTGAATGACATCGTCCAGAATCAGCCCAGCGTACAGTTCGACCAGTCGTACGGACCGGCCGACAACCGCATCACGGTTCGCGGCCTGTCGAATACCCGCGGTCGTTCCAACGTCGCATTCCTTATAGATGGCATCGACGTCACCACCGAGAACCTCATCTCGGCTGGTTCAGGTCTGCTGGCCAATCGGCGCCTGCTCAGCGATGTCGAGCGGATCGAGGTAGTCAAGGGTCCCCAGAGTGCGCTGTTTGGCCGATCTGCGTTTGCGGGCGCACTGTCCTACATCACCAAAGAACCTGGTGACGAGTTTGAAGGGCGGGCGAACCTGGACATTGGGGATTATGGTCGTCGGACGATTGACGGTGGTTTGAGTGGTCCGCTTACGGACACCATCAGTCTTGGAATTTCGGGTGTCCAGTTTAATGAAGACGGTTTCTATACCAACAGCCAGTCTGGAGCCGATGTCGGTGGTTCATACGGATATGGCGGTGCGCTGACTGCCGTATGGAAACCGGTGGATGCTGTCAAGCTCAAGGGACGCATGGAGTACAGCGAAGAGAATTACGATCCGCGTGCTGTAGTGAATTTGCAGGGTGATACGCTCGTATATCTCGATGATCCGCGTGCCCAGGAAATTGTGAAACCGATTATCACCGGTGATGTCTATGGTGATCCGAGCTTGCAGAAGTCATCCAGCGGTGGGACCAACCTTTTCAACTTCGGCACTTACTGCCCGAAGAACTACCCGGGCGGGAATTTCGATCCGCTCAATATCATTCCCGGCGCTCCGGGCTTCTGTCTGCCCAGGAACATTGGTAATGCCAGTGGCCACTCGGTCTCGCTCAGTGAAGATCCGAACACTGGCGGCGAGTTTCCCGGTACGCACACTGAAACGTTCCGGGCCAGCCTGGTGGCCAGCATGGATCTGGGTTATGGGCTGCTCTCGTCCTACACGGGGTGGACGAATTTCAATTCCAGCGACCGTTATGACCAGGATTACCAGGCCAGTTCAGGGCTTGATTTCAACGGCAACGGGCAGATTCCTTATACCTACGACGCGAACGGCAATGTGCTGACTGGTCGGCGCGATACCCTGATGGGCATGCAGATTTCGGATCAGGATACCAAGACCACCCAGTTCAGCCAGGAATTCCGTTACGAGACTCAATGGGATGGCCCCTGGAAGCTGACCGGTGGCGTACTGTACTGGCAGGATCACCGGCTGCTGCAGGACCGCAACACCATCGTCAGTTGTTCACCTTTCTCACGGGATCAGGCAACCGCATCACCACTGCTGGATAGCAATGGAAGCCCGGTTCTGGACTCAAATGGCAATCCCGTTTCAGATCCGACCACCGGCAGCATGGCGCAGGTGGCAGGCCTTTGTGATGGTGATCCGGCTTATCTGGCCCCGGTTGGTGATCCCAACAACCCGGCCCTTCCCAGTCTGACCTCGTTTAATGACCTGTATCGTCAGATCGGTGCCACTGATCTGAGCTATCCCCTCGCAACACCCGGTGCGACTCCATCGCCCTGGGATGCGACCACCCGCCACTGGTCCTTCTATGCGCGTGTCGACTGGGCGATCACCGATGAACTGAACCTCAGTCTTGAGGATCGCTTCGTCAATGAAGAATCCAGCATGACCAAGCCCGGTGGCTCCAGTTGCTCCGAGCTGGCCTTCGTACCCGGTTCTTACAATTCACTGAATCCGGGGGCCGCTAACCGTGGCGTCGCCTGGCAGCAACGGGCACGTACGCTTTGTGACAACGAACGAGTGATGTTCGGCTACATCAACAATGAAGTCCTTACCCCACCAAATGTTCTGCCGGTCGAATTGACCTGGCGCTATATCGAGGGATCTACAACCTCGAGATACAACACCCCGAAGCTGACACTCGACTGGAGCCCGATAGACGGTACCAGGCTGTTCTTCTCCTATGCCTTTGCGCAGAAGCCGGGCGGTATCAACGCCCTGATCGGTGGCGGCGGTACGGCGCCGCCGACCATCGATAACGAGCGATTCGACCCGGAGAAGCTGAAAGCCTATGAACTGGGTCTCAAGACCCAGTTCCAGGCGGCTGGCTACTGGCAGTTGAATACCTCGCTGTTTTATCAGGACTACGCGTCCAAGCAGGTCAGCATCCAGGTTCTGGATAATGCGGGTATCGCCCAGCCACGGGTGGTCAACGCTTCCGGAGCCGAAGTCTGGGGCCTGGAGTTTGAGGCAATCTGGCAGCCGGAATTTATGCAGGGTCTGCTGTTCAGTCTGAGCGGCACGCTGCTCGATGCCTCCTATACCGACTGGACGGATGACACGCGGAACCTGGTCCGTGCGGCGTCCTATGGCTCATGCCCACTGATCTACAAGTACACCGGACGTGATGGTGTGCAGCAGGAGGCTACTGATCCGGCCGATATCACCATCGAGGATACAAACAAGTTGCAGAACGGGAGTTATGCAAACGATGGTGTCGACGCCAATGATTCGCAGCCCACGGCGTTCTGCCGCCTCGACTACGCCGGCAATGATCTCGAGCGCACGCCGAAGCAAGCCTACGCAGCATCAATGCGCATCCAGCGACCCTTTCTCGATACACCTTTTGAGTACCTTTTCGAGCTGAGTGGCAACTGGCAGGACAAGCGCTGGGCAGAGCCGGAGAATCTGGTCGAGCTCGATGCCTATGCCCTCATGGATGTTCGTTTGGGCCTGGTCTCCGATAAATGGGAGGTCATTGCCTATGTCGACAATCTGCTGGACGACAACACCTTCAAGACCGGTGGCAGTGGCCCGGACTTTGGTGAGCAGGTTACCGATCTGGGCTTTACCGCAGGACTTGGCACCACGCACTACTTCGCCAGCATGCCGGATCCGCGAGTCTTCGGTATTCGCGCCGGTTATCGCTTCGGGGGTGGCCGCTAGGGCCTGATACCCGACAGAGAGCCGTACCTGATACGTCCCGGAAGCTGCATGGCTTCCGGGACGTTTTTTTTTTAGCCCGCGAGTTTTGTGGTACCGATAAAGCCGCCCAGAACGATCAGCAGGTAAGTGGCCCAGATAATGACCGTGGACTTGTTCATGGTCCGGCTGATGATGGCCTCAATCTCCGGTTTTGAGCCCTCGACCGCAAGCTGACCGAAAGCCGCACCCAGCGGGTCGAATGCCACGAGCATCCAGATGATGAGCAGATTGATGAGCCCGTAGAGCCCGACCTTGAGCTGCAGCCAGCCCGCATCGGAAAGGATGGGTCCGTAGCCGGCCCATGAGGACAGTGCCAGCATAATCAGGCAGATGCCCACGAGCAGCGTCAGCAGGTTCGTGAGGCGCCCCAGGCGATGGCCAAACGGTTTGTCGTAGAACCATGCGCCGGTCATGCTGATCGCCCACCAGCCGAAGCTGAATATCCAGACGGCAGTCAGGGCCCCTGTGGATATCGGCAGCAGACCCATATCCCGCGAGAGCATCACCCCGAAGGGCAGGGCGGCTTTCCACATCGTTCGCGGCAGCAACTCGATGCGCAAGGCCATGTGCAACAGCGTGACGCGGCTCGCGAAGGAGAGCTTCGGATCGGTGCAGCGCCGCGCAGCGAGAAAAACGCCCATGTCCGTTCCCACCCAAAAGACAAACATCAGGATGTGCGCGTACCTCCAGACTAGATAGCCCGACATTGTTCAACCCCTGCTGTCCTGCGGGTGACTCTACCGCACAGGCTGCGCTGACGTCGCTCCGCTTGTGTCCGCATTGACCGCATGGTGGCCCTTTGCCGGACGCCGGTACGCCGAGCGGCTACTGAGGCCGTCAGTTCCTTGTTACCCTGCTGATCAGGGTTTTCATGGCTAAGCGGGGAGCTTCAGCATGCCAGTTCCGGGTGCAATAGATATCGTCTGCAATCTCTTTACTCCGCGTGAGGTTGCCGGCGGGCATACCGGTCTTGATGATGCATTCAAGGCCCAGGTGCGTATGCCCGAGGAAATTCGTGGCGGCGTCAGTATCGGGAATTACCTGCAGCGCATGGACCGGGCCGGTATCGAGCGCTCCCTGCTGATAGCAGTCCGGGCGGGCGACATCAATATGAAGGGTGGGTTTGAATTGCCCTACGCACGGGTCCATGAGGTCTGTCAGGAATATCCCCAACGCTTCTCCGGACTGGCGGGTATCGATCCTTTTCGCGGTATGCAGGGACTCAGGGATCTTGAGCAGGGAGTGCGCGAATACGGCTTTGTCGGTGCACATCTCTATCCGCACTGGTGTGGGCTGGCGCCCGATCATGCGAAGTACTACCCGTACTACGCAAAGTGCTGCGAACTCGACATACCGATCATGATGCAGGTCGGTCACAACCTCGTCTATTCACGTGAACGCCGTCTGCCTTCAGTTGGGCGGCCCATTTGCCTGGATCAGGTCGCAATCGATTTTCCGGAATTGCGCCTGATCGGAATTCATATTGGCATTCCGTGGACCGAGGAGATGATTTCCATGTGCTGGAAGCATGAGAACGTCTATACCGCTGGCGATGCCTATGCGCCGAAGTACTGGCCGCCCGCTTTCGTGCATTACGCGAATACCTACGGACGCCACAAAGTCATGTTTGGCACAGACTGGCCGGTGATTGACCCGGAGCGTGCGGTACGCGAGGTCGATGAACTGAATTTGCGTGAGGAATCCAGGCGCATGTTGATGCGTGACAATGCATTGCATGTATTCAAGCTGCCCGGCGGTCCAGCCTGATCATGCCTTCAACGAACGCCAGTCTGCCGTTTTCTTTTCAGCATCTGTCCCTGGCAGCGGGCGTGCGTGCGGCGATGCATCGTAGTCGGGACAAGATTGCCTATCGGCATGGCGACCGCACGCGAAGTTATGCGGAACTCATGTCGCGCATTGACAAGGTCAGCGCTGCGCTGGGTAGTGGTCTCGGACTGCAGCCGGGCACACACGGTGCGATCATCGCCAAAAACTCCATCGAATATATGGAGATCGTCATCGGTGCTTCGCAGGCAGGTATTGCACTGGCAACGGTCAATCCGCGACTTTCTGTCGGCGAAATGGTCAGTATCTGTGAGGATGCCAGGGCCGCGGTTGTGTTTGCTGATCGCGAAGTGGTTGCCTTGCTGCGCGACGCGAAGCTGGCGTCCGCGCCCGTCATTATCGAAATTGGTCCGGCGTTCGAGGCGTGGCTTGCCAAAGCTTGCCCCGCGACCAGCCTGCCGACGATTAATGAATGGGATGTTTTTACAATTCCCTACACGTCAGGCACTACCGGCAAACCCAAGGGGGTACTTGTCCCGCACCGCTCACGGATACTTACCCTGTTTGCCATGGCGGTCGAGTATGGCTGCTACGGGCCGGATGACCGCTTTCTGGCCATCGCGCCCATGTGTCACGGCGCTGGCATGGTGTTTTCCCTGGCGCCGATATTCTTCGGTGGCTATGCCGAGATCATGGACAAGTTTGAACCGGATGAGGTTCTGAACCGTCTGGCCGGAGAGTCGATCAGCGGATTCTTCGGCGTGCCGACGCATTTCCACGCACTGCTGGAAGCCGGTTCCGGGCTGCAGACAGCGAGCCGCAAGGGCAAGTTGCGTGCGGTCATCTCCAATGCAGCGGCCATGCCGCAGGCCATGAAGGAACAACTGGTGGGGCAGCTCGGTCCGGGTCTGCTGCACGACACCTACGGATCGACTGAGGCCGGTATTGTCTCCAACCTGAGGCCAGCGGATCAGTTGCGTAAACAGCAGTGTGTCGGTCAGCCATTTCCATGCACGCTGATCGAAATCCGGCGACCGGATGGCAGCGTCTGTGCGGCTGATGAAGTAGGCGAGCTCTACTCCCGCAGCCCCTATTTTTTCAACGGCTACTGGGGTCGTCCGGAGGAAACCGCCGAGACATATCGCGATGGCTGGGTAACGGTCGGCGATCTCGCGCGGCGTGATGCCGAAGGTCATCTGTATATCGTTGACCGGATCAAGGACATGGTGATCTCGGGCGGACTCAACATCTATCCACGCGAAGTGGAGGAGGTTATCTTCCGGAATCCGGAAGTTTCTGATGTCGCACTGATTGGTGTTCCGGACGAACGCTGGGGCGAAGTCCTGAAGGCCTTTGTGGTCAGGCGTTCCGGCTCCGGAATCGATGAGGCCGCTCTGACTGCGTTTCTGGAAGGAAAGATATCCCGCATGAAACAGCCAAAGTATGTTGAATTTATCGAGCAGATTCCACGCAATGCAAGCGGCAAGGTCCTGAAGACTGCATTGCGCGCCCGGGGCTGAACGCCGGTGTCTGCTGGTAATCCCGCCCAGGCCGCAGTGGAATTCTTTTTCGACTGTGGCTGCCCCTGGAGCTACCTGGCGTTCGGGCGGCTACAGGAAGCAGCGATCCGCACCGGAGCGCGAATCGTCTATCGGCCGGTACGGCTCTCGGAGATCAGCAGTAGTGGCGCGATGGACCCGGCCCGAGCGCAAGATGATCTGTCTGCAGCGAGGCAGCGCTATCGGAGCAAGGATCTGCAGGACTGGGCGCGCTTTTGTGGTGTAGCTCTGCATGAGCCGGATTTCGGGTACGTGGAAACCGGCTGGGCGCAGCGGGGAGCGATTGTGGCGCTGAGAGCAGGGTGCGTGGTTGCTTATCTGGATGGCATATACCGGGCCCGGTTTGCAGAGCGGCGTGATATCAGCCAGCCGGTCGAAGTCACTGCGGTGGCAGTGAGTGCCGGTCTGGATGCCGAAAAGTTCGCCGCAGCGCTTTGCGGACCGGACACACTGGATGAGGTTAATGAGAACGCAGCGCGCCTGCTTCAGCACGGCGGCTTTGGTACGCCCACGATGCTGGTGGGTACCGATCTCTATTTCGGCAACAATCGCATGCCGCTGGTGGAGATTGCACTGGCTCGTGCCGGCGGTATGCGCCTCGTGATGCCCGGTGAGCACGGGCGCTGAGCCCGGGACACAGGTGGAGCCTGCAATGACTGTTACACAGCACACAACAGAAAGGACGACGCGGCGTGGATTCCTGGCCGGGTCGGGAGCGCTTGCCGTCGCACTCAGCCTGCGTTATGCGCCCGCTGCCGCACAGGGGAAGACGACGCTGCCATATGGTGCATGGGAAGACCTGCAGCGCAGGAAGTGGAGCTGGGACCGCGTAACCCACGGCACACACGGGACCAACTGCACCGGTACCTGTGCATTCAATATCTACGTGAAGAACGGCATCGTCTGGCGGGAAGAGCAGCAGGGCGAATATGGCCGGTCCGAGGACGCCCCGGACTACGGGCCCAGAGGCTGCCAAAAGGGTCTGCGCCACGCGAAATACATGTACGGCAAGCAGCGCGTGCTGTATCCGATGCAGCGGGTGGGCGAGCGTGGCGAGGGCAAGTGGCAACGCGTCAGCTGGGACCAGGCGATGAGCGATATCGCCGATCGCTTTATCGATCACTCGATCGCCACGGGACCGCGCTCCATCAGTTTCGATCTGGGTACGCAGATGGTACTCAAGCGTGCTTCATTCGCAGCCCTGGGCCGTTTTGCCACCATCAGCGGCATCGAATTGCCCGAAGCTTTTGCCGGAGTGGGCGACCTGCCGACCGGCGTACAGATGACGGTTGGAGAACCGCTGCTGGGCGATACGATGGCGGCCGTCTTCAAATCCAGGTGCTGTCTGG
>CAYJPG010000007.1:0-18477 GCA_964371995.1 uncultured Chromatiaceae bacterium | reverse complement strand
CGGAAGTAGTCGCGATTTCGCCTGAATTCACGCCGAGCGCGATGCATGCGAACAAGTGGCTTAATCCGCGGCCCGGAACGGACATCGCGCTGGCCATGGCCATGGTCCAGGTTCTGCTCACCGAAGACCTGATCGATCGCAGCTATATCCGTGAGCAGACAGATCTGCCGTTTCTGGTGCGCAGCGATAACGGACGCTTTCTGCGTGAGAGCGATTTCATCGATGGAGTAACTGCACGCGACAATCTGTTCTATATCTGGGACGAACGGACCGGGAAGGCTGTCGCTGCGCCAGCAACCGGCAATCCGCCGCCACCGCCCGGTTCACCCGTACCGGTCATCCCGGCGGGCAATCTTGCGCTCGGTACTCTTGAACCCGCGCTGGAAGGCAGCTGGACGGTAAAGACCCGGCAGGGTGCCGTCCGCGTTACCACGGTTTTTGAACTGGTGAAGCAGCGTGCCGCCGGCTATACGCCCGAGCAGGCCGCACAGATCTGCGGTGTGCACGCCGACAATATCCGTGTAGTCGCGCGGATCTTTGGCAAGGCCCGGCCGGCAATGATTTTTACCGGCTACCGCATGTGCAAATGGCTGCAGGGTGATCTTCTGCAGCGGGCCTTCATGCTGTTGTTGTCACTCACGGGAAACCTTGGCAAGGCCGGCGGTGGCTTTCAGCTGGAAAATCTCGGCAGCACCGCAAGCCAGATCGCCTTTATGCTCGCTGGCCTGCCGCCAACCCTGAATATTGCGACTCTGGCCCGCTGGGACTATATCCATGCAGACGGCAGGGACCTCAACGAACGGATCTATGGCAAGGCCGTGGCCGACAAGGTCGATCACTATTTCCAGGAATCGATGCGCACTGGCGCCTGGCCGGATTATGCGGCGACGCCGTGGAAGATGGGTATCTTTGCCGGCAGCAATACGGCGAGCTGGCGCTCTGGCGCTGGCCGCTGGCGCAAGACCGCATTCGAGAGCCTGGAAACCATCGTGACGCTGACGCCCGACATGGGTATCACCGCCATGTATTCAGACTACGTACTGCCGATCGCTCATCACTACGAACGGCAGGATTACCTGCTGGAGGCCCGCACGCCATACGTGCAGGTGATGGATGCGGCAGTGCCGCCCCTGGGCGAATCGATGGACGACTGGCATGCGCTCAACCGGTTGAGCAAGGCTATCTCGGAGCGGGCGGTGACGCGCGGCATTCCGCCGATCCAGGACAGTTTTTTCGGGCAGCCCGTCCCGCGGGATTTCACCCGGTACCATGCACTCTTCACTCTCAATGGGCAGATCAGCGATACACGCGACCTGATTCAGTTCCTCATCGACAGGGATCCAGGCGTACCCAAGGTCTCCTTCGACGAAATGCGCAGCCATGGCCTGATGCGCAATGAGGGCACGGCACGCGTCGTTTACGATGAAAATGCACCCTATGGTTCTGTACTGTTGCGTGCGGTTGAAAAGCGTGAGCCATACCCGACGCTGACCGGCCGCCAGCAGTTCTACATCGACCATGACTGGTTTATCGCCGAGGACGAGCAGTTGCCGCGGCACAAGGATCCAATGCGTCTGGATGGCTATCCGCTGCAGATGCTGATGGGTCACCTGCGACACGGGATACACAGCATGTGGACCGATGACTCCCTGCTGCTCAGCCTGCGTCGCGGTGAACCGGATATTTACGTGAGCCCTGCGGATGCGCAGTCGCGCAAGGTCAGCGATGGCGAGCTGATCCGGGTCTTCAACTCACTGGGCTCATTTATCGCCATGGCACATGTGACGCCCAGCATGCAGCCCGGGAGCATCTTCATGTATCACGGCTGGGACCCGATGATGTTCCGCGGTGGCCGGCAGAATTTCGGCGCCGTCGTGAGCAGTTCGGCGCTGATCAAGCCGACGGCACTGGTCAGTGGCTACGGGCATATCACTTACCGGGCACTGAATTTTGAGCCGAATTCAACCTTTCACGACTTCACGTGTGACTTTGAAAAGCATGTTGAAGCGGCGGTTTCGACCGTGAGCTGAGCGTATCAGTCTTGTGCGACAGGCTCTGCCGGTACGTCGGCGGGCAGGGCGAGAAAGGTGGCGCCAGCGAGCACCACTGGCAGCACCGCACACCACGTGAATGCGGCTGCCCAGCCGACCACGCCTATTGCCCAGGAGAGGGCAAACGGCCCGAGGCCGAGCCCGAGCTCCACCGCAAGTGAACTGGCAAAGCTGGCAGCAGTCGCGCGCAGCTCGGCAGGGTAATTTTCTGCGATGAAGGTGAACATCACGGCATAGGCGCCGTAGAAGAAAAACGTCATTGCACTGAATGCCAGGAAAGTCGGCCACCACCCCTGTGTAAACCAGATCATGACGCTGAAGGCCAGCCCGCCGAGCCAGCACCAGGCGACGATGGTATTCCGGCGGCTGATCAGGAACTCGCCGAAGTACGCTGCGAGCACATAGCCAAACGTACCGATCAGGAAGGAGAGTCCGACCAGCTCGATCGCTTCGCGCGCCGCCCAGCCGCGAGCTTCACGAAAGTAGGGCGTGAGCATGATCGTCGCGCCGTAGGCAAAGACGTAGAGAAAAGTTCCCATGAACAGCAGCACGGTCCGCCGTCGGTAAGTTGGCTGGAACAATTCACGGGTAGCCGGGGCCGGACGACTCGCCCTGCTGCGCGCCGCGCGGCTGTCCAGCCAGGCCTGCGAGTCCTTGAGGTGACGGTAGATCACCCACGCGTAGGGCAGGAACAGGAGACTCAACAGGAAAATATATCTCCAACCCCATGTTTCATAAATGAAAGGAACAAGCAAGGAAGCGAGGAAGAAGCCCAGGGGGAAGCCGATCTGAAGCACACCGGTGAATAGTCCGCGCAGGCGGGGCGGGGACTCTTCGAAGACCAGCGTGCCGGTTACCGGCGACTGCACGCCGGATGTGGTAAATCCGAGTGTGCGTGCGATCAGCAGGCTGACCGGCGTCGGCGCAAACGCCAGGGCGGTTACAAACACCGGGGTCAGCAGGGTGCTGACCAGCAACACCGCACGCCGACCGATACGATCCGCCAGCGCACCGATCTGGGTGATCAACACGCCGGCTGCGACAAAGGTGATTGCGATGTAGATTCCGCGCTCGAGATCCGACCAGCCAAATTCCGCCGAAATTTCGGTAAGGACGAAGGTGAACAGCGAGTGATCCAGATTGGCGAAGGTCACGCCGATCAGACAGATCAGAAACACCCGCCAGCTGTGTCCGGAAACCTGCTGCAGACACTCCCGGAGGCCCGGCTTTGCGGTAGCAGTCACAGGCGGTGAGTGCACGGCTTCAGGTTCCGGAGAAGGTCCGTATCCAGGTAATGATGTCGCGGATGTCCTGGTCAGAAATCACGTCACCGAATTTCGGCATGATGAAGTTCTTGCCGACTGCGGCACCGCCCCTGCAGATCACCAGATAGAGATATTCGTCCGGAAGGGTTCGCATATAAGACGGATCGCTCTGGTCTTTCGGTGGTTCGTCCATATGCATGACGATCACTTCGGCTTTGCCGTCAACGCCATGACATGCGGCACAATGCTGAAGGTGCAGCGCAGCCCCACGTTTTTCATCGCCCCGCAGTTCCCCGGAAGGTGCGCAGGATCCAGTCGCTGCCGCTCCTGCGCCCGCATGGGCGATACCGGCAGCGAACAGCGCAACGATTGGAATGGCGATTAACCGGAACATGCCTCAGACCGCCGCAATCCATCCGTACTGGGTCATGCTCGGTTCCTCGCCAGCGGCCTGATAGGCGAGCTTCATCTGACTCAGTGCATCACCGGGGATTGCCTTGCGTGTTTCCTGTATGTCCAGGTCAAACAGGCGGGCGGAATTCATGCCGAAGATCAGCTCACGGTCGCGCGCGGAAATGGGTTTGTAGCCGAACTTCGCCTGCAAGTTCTCCGGAATCTGGAAGCGTCGGAATGCTTCGATCTGCCACTGTGGCGAGCCCCACCAGATGCTGTCGGTGCCCCAGATCACGTGATCAGCACCGACCGCGTCTATGAGCTGGCCGAGCAGATGGCCGCAGACCTCAGGATGCGTAACAACCGAGTGGCCGAATACAGCGCCCAGTTCGAGATAGATATTCTTCAGGCCGTTCGCCTTGATTTGCGCGCAGAAGTCAGTCGTCCAGGGGATGTTCCCGCTTTCGTCGATACCGCTTTCACCGGGCAGGAGCATCGTCATCATCTGCTTCATGCCGGAGTGAAAGACGATGAAGTTAAGATCGGGCCAGTCCTTTGCCGCATTGAGTACGTCATCCGGCCGAAAATAATCGGCGCCGGGCCCTGGCAGTGGCAGGCCCTTATGGGTACAGATATTCCTGACGCCGAGCTTCAGTGTCTTTTCATAGAACGGATAAGCCAGCTTCTCGTCATCGTGCCGCCATGGCTGCATGGGATCACCGGTATAGAACTTCCACGCATCAATCCTGAGGTCGCGAACTTGCCGTTCAGCCTCCTCAAGCCAGTCCGGATTTGCGAGTGTGCCGATACCATGCGCCAGCATGCGCCGTGAGCCTGCCGCCTGGTTAACCAGATTGCGTGTTTCCACGATGTCGTCCGCGGAGAGTACGTAATTGTCCGGTGGACCGAATGCCGCACCTGTCAGACAGGCCATCACCGTGTCGCTGTCGAAGAAAATCTCTTTCACATAGTTGGCGCGGTGCAGGCTGTCTTTTGCGGGTACCGTGCCGCTGAGCACCGGGTTCAGTCCGAACCTGCCGGTTAGCGAACGAAAAACGACAGGGCCGACCATGCTGTCTTTCACATGGTGTGTCTGCAGGTCGAGAATGAACTCTTTCTTTGGCCACATCTCGCGACTCGCGGCCGGTTCAGCCGCTTCGGCCTCACTGACCAGGAATGCCGGCCCGAAGACTTCATTCATGGCCATGAATGACACCGCCATACCGCCACTGGTGCGCAGGAATGCGCGGCGGGACATGCCGAGCTTCTGGCCGTAGTGATCAGCGAGTTCGAATATCCGCTGCTCTACCCGCCGCTGATCCGGCGTCTGCGGCAAGGGCTCGAATTCTTCATTGCCCACGATCTGCGTCGGAACCGGTGTGGCGTTGCCCGTTTGGCGGTCACGGTCACTTTTGCGAATCCACATGCTGCGAACCTCCCGGCGGCGGTCGTTGAGCGACGATTCAAGCCTACGTTGATTGCCCTGTGGTCACCAATCACTCATTGGCATCTGGCCGCTGCTTGGCCGGGTCGATGACCATGCCCTATAGTCAAAGGCTCACCCATCGGCAATGAAGGCTGGTCATGCGTCTCCACTACACCGCGGTTGGTATCCAGAACGTGTCCCGGATGGCTCTCACCCGGGACGACTACATGAAAGACATCGACAAGCTGGCGCTCAGCATGCGCTATGCGGTCTGGAATTGCAGTCTGGATCTCCCCGTGAAACTTGTGGCCATCTCCGAAGGCGGGATCGGTGGCTGGTGCCTGGGTGGTGGGGACGAGCATCTGCGGATCTGCCGTGAGGTGGTGCCCGAAATCCCCGGCCGTGAGACCGAGGCGCTGGGCGAACTGGCGAAGGAACTCGGGATCTACATCATTGCGCAAATGGTAGCCAAGGATCCGGAACTGATGGAAGACCGGATTTTCAACATCGCTTTCGTTATCGATCCGCAGGGCAAGGTCATTCACAAGCATTACAAGACGGCCTTTTACCAGCGTGAGCCCAATGTTGCGCCGAGCGACATCTGGAATATTTACCTGAAGAAATATGGCGACGACCCGCTCAGCCTGTTCAAGGCAGTATTTCCGGTTGCCAGGACCGAGATCGGCAATATCGGTACCCTGATCTGCGCCGAGGGCAGTTATCCGGAGGCTGCCCGCGGCCTGGCTTTGAACGGTGCGGAGATCATCTGGCGCACACAGTATCCGGAACCGTGGATGGGAAATGGTATCGCCGAGATCCAGAACCGGGCCCATGCTGTTTTCAATAACTGCTATGTGCTGTCGCCCAATATCGGTGCGATCGATTTTCCGGGCGGCGGCCACCAGATGAGCTGCGGCAAGAGCCAGATCATCGACTATCGTGGCAATGTTGTGTCCCAGTATCTGGGTGGGGGAGAGACCCTGGTCAGTGCCATGCTGGATATAGACGGGCTGCGCGACTTTCGCGTGCGCGCTCAGTGGCAGAACCTCATCAAGGACATGCGTGTCGAGGAATACAAGACCATTTACGATGCCGCGATGGCGCGGGGTGGCATCTACCCGAAAAACCTGTGCATGGAAGAACCGCCCCTGGTTGAGGCGGACCAGCTCGAGATGGTGAAGCACCAGATCAACAAGATGGTCGACTGGGGGGTATTTACCCCACCGGCTGACTGGACGCCCTATGTGGTAAAGGAAGAGGTTGCAGAGCGGATCCGGCGGGCAGGTGCCCTGTAAGGGACATGGGGGCGCAGAGCCCCGGTCTGGCCAATCCGGAGTTGGCAGCCAGTGCAGCTGACAGGCTACAATACGGGGTTATCGTGACCCGGGTGGCGCCATGGCGCTGCCTGCCCTCCACAGCACACAACACGAAGTCGGGATTATGGCCAGGAAGAAAGACATCAAGCTCTACCGCAACATCGGTATCGTGGCGCACATCGATGCAGGTAAAACGACCACTACCGAGCGCGTGTTGTACTACACGGGCAAGAAACACCAGATCGTCGAGGTGCATGACACCAAGGATGGCAAGGGCAGCACCACGACCGACTACATGGAGCAGGAGCGGAAGCGCGGTATCACGATCCAGAGCGCCGCCGTATCCACCGAGTGGAAAGGCCATCAGATCAACGTCATCGACACGCCGGGACACGTGGATTTCACCATCGAGGTGAACCGGAGTCTGCGGGTACTCGACGGCGCTGTTGTCGTCTTTGATGGCGTAGCTGGTGTCGAACCCCAGACAGAAACCAACTGGCGCCTGGCTAACCAGTACAACGTTCCCCGCATGTGTTACGTCAACAAGATGGATCGCATGGGTGCCAATTTTGGCCACTGCGTGAAGGGTATTCGCGAGCGGCTTGGTGCCAATGTAGTGCTGTGCCAGGTGCCGATCGGCAGCCACGATGAGTTTGTCGGCATGTGCGATCTCATCGCGAATGTCGCCTATATCTGGACAGCGGAAGGCAAAGACAGCCCGTGGGAAACCGTACCGCTCGACCAGGTCAGGAGTCGATTCAACTTTGCGACCAGCCGTGACAATGACTGGATCGATCAGCTTCCCAAGCTGCGTCAGGATGCCCTGGAAACAGCGCTGGCGCTTGACGATGACGCATTCATGACCTTTATAGAAACGGGTGAGTTTGATCCGGTCGTCCTCAAGGCCTGTATCCGCAAGGGTACGGTGACAGGCCAGCTGGTGCCGGTTTTTTGCGGTTCCTCATTCAAGAACAAAGGCGTCCAGCAGCTGCTTGATGCCGTGGTTGATTACTTGCCTTACCCTGGTGAGTACGGTGGTACATCGCTGGTGGATCCGGACGGTAATGTCATCGGTACGCAGGAAATTCGCGACGATGCCCCGGCCCGTGCGCTGGCATTCAAGGTGATCAATGACCAGTTCGGCACCCTGACCTTTGCCCGCGTCTATTCGGGCGTGATCAAGAAGGGTGACACCCTCATGAATGTCACGCGCGGCAAGAAAGAGCGCATAGGGCGGATCGTTGAGGTGCAGGCGGACGCGACCAAGGATATCGACGAAGTACGCGCCGGCGATATCTGCGCGTTTGTGTCTATGAAGGACACCGAGACCGGTGACTCCCTGAGTGATCCGGCTCATCCGGCCTTGCTGGAGCGCATGCGATTCCCGGATCCTGTGATCAGCGTATCGGTTGAACCCAAGACGCGCACCGACATCGACAAGATGTCTGCAGCTCTCTACAAGATGGCCAAGGCTGATCCGTCCCTGCAGCTTGAGGTAGACAAGGAAACCGGCCAGACCGTACTGAAGGGCATGGGTGAATTGCACCTCGAAGTGACAATCGACCGCATGCGTAGCGAGTTGGGTGTGGAAGCCAATATGGGCAAGCCGCGGGTCAGCTTCCGTGAAGCCTTCGGCTCGACAATCGAGCATATCTATACGCACAAGAAGCAGTCCGGTGGTTCGGGCCAGTATGCCGAGATCAAGATGATCTTTGAGCCGCTGCCGGCCGGGACCGGCATCGAGTTTTCTGACGAGATCGTCGGTGGTCGGGTACCGCGCGAATACATTCCGTCTGTTGAGCATGCGATTCGTACCGAATCGAAGCGCGGCCAGATCGCCGGCTATGAGGTTGTAGACTTCAAGGCCCGTCTGATTGATGGCAAGTACCATGATGTGGACAGCTCGGCACTGGCCTTCGAGATCGCAGGCCGTGCCTGCTTCCGTGAGGCGCACAAGGCGAGCCGGCCGAAGCTTCTTGAGCCGATCATGGCCGTCGAGACGGTAACCGAGTCGGACTACCTTGGTGAAATCATCGGTGACTTCAACCGGCGGCGTGGCCAGATCAGTGAGCAGGGCCAGAAGGGTCCGCAGGCTTTCGTGCAGGGCTTTATTCCGCTCTCGGAAATGTTTGGCTACATCAACTGGTTGCGGTCAGCGACCAGCGGGCGGGGTACCTTCACGATGGAATTTGCCCGCTATGCCGAGGTTGCCGCCGGACTGGTGGACAAACTCATGGAGAAGGAAGTTCGCTGACCTGCGCCTGGTCCAGGACAAGAAAAAGGCCAGCTTTCAAGCTGGCCTTTTTTTGCCGTGACCCGTGTACCGATAACTGGAATCAGCGTTTGGTGAAGCTGCCCCTGCCGGTCAGCTGGTTTATGGTCGCGTCCAGGACCTTCCCTGCAGCAGCATCATCCATTGTCGGCAGATTTTTCGGCCAGACCGGTTGTTCATAGATCTTGCGGTAGATTTCGGTACGCAGGTAGGGAAGCCAGTTCTGAAACCGCGCATGTTGCCGATAATGGCGCAGCGCATCGATGTTGATCTCCGATGCAACATAGCAGTCATCGACTACGCTGCTCTGGGCCAGTACCTCGCCCTTGTAACCGACAATCATCGAACGTCCACCCAGCGCTCCGCCAATCGTTGTCGGCGGGTTGCCGGGCATGATGAGTGAGCCGCAGTTCGGGGCCAGCAGGTACGCGGTATTGTCTGCCGCGCGGGCCTGGTTCTGCACATCCCAGATCCCGCGCGATACCCAGGGTTCAGGTAGTGACGCGCGATACATGATTTCCGCACCGTTCATTGCAAAGCCGCGATAGCTTTCCGGGAAAGCACCTTCAACCCCGACGCTGCCACCGATATTGCCGATATCCGTCTTTGCTACGGGAAAGAATGCATCGAGCGTATCGCCATTTTCCCTGAGCCACTGGTCGTAGACATCGTGCGGTGTCGTGGAGTGCTCCACAAAAAGCACCACGTTCTTGCGGTGCTTGTAGATGATCTGGCCAGCCGGATCGAGGATGAATACCGTATTGAAGAAGCGGTCCGGATACTGGGGCAACTTCTCCTTTAGCTGGGCGATCAGAAAAATGCCGTGCTCGCGGGTCTTTCCGGCCAGATGATCGGTTTCCGGTCCCGGAATTTCAGCCGCCATCGTTGCCGTATATTCAGCCGAAGAGAGGTGCAGGATTTCATCGGCGAAGCCCTGGATGCAGCCCTCACCGAGGGCAATCAGCCTTACGGGTAATTCCAGTGCGCAGATATGGCACACCAGGTCAATCATGTTGCCGATATGGCTGAGGTTCCTTTCGGTCTCACTTCGCGTTGCACAGTGGCGAACAGTAGTCTGCAGGGCAACAGCGATATAAGGATCTATCATCGCTAGGGCTTCTTCTGCAGGTAATCCGCGAGTTTGATCTCGCGGGCACCCGGAATGACCGGGCGCAGCATGTCCTCACGATCCTCAATGTCCTTGGTTGCATCTATGGCCAGCCGGAGCGAACCCTTGCCGCCCCTGGCGCAGCGTTCAAGCTCCCAGCTCTTCACATCGGGGATCACCCGATATTTGTCAGCGCGCGCGATGCGCGTATACATCGCCCATTCCACATCACCAAGATCGTGCACATTCACGTCCTCGTCGACCACAATGATCCGCTTGGTGATGCGACTGACCGGGAAGAACCCGCCAGCCGCCTTGAACGCTGCCTCGATCAGCGCCATGGGCTCCGCATCGTTCTGCTTGCGGATCGACATGACGATATGCGCCATCGCGCCCATACGAGGTTCGAGGAAAACATCAATATCGATGATCCCGGTCAATTGGCTGCGCAGCGCGCCGATCAGCGCACGCCTGATCGAGAAGGTAGCGATTGACCCCAGAGTGTTGTGTTCCGGGTTTCTCCCTGCAAGGATCGAGTAGAACATCGCATCCTTGCGATGGGTGATGGCTGTGACTTCCGCGACGGGCGCTGTCTCAAGTCCATACTGCCCGGCAAACTCGCCGAGATTGTTGTCGATATTGCCCGTGAACCTGACCTCCACTTCGATGATCATCTCTGCGTTCGCAGGAACCAGCAGGTCGCTGGTTTCACACTTGACCAGATCGATAGCCTTGCCCTGCAGTCCACCCGCCAGATCGAGTTCGGACTGGTCCGGAGGCAGTTTGCAGGCTGCTGCCATCTGCAGCGCCGGCTCAACGCCGATTGCCAGGGCGACCGGTATCGACTCGCCACGCTGTTCAGCATGTTTGTAGAACTTGCGGAGGTCGGACAGCGAACTGGCATTAACGGCCAGGGTATTCCGTCCCAGAATGAGGGACCGGTAGACACCGACATTCAGCTGCCCGGTTTCCGGGTTACGCGAGATGCCACAGGCGGCAGTGATGAATGGCCCGCTGTCCAACTCGAAGAAGGTCGGTACAGGCAGGTCCGGGAGATCAATCTGCTCACCACGGCGGACAACTTCCTTTACCGGTGCAGTGGGCACTTCACGGGGTGCAATGAGATTGTGCTTGGCCGCTTCGAACCGGGCGTCCAGGTCGTTGATATCAAACGGTTCGCCCGGCGTGCTGCCGAGAGCCCAACCATAACACTCGATGCGGTTCAGTAGACCGCCGATGACCGGGAATCGTGCCCCGATGACGTTCTCAAAGAGAAATGCGCGCCGATGTTGATCAATTTGCTCCATGACAGCCGCTATCTCGAACTCGGGATCGACCGGCCGGCTGATGCGGTCCAGCTCACCTCGTTGCTCAAGAAGCTTTATGAGTCCTCTGAAATCCAGCACGGACGTCTCTCCTGCGGCGGTCCCTCCGGGGAGCCTATTCTAAAGGATGTGCCCGGCTCACTGCCCGGGTTGATGGCCGTGTCCGCCAGTCAGACTTTCCCTGCCGATGGGCGGGAGGTACCATCTTCCGGGTGGCGCCCCGAGGGGTGGCCAATCACAACACAGGGGAGAAGCCATGAGTTACCAGGAGCCCGGAAATGAGCTGTCGGCAAAGACGCGGGACATGCATCGCGCCATCGAGTCCCTGAAGGAGGAGCTTGAGGCGATTGACTGGTACAACCAACGCGTCGATGTTTGCACGGATGCAGAGCTCAAGGCGATCCTGGCCCATAACCGCGACGAGGAAAAAGAGCATGCGTCCATGCTTGTCGAGTGGATTCGCCGCAATGATCCCGTCATGTCCAAGGAGTTGAAGGACTACCTCTTTAGCAGTAAATCGCTTGCCCATGACTGATCAGGTGTGAGTGCAGCAACACAGGGTCGGGGGGCATCGACGGATGGCCCTGGGGTTGCGCTGGCGCAGTTCATGGCTGAGCTTGCGGAAGCCCTGCAGCGGGATCAGTGCTGGGGCCTCGTGCTCCACAAACCCTGCTCAACGCCGTCCGGTGGCAGCTCGGCCCGGGCAGACAAGATCAGTATACGGCCAGTCGAAATTGCGGGTCGCCGCTGCTACCAGCTGGCCGAACGTCGCGGGCAGCAGGAGTTTCATCGCAATCTCGATGTGCAGGATTTGCTCAGGCGTCTGGCTGGCGAAATCCCCGCCAACTTTTCCCAGGCCGATCTGTACACCAGCTCAGCTGACCTGTCCCTGCGTCTGACCGGGCGTAATGAACCGCGCCTGACACGTCGAAAACCTTCACGTGCCCCACCTGCACTTGCCCATGACCGGCGCAAGCAATACCTCATTCCGGAAGGGCAGCCCTGTGCCTTCATGCAGGCGATCGGTGTGATGACGCCAGCCGGCCAGGTGCGGGCAGCAAAACAGGCCAAGTTCCGGCAGGTGAACCGGTTTCTGGAACTGGTGGATGATGCGCTACCGGAACTGCCGCCGGACGGAAGCTTGCGCGTGATCGATTTCGGTTGCGGCAAGAGTTATCTGACCTTCGCACTGCACCATCTGCTCTCCAACATCCGTCAGCGCGACGTCGAGATTGTGGGACTCGATCTGAAGACAGAGGTGGTACGTGATTGTCAGCAGATCGCAGAAAAGCTTGGTTGTACCGGGCTTCGTTTCGAAGTTGGCGATATTGCCGGGTATGCTCCGGGCGGTGCAGTAGATCTTGTCGTGACATTACATGCCTGCGATACAGCCAGCGACGCCGCGATTGCGCAGGCAATGCGTTGGCAGGCAAAAGTTATTCTCGCCGCGCCCTGCTGTCAGCATGAAGTGGCTGGTTTGCTTTCTGCTGATCCGCTGCCCGGGATACTGAGGTTTGGAATCCTCAAGGAGCGATTTGCAGCTCTGGCGACCGACGCACTGCGTGCGGCCATCCTTGAGCGCGCCGGGTATCAGACGCAGATCCTTGAATTCATCGATCTTGAGCATACGCCAAAGAACTTGCTGCTCCGCGCAGTCCGACGGGACCACCCTGATCCCGCTGCCGCAGCATCAGTTGAATTGTTGAAGAGCCAGCTCGGCATCCGGGAATTCAGCCTGGAGCGTCTGCTGGCATCCCCAACCGGGTAATGCGCCTGGATCAGCCAGGAAGCAGCGAGATCCTGACGGTCAGGCCCATCGGTCTCGTCAGGACCGACGCAAGAACCCGGATTGAAGCGCCACGGCAGCCCGGCGCTGCGGCCGGGATCAGGGGCCGCATCGAATTGTTTCCGGGCCAAAACTTCGAGCATGCATTGCAGGATATCGAGGGCTGGGACTATATCTGGGTGGTGTTCTGGTTTCATCAGAACACCACCTGGCGTCCGAAGGTCTTGCCGCCCCGCAGTACTTCGGGACGCAAGGGTGTGTTTGCCACCCGCGCACCCTACCGGCCCAATCCGATCGGGTTATCAGCCCTGCAACTGGAGCGTATCGACGGATTGGTCCTTCATGTACAGGGTGTGGATATGCTGGATGGCACGCCTGTGCTCGACATCAAACCCTATGTGCCTTACACGGACGCACATCCTGCGGCCCGCAGCGGCTGGCTCGAAGATTCCGCATCGCGACCGGACCGGCCTAAGGCGCCTGCCGATCCGGTCGGCAGCTATAGGATCAGCTTCGCGCCACTGGCAATCGAGCAGGCTAGCTGGATTGAGGCGCATACCGGACTGGCCATCAGTGACCGGATCCAGGCCATCCTGTCGATAGGGCCGGAGCCCCATCCGTATCGCCGTATACGGCGTGACGCGCAGGGCTTCCGCCTCGCGCTCAGGGAATGGCGGGTCCGCTTTAGTCTGGAGGGGCAAGATGTGATGGTAGAAGCAATCAGCACCGGTTACCGCGCTGCGCAACTGACCGCGACCGGCGATGAACTCATCGATGTGCATCGTGCCTTCATGCGGAAATTCCGCCTGTAGTCACTCCGGATCCGCTGGTGTGTCATAACGTGACTGTCGTCACGCGTGTGCTCGGGAAATTGCCATAGCCTTCATCCCACAACAGGGAAGAATCGGGGCCAGGTCATTTTCGATTTTCTGTCCATCTTTGACCGCTTACGGCGCCCGGCAAGCCGCCGTAAAGAGGGTTACCAGAGCATCAGCCCGAGAGACAATTTCTATCAGTCCTCGGCCTTCTTTCCGATGCCTTTCGCGATGGTTACGACCGTCAGTGAGATGGGGCATACCTCCATCGGGCCTTACTCCCTGTGTTTCCCGCTGGATATTGTCGAGGAGCCTTCCATGCTCCTGGTGGCCCGCTCCAGTTCCAATACCTCCACTAATCTGCGGCAGGGAAGCAAGGTGGCACTGAACTTCATTGAATTCAGGAAGACCTGGCTAAGATATGTAGTTAATCTTGGCTACCCGGGGCTCGACGCGGTAGAGAAGATGAAGAATATTCCTTTCGCGCTGACTACCAGTCCCAATGTCCGATACGCTGACGATCCGACATACCCATTAATCATGCAGGACGCATTCCAGGTGTTTGAGTGTGAGGTTGATGGGACGTTCAGGTATGAGCCCGGGCGCGTAACAGACCCTGCCGCTGTCGAAAGCTACTGGCGACTGAAGATCACCAATATCCTGCTCAAGGACTCGGTCCATACGCGACTGGTTGAGCAGAAGGAGTTTCCGGGCGTGCCGATCTCCTATGGTTTCAGGCATAACGACGCTGGTGATGCGCGATTCTTCTTTTGCTCGCATAACAAGCCGTTTGCTGTACCGGTGCCGAAGCCGGAGGGGTCCACGAGCAGCCACATCTACTACGTGGCGAACAAGATTGATCCGGAAGTGCGCTTCAATGTGGAAGCTTGCGGTCTGCTGGTCGATGTACCAGGTGTATTCCTGAAGGTTGCACTGAAAGGTATCGTCAAGGAAGCCAAAGCGGAGGGCGTAACGATGGTGGACACCGAGTTCATGCAAAAGTGCAACGCAAAGCGCAAGGCAGCCTGAACCGTCTATTTGACCGGCACAGTTGCGGCTGAAACGGGCACAAAAGCCGCCGTCTCGATTTGCGCATATCTCACTTTCACGATAGTCAGTTCTTCGGTTCCGCCGGGCGCGCGAAATTGCAGTGTGTCGCCAACCCGCGCCTTGAGCAGGGTGCGCGCCAGGGGTGAAACCCAGCTGATGCGGCCCAGGCCAAGATCGATTTCATCAACCCCAACGATGGTGATCGTATGCAGGCCTTCCGATTTTCCCGTGTAGCTGACCGTTGCCCCGAAATACACCTGATTGGCACGCTCACCGCGCGGCTGCGCCGGATCAACGACTTCAGCGATGTCGATGCGCTTGCCAAGAAAGCGGATACGGCGGTCTATTTCCCGTAACCGCCGCTTGCCATACTGATAGTCAGCGTTCTCGCTGCGGTCGCCATTGCCGGCCGCCCAGGAAACCACAGCGGTAACCGCAGGCCGTTCCTTGTGCAGCAGGTACTGAAGCTCGTCTTTCAGGCGCTGAAGGCCGCCAGGGGTTATGTAGTTTCTGGATCCGGCCGGTAGCGCCGGCGCAGCCAGTCCGGCGCCGGCTTCATCGTTTTCGTCGTCATCGGGATCAGGTTCCCGGGTAAACGCCTTGCTCATCTCTCATTCCCGATTGTTCTGACAAGCTTACGCCACCAGCGGCCCGCAGGAAGCGGTCATCTGGTATAAACACACACCCTTCAAGTATCTGGAGTCGCGCCGTGGCTACAAAGCAGTATTCAAGTCCGCCCGCCATGCAGATAGAAACCGATCGCACCTACAAGGCGGTGATAGAGACGGAAAAAGGCAGCATCGAAATCGAGCTGTTTCCGGAACATGCGCCCATAACCGTCAACAATTTTGTATTTCTTGCCCGTGACGGCTTCTACGATGGCGTGGTTTTCCATCGCGTGATTGCCGATTTCATGGTTCAGGGTGGTGATCCGACCGGCAGCGGCCGTGGTGGGCCGGGTTATCGGTTTGAGGATGAGTTTGAGGGCAATCCCTTGCGTCATGAGCGCGGGGTGCTCTCGATGGCCAATGCCGGTCCCGGAACCAACGGCAGCCAGTTCTTCATCACCCATGGGCCGCAGCCGCACCTGGACGGGCGGCACACGGTGTTCGGCAAGGTCAGCAAGGGCCTGGATGTCGTCGATGCGATAGAGCAGGGCGACTCGATGATCAAGGTAACGATTGACTGAGAAGCGGCCAACGCGGCAAGGCAAGAAAAAGGGGTGCCGGTATTGCTACCGGCACCCCGATTTACTTCAGCAGGCTAAAGTGACTTAAGCCTCGTCAGCCGCCTTGCGTGCAGCGCGGTTCTTGAACAGCGGGACTGCCTCAAGAACCCAGTTGCCGCTGGTACGACGGCTCGGCGACGGGATCGCATACATCATGTCCTTGCCATGACGGGCTTTGAACGTATTCCAGTCGATACGCCATCCCTTGTCGTCAAACTTCGCCAGCCAGTCGCGGTAAGCGACGATGGCCTTGTCAGCCGGCATCAGCACTTCCTTGGTATTGCTCAACGGCGTCAGTTTGGGCTCGAGGTCAACCAGAAGGGTGATGTCCTGACCCGCGATGACCTTGTTTCGCGCATGGATCGGACCATCCTTCTCTGGCTCAAGCAGGAAGTTCCGCATGTTCAGGAAGAAGATCTTGGTCTTGTTCTCATCCACCGGCTGCTCGAAGAAGTACTGCCGGAACATCTTGTCTTCAGTGATGGTGATGTAGGTCGGCATGATGTTCGGACCATAGGTACCGCCACCGGCAAAGATGTTGCTGCCTTCAGTCTTCGTATTGCCCCACGGCGTCGGCTTCCCACCTGCCGTAATGTGGTCTGCCTGCGGCAGCGGCGGGGAGTCGAACTCGTGCATGAACCAGAAGCCCCAGCCCTGACGGTGATCCTCGGTATCGTAGGGGCGAACCTTGTAGGTGTCGCGATTGATGGCCGAGTGACCGTGGGTCGGATGAACGAACTCATTGTGAGCCGGATCCAGGCCGTTCTCGATGGAGCGCTCGAAGTAGTAGTCGACTTCGAGTACCAGTACCTGATTGGCACGCCAGCCCGGCTGGCCGTATTCCTCGATCTTCAGCAGCGGCGGACGCGTCGCTTCCGGCTCATCGCCCAGGAAGGCGAAGACGATGCCGTACTTTTCCTGCACGGGATAGGAGTCGACTTTGGCGCGCGGTGGCGTCTTGGTGCCGTAGCCAATTGAAGGAATATTTTTGCATTCGCCGTCGCCACCGAATTCCCAGCCATGGTATGGGCAGACGATACAGTTGTTGACGATGCGCGGCTTGCCGGCCAGTGACCAGCCACCACCGAGCGATGCACCACGGTGGGTACAGGTATCGCTCAGGACATGGGCGTTGCCCTCGTCGTCACGGAACGTAACGAGATTGCAACCAAGGACCTTGACCTTCTCGGGCTTGCCTTCACCGAGGTCTTCACTGCGAATAATCGGGTACCAGAAATTTATATACACGCCATTTACTCCTCTTGAGAATCTCAGCAAAACTTGAGTTATTTATCGCTTAGCTGACCGGGAAACTCCCTGATCTAGATCAGGTCCGCTCACTTCACTTCATGTCACGTCACTTCAAGTCATTCAAGCCTGCCCGACTGTAACGCAGTCGAGGCTGTCGTTTATTTACTGTTTCCGAGCTGTGCATCCAGCGCACGCGGGAACAGTACCCTGTTCTCCTTGTACATGTGCTCAATCATGTCCTGATCAAAACGTGCAATTCCTGCGAGCATCTGTCGCCAGGTTTCATCGGCGTCAGCCGGGGCCGTGTAGTCGTCAGTGAGCTGACGCATTTTCTTCAGGGTTTCGGTGGCTGCATCGTGCTCGGTCTCCATGCAGGCGATAGGGCCACCGACCGCATCACCACAACGTGTGGCTTTGACCGTGCCGCGGAGCGCCAGATCACGCACCATCGCGAACAGGGCCTCTTCCTCGTGCGCCAGATGCGAGTCGAGCTCAATGGCAATTTTTTGCATCTCGGCATTCAGTAGAGCAAGCCGCTCGTCACCGGCATGCGCAGCAGCGACCTGGCTGGTCAGTCCGGTCAGAACCGGGAGATTTTTCCGCAAGTACCGGTGATGAACGTCTTCAATGTGTTCTACGAGCTCGATCAGGGGCATGGCCTTGAATGGTGCGATATCAATCGGAGGAGTTTCCTCCGTAATATTGGCCGACTGCAGCATATTAAGGAGGATTCCCGGATTGAAGCCGAAGTTCCAGCACAGCTCACCGATGGTGGCTTCCGGATCGTCGCCATCCCGGAAAATACCCGTAGAAACCAGGATCCGCATCACTCCCGGCGGACCATTCCGCAGTTCCGCAACCTTGCTGCGTGAGGTGAGTTTCAGCATTTTTCAGTCTCCTCGGCATGGCGTTCGCATGACGCGCAAACCGGGCCGGCGTCATCCTTGACAGTTACAACATGCCTCAGTTGCAGGGCGAGCCATATAAGGGCTTTTACGCAATCGGCCCGACCCGAGCCTGATATGCTGCATCCCGGATAAACCCTCATCTATGCGGAGTGAGACGATGACGACCAAGTTTCTGTTGCAGGAATCCGAGCTGCCGACGCACTGGTACAACGTGGTGGCCGACCTGCCCAGCCCGCCGCCGCCGCCGCTGGGTGCAGACGGCAAACCGGCGACGCTCGACGCC
>CAYJPG010000006.1:60896-64867 GCA_964371995.1 uncultured Chromatiaceae bacterium | reverse complement strand
AGATGGGGCTGCGGCTGGCCATCGACGATTTCGGCACCGGCTATTCATCGCTGAGCGCGCTCCAGCAGTTTCCGATTGCGACCCTGAAGATCGATCAGTCCTTTGTCCGCCACGCCACGACCGGCCACGACCAGGCCACCATCGTCGCGCTGATTATCGAGATGGGCCATACGCTGCGCCTCGACGTGGTGGCGGAAGGCGTGGAGTCGGAAGAACAGCTGCGTTTTCTGAAGGCGCTGAACTGCGATTATGCGCAGGGCCTGCTGTTTGGCCGGGTAATGGCCATAGATGATTTCCGTGATCTGCTGCTGGATCAGGGCGGCGCAGCCGGCCGCTATCGCAGCCTGTTCGCCCGCGGCTGAGGCTGCGGCATAATTGGATACCCTGGATAACAATCATTCTCAACCGGAGGCCCCGCGCCATGCAGAAATTCATGATGACCGCCGTACTCGGTATCGCCTTTGCCGTATCGAACCCCGCCGCCGCTGCCTGCGAGTATCCTGCGGATGTCTCGCTGCCCGATGGCGCGAAGGCCACCGAGGCGGAAATGAATGCCGGATCTGCCGTGGTCAAGAAATACATTGCCGACATGGATGCCTACATGGCCTGCCTGGATGCCGAAGAGACAGCCCTGCCGGAAGAAGAGAAGACACCGGAAACCCGGGCAATGCATGTCAAGCGGCACAATGCAGCTGTCGATGCCGAAGAAGCCGTCGCTGTGCGCTTCAACGAACAGATCAAGGCCTACAAGGCTGCCAAAAAGTAACCGTACCTGGACCGGGTCTGCAGATCTGGCCGGGTTTCCCCATGGCGGGTAGAATCCGCGCCCCGCAAAGAGGAATTCAAGTCCCATGACCAAAGCCGCGAGAGTGACTATTACCGGTGCTGCCGGCCAGATCGGCTATCAGCTGGCCTTTCGCATTGCCTCCGGGCAATTGCTCGGGCCAAACCAGCCGGTGATTCTGCAGTTGCTGGAAATCACGCCTGCACTGAATGCCCTGAACGGCGTGGTCATGGAACTCGACGACTGTGCATTTCCGACCCTGCAGGGCGTGGTGGCCACCGATCAGCCTGACGTAGCCTTCAAGGATACGGACTACGCCCTGCTGGTCGGCGCGAAGCCGCGCGGCCCGGGCATGGAGCGGGGCGATCTGCTGCGTGAGAACGCGAAGATCTTCTCGGTGCAGGGCAAGGCGCTCAACGAACACGCCAGCCGCGGCGTGAAGGTGCTGGTGGTGGGCAATCCGGCCAACACCAATGCGCTGATTGCCCAGGCCAACGCACCGACGCTGAATCCGGCCAACTTCACGGCCATGATGCGACTCGACCACAATCGCGCCCTGGCGCAGCTTGCCCGGAAGACCGGTACGCATGTCACCCAGATCAGCCGCATGACGGTCTGGGGCAATCACTCCGCCACCCAATATCCGGATATCAGTCAGGCTGTGATCGATGAGCGACGCGCCAGCGAGCTAGTCGATGCCAAGTGGGTCAAGGATGAGTTCATTCCCACCGTACAGCAGCGTGGCGCAGCGATCATCAAGGCGCGCGGCCTGTCCAGCGCGGCTTCGGCCGCATCAGCGGCGATCGACCATATCCGCGACTGGGCGCTCGGTACTCCCGGCGATGACTGGGTCAGCATGGCGGTGCCGTCTGATGGCAGCTACGGGATCAAGGAAGGCATCATCTACTCGTATCCGGTACGTTGCGCGAAGGGCAAGTACGAGATCGTGCAGGGTCTGCCGATCAGCGATTTCAGTCGTGAGCGCATGAGCGCAACCGAAGAAGAACTGCGTCAGGAACGCGAAGCGATCGCTGCCCTGCTCTGAACGGACTGCGTCAGGGAGCCGCCTGTACCGGATGCTCCCTGACGCTCCGCGTGGTTTATAGTCAGTCACTGCACCAAGCGGGGTGACACGATGACTGATGTCATTATCTGGCTGTTATGGACTGCCGCCCTGATGGGCGTCGGCCTGTTGCTGGCCTATCGGCGTTTCGATCTGCCCACATCCACGCTGACGCTGGGCGGTGCGCTGTTTGTCTACAGCCTGTTCGGCATCGGCTGGGCTATCTGGAAGCTGCTGCTCTGGGTATTGTTCGCAGGCCTTGTTGCGCTGAATTCAGTGAAGTTCCGTCGCGAACGGATCACCCTGCCCTTGCTGCGCTTTTATCGCACGGTCGTACCGCAGCTTTCCGATACCGAACGTGAGGCACTGGAAGCCGGCACGGTGTGGTGGGACGGTGAGCTGTTCACCGGCTTGCCGGACTGGGGCCGGCTGATGGCTCTGCCGGCCCCGCAACTGAGTCCCGAAGAGAAGGCGTTTCTCGACGGCCCCACGGAAGAGTTGTGCCGCCTGAGCGATGACTGGCAGATCACTCACGAGCTTGCCGATCTGCCACCGCCGGTCTGGGCCTTTATCCGCCAGCATCGTTTCTTCGCGATGATCATTCCAAAGCGCTACGGTGGCCTTGAATTCTCGCCGATAGCGGTCGCGGCCGTGCTGGCGAAGCTTTCAAGTCGCAGTGCGGTCGTTGCCTCGACGGTCGGTGTACCCAATTCGCTCGGTCCGGCAGAACTGCTGCTGCACTATGGAACCGATGAACAGCGGGACTACTATCTGCCCCGGCTTGCGAGCGGTGACGAGATTCCGTGCTTTGCACTGACCGGGCCGCGCGTCGGATCAGATGCCGCGTCGATTCCGGACATAGGTGTAGTCTGCCGCGGCCAGTGGGAGGGCCGCGAAATCACCGGTATCCGCCTCAACTGGGACAAGCGCTATATCACCCTGGCACCGGTAGCCACAGTGCTCGGGCTCGCATTCAAGCTTTCTGATCCCGAGCATCTGCTCAGTCCCCAGGAAGACCGTGGCGTTACCGCTGCGCTGATTCCGGTCAGCACGCCGGGCATTACCATCGGCCGCCGGCACTTCCCGCTCAACGTACCGTTTCAGAATGGCCCGACGCAGGGTCGCGACGTGTTCGTACCGCTCGATGCCATCATTGGCGGACCGGAACGGGCCGGCCAGGGCTGGAAGATGCTGGTTGAGCAGCTCTCGGCTGGGCGCGGCATAACCCTGCCCTCAAACGCGATGGGCGGCAGCAAGGCCATCGTTTATGCATCCGGTGCCTACACGCGACTGCGCCGGCAGTTCAATTTGCCGGTTTGCGAATTCGAGGGGGTGGGCGAAGCGCTGGCCCGCATGGCCGGCTTCACCTACATCATCAACGCCGGTCTGTCGGTTACGGCGACGGCGATTGCGCGCGGCGAGCGGCCATCGGTCCCCTCTGCCGTCCTCAAATATCACTGCACCGAACTGGCACGGCGGGTGACGAACGACGCCATGGACGTGCAGGGCGGCAAGGGCATCATGCTGGGCCGCTCGAACTATCTGGCGCGCAGCTATCAGGGCATACCGATAGCCATTACCGTTGAGGGTGCAAATATCCTGACACGCAGCCTGATCATCTTCGGCCAGGGTGCGGTGCGCTGCCATCCCTTTGTGCTGAAGGAAATGGAGGCAGCCAATGATCCGGACTTCAGCCGCGGCCTGCGCGACTTCGATCGCTACCTGTTTGCCCACGTCGGCTATGCGATCAGCAACGCTGCGCGGACTTTCGTGCTTGCGCTAAGCAACGCAAGAGCCAGCCACGCGCCCATAGACGGTCCGACGGCGCGCTTTTTCCAGCACGTTAACCGCTACAGTGCCGCGTTCGCACTGGTAGCGGACGTGGCGATGCTGGTGGTCGGCGGCGGTTTGAAGCGCAAGGAGATGCTGTCGGCCCGGCTCGGCGATGTGTTCAGCTGTATCTATCTGGCGAGCATGGTGCTCAAGCACTACGACAATCAGGGCCGGCAATCCGCTGATCTGCCGCTGGTCGAGTGGTCATGCCGTACGCTGCTTTATCAGGCGCAGGAACAGCTGCACGGCTTTCTGCGCAACTTCCCCAACCGCTGGGTTGCAGCCCTGTTG
>CAYJPG010000006.1:49319-60886 GCA_964371995.1 uncultured Chromatiaceae bacterium | reverse complement strand
CATCTTCCCGCGCGGTCGCATGTACTCTGCACCGCCCGATGAGCTGGGCCAGCAGATCGTTGCGCTGATTACCCGGCCCACCGAAACCCGCAACCGGCTCTGCGAAGGTATTTATGCCGCGCCCGAACCGGGCTGTGTGATCGGCCAGCTGCAGGCCGCGATGGAGACCGGTGAAAGCCTTCTGCCGCTGCAGCAGCGCGTGCGCGAAGCGACCAAGGCGGGTCTGCTGCCGCCAGGTGACTTCCACGAGCATATCGAGCAGGCCCGGACCCAGGGAATTCTGTCGGCGGACGAGGCTGAACAGCTCCGGCAGTTTGACGCTACCGTGCTGGCGCTGACGGCCGTCGATGATTTCGACTCTGCCGAGCTGCAAAGCCGTATACAGTCGTCCCAGCCATGACACTGCGCGGCCGGGTCGGTTAGTATCCTTGCTCAATAGTCCGGTATCCGGAGGATCCCTCGCATGAAACAAAAAACAATGCTGCCGGCGCTGCTGCTCGCCGCCTTTATCGCCACGACCGCCCAGGCTGAGTTGCCCCGTACGCCGTCGCCAGCTGATGCCTCGGTAGCGATCGTGAGCCCGCAGGATGGCGATGTTGTCGCTTCACCCGTCAAGGTGGTTTTTGCCATACACGGCATGACCCTCGCACCAGCCGGCGATGCGCGGCCGGACAGCGGCCATCATCACCTGCTGATCGACGCCCCGGTCCCCACCGACCTGGACAAGCCCTTGCCGGCAGACAGCCAGCACCTGCATTTCGGCAAGGCACAGACAGAAACCGAAGCAACGCTCGCTCCGGGTCAGCACACGCTGCAGTTGATTCTTGGCGACGCGAACCATATCCCGCATGAACCACCGGTGGTCTCGAAGCAAATCACAATCACGGTACGTTAAACATGCGCTCGTCGCGCACCGCTCAGGCGATTGCCGGGCTGAGCGGCATGGCCGTGTACCTGCCGCCCTGCCGGGTCGATCTGCACAAGTGGTGTGAATGGACCGGATCAGACTGGGAGAAGATCCGCCAGGTCGTGGGTACGGGCTTCCGCATGCTTGGTCCCGTGCAAAGCGTCTACACGATGGCGGCCAATGCCTGCCTGCGACTGATCGATAGCTACGCGGTCGATCCGGCCAGAGTCCGCTACCTGGCCCTGGGGACTGAATCCAGCACCGATAACTCGGCGGGTGCGATCATCGTCAAGGGCATGGTCGATGCGGCGCTGCGTTCGCGCGGCACCCCGGCGCTGGCACGCAACTGTGAGGTGCCTGAGTTCAAGCACGCCTGTCTCGGCGGCATTTATGCGCTGCGCGGCGCACTACGCTTTCTGCAATCGGATGGCAGCGATGGCGTGGCCATCGTTGTCTGTACCGACAAGGCCCTGTATGGCCGCGGCAGTACCGGCGAACCGACGCAGGGCGCCGGCGCAGTGGCCATGTTGCTTGAGAGCAGCCCAAAACTTGCCAGCATCGATCTTCATCTGGCTGGCACGGCTTCGGAATACCGTGGTATCGATTTTCGCAAGCCTTTGACTGCCCGTGCCTGCAGCAGCGCCGAGGCAGCTTCGCTCGACATCCCGGTCTACAACGGGCGTTACTCCACCAACTGCTATATCGACGAAATTCACCGCGCGCTCGACGACCTCTATTCCCGGTCTTCGCTGTCGCCTGCCGCGTATCTGCGCAGCCTTGAAGCGGTATTCATGCACCGGCCCTATCAGCGCATGCCGGAAACCGGCCTGGGTCTCGCATACCTGTTCGCACTTGCCAGCGGTGACTCCGCGGACCGTGATGAACTTGCGAGCTACAGTCGTGGTGCCGGGCTTGCGGTTGAGGAAGTCATTGCCGAGATGCATGCCGAGCCCGAGCTGAACCAGTTGGCCGTTCAGGCGCGCATCCATGAAGAAGTTTTTCCGCTCAGCATGACGGTGCTGAAGGCGTTCCGGCAAAGTGAAGCTTTCAGCCAGCAGGTACTCGGGAAGATGACACTCGGTTCCGAGTGGATGCGGGAAGTGGGCAATCTTTACACGGGCGCATTGCCGGCATGGCTGGCGGCCGGATTTGCCGATGCGCGGCAGCGCGGAATCGAACTGGCCGGCAAAGATCTGCTTGCGATCGGCTATGGCAGTGGCGATGCGGCTGATGCGATCCCGCTGAAGGTCGTCGATGGATGGCGGGATGCGGCCGCACGGATCGGCATCGAAACTGCCCTTGAGCCGGCCATAGACCTTTCGGCTGACCAGTATCTCGCGCTGCGCGAAGGCCGGCAGCCGAAAGATCTGCAGATTGGCTGTGCCGGCGAATTCATCATCGACCATGTCGGCGCGCGCTCGGACCGCAGCTTTCAGGATCTCGGTGTCGAGTATTACCGCTATCAGTCCTGAGTGCTGGTCTGCACCCGGAGGCCGGGTGCGCAGGGTGCGGCTTCGCGGCACAGGTAGCCGCCGGCGGTAAAGTCCTTCTGCAGTGCTGCCAGGGCTTCGCGCGATGCAGTCATGGCGATGCCGAAATCGCCACCACCTGCCCCGGATGGTTTGTAGGTGGCGCCATGTGCCAGCGCGATTTCTCGCATGGCCGCATGCCCGCCGCCGTAGATGCCGATGCCTGCATCCTCATCCAGATCGCGCAGAGCTGCTGCGTAGCTGTCCAGCGACGCCAGCACAGCACCGGTTTCACTTGCGCGCCAGGCTGAAACCGTCTGTCCGGCGATCTTGCGAAGACGTGCCATGTGACTGGCGCAGGCTGCCGGCTGCTGCTCACCGTAGCTGTGCAGTCGGTTGAGCATTGCGGGTGTCGAAGCGCTCCTGCCTGACCACACGGCGAGCATGTGCAACTCACTCGGCCACGACAAGGATGTCTCGCGCGGTATATCACTGCCTGGTGAGAAATCGAGGCTGATCACGCCACCGGCAAGCGCAGTCAGCACATCGATGCCGCTGCCGCTGCCGCCCTGCAGACGTCGATGCGCTTCAAGACAGAGTACGCAGAGTTTCTCGTGTGACTGAGGCGCAGCGCGTACAAACTGCAGGAGCGCGCCCATCAGTGCGACGGTAATTGCCGCACTCGAACCGAGCCCCAGCTTGATGCGCTGGCCCGAAGCGTCCCTGCCCTGAAAGCCCGACGTATCCAGTCCGATCCGGCAAGCCGGCAGTTCTCCGCTATGTGGCAGCAGTCCGTGTGCGATGAGCGTTGCGATACAGGACTCGAGCGGCAGAGCAAGCGGGCCCGGAGACGGAGCCTCCCACGCCGGCCGGCCGGCCGCATCCTGATGAAACCCGAAGCGGGCGCCGGTATCCGGTACGAGCAGCTCGCTGTCCTGTCCGGGCCGGGCTTCCAGCGTGGCCAGCGCGCAAGCATCGACGGCCACTGCAATTCCGGGCGCGCCATACAGCACTGCGTACTCGCCGACGATGACGAGCTTGCCCGGCGCCCTGGCTTCAATCACCGACTGCACGCAGTCGCGCTCCGGCACCGAGCGGGCTGCGCAGCACATTGCGTACACCATCGATGGCAGCCAGTGCTGCAGCAACTTCGCTGGCCGCTTCCGGCAGGCAGACGGCCTTCAACTGCGGTCCCGCATCGATGGTGAAGAAAACGGGCACACCGGCCGCACGCAATTCACGGACCCGCTGCAGGCAGGCCAGTGTGGCCGGTGTCCAGTAGATCAGTGGCGGACGCGTACTCAGCATCACCGCGTGCATTTTCAGGCAGTTGTGCTCGGCCAGTTCGGCCAGTGCAGAGAAATCCCGCTTCGCTACGGCCGCGATACCGGCTTCAAGATCCCCGGCGTGCGTTTCTACCCATGCAGGGTAGTAAGGTGAAGTCTGTTCGCTCAGCGCCATGCCCTGCCGTGAGCTGATTGCCTTCTGTCCGGTGGCCGTGACCGCGACGACGATCTCCAGTGGCCAGTCTGCCGGTGCCAGAACCTGTGTGCAGACTGTGGTCGTCGCCTGATTCTTCAGGAGCACGATACCGCCCGACAGCGAACGCGGCGCTGAGCCGGAACCTGTACGTGCGATCTCGGCGAGCCGTGCTGCCGGCAAGTGCAAGTCGAGTGCGCGCGCTGCAGCGACGACCAGCGCTGCGAATCCGGATGCCGAGGAAGCGAGACCGGCCCCGGTGGGAAAGTCGTTGCGGGATTCCACCACGGCGCCGTCCTGGATCCCCGCCTCGCGGCGCAGGAGATCCAGGCAGGCAGAGACGCGCGCCGAGGTTTCCGCATCCTCGCGACCATCCAGCAACACGCTGTCGCCCCGCCGGCCGGCCTCGAAGCGCACCAGGGTTTCGGTCGTCAGTCCGCCGAGTACCAGCGACAGGGAGCCGGTGGCGGGCAGATTGCCAGCGGCGGCGCGTTTCCCCCAGTATTTGATGAGTGCCACGTTGGGGTGGGCTATCGCGACCGCTTGCATCGTGGACCCTGTGCCGATAAACGAAAGATTATAGCCTTGGGGAATAGCCGGCTTCTGCGCAAGCCACTATCCTGCGCGGGAGAGGATGCTGAACACATGACATTTAACGACCGGGTTGAAGCTTACATCGCGCGCATCGAAGGCGTGCTCGATCACTATCTGCCTGCCGAGAGCGTGGCACCGGCCATCCTGCACCGGGCCATGCGCTACTCCGCGCTGAGTGGCGGCAAGCGGATCCGGCCGCTGCTGGTGTACGCCACGGGTGAAGCGCTCGGCGTGTCCCCTGGTGTGCTCGATGCACCGGCGGTGGCCATCGAACTGATGCATACCTTCTCGCTGATTCATGACGATCTGCCGGCCATGGACAACGACGATCTGCGCCGGGGCCGGCCTACTGCGCATCGCGCTTTCGACGAGGCCACCGCAATCCTGGCCGCCGATGCCATGCAACCGCTCGCCTTCGAAGTACTGGCGACACATCCGGCGCTGCGCGATCAGCCGGCAACCCAGGTGCGGCTGGTCGCCCTGCTGGCGGAGGCCTGTGGTTCGCGCGGCATGACCGGCGGGCAGTCGATGGACATGGAATCGGAAGGCAAACGTCTGGATCCTGCCGAACTCGAGCACATCTACCGGCTGAAGACCGGCTATCTGCTGCGTGCCAGTGTGCTGTCTGCGGCCTGTTGTTGCGCCGATGTTCCCGTGGCCACGCTCCATGCGCTGGAGCGCTTTGTCGATGCGCTGGGGCTCGCCTTCCAGGTGCGGGACGACATCATGGATATCGAAGGCAGTACCGAGCAAACTGGCAAGACCGGCGGTTCCGACCTCGCCAGCGACAAGGCGACTTACCCGCACCTGTTCGGTATGGTTCAAGCGCGCGAACGGGCTGACGAGCTGCTGAAGCAGGCGATGGATGCGATTGCAGATGCCGGACCGTCATATGATGGGCTGCGCTGGGCGGCGCGCTTTATCGTTCTCCGGCAGCGCGCCTAGCCATGCCGGGCTCCGGCTGAAGGCTTGCGAACGGGATGTACACCAGTTTTTTTGGACTGAACGAGAAGCCATTCTCGATCACGCCTGATCCGCGTTACCTCTATATGAGCGAGCGGCATGCGGAAGCGCTTGCCCATCTCATCTACGGCGTCAGGGAAAGCGGCGGTTTTATCCAGCTGACCGGCGAAGTCGGTACCGGCAAGACGACCCTGGTGCGCAGTCTGCTGCAGCAGTTGCCAGAGTTTGCCGATGTTGCTGTCGTGCTGAACTCGCAACTCTCGCGCATCGAATTCCTGAGCGCTATCTGTGAAGAGTTGCATGTTGCGCTGCCCGAGCAGCGCAACAGCGTAAAGGCGCTGACCGACGCCCTCAACAGTTTCCTGCTGCACAATCACAGTCTGGGACGCCGCACGATCCTGATCGTCGATGAAGCGCAGAACCTCCGCCCTGAAGTGCTGGAGCAGGTGCGTCTGCTCACCAATCTCGAGACCGCCAAGCAGAAACTGTTGCAGATCATCCTGATCGGTCAGCCAGAGCTGCGCGAACAGCTGGCGCGCAACGACATGCGACAGCTGGCGCAGCGGATCACCGGCCGTTATCACCTCGAGCCTTTGAGCAGTGACGAGACCAGCGTCTACGTCGATCACCGGCTCAAAGTCGCCGGTGCGATCGGGCCGATATTTACCCCGGCAGCCAAGCGCATGCTGTTTCGCCACTCGGGCGGCGTGCCACGCATGATCAATGTGATTGCGGACCGGGCGCTGCTCGGCGGCTATACCGGGGAGACGCAGCAGATCACGCCGCAACTGGTGCGCGAGGCCGTGCGCGAGGTTTACGAGGAGCCGATGACAGGCTTCAGCTGGCGGCGACCATGGTGGGCGCATCCGGGTGGCGTGCTCGGCGCGGGAGTCGCAGGTCTGCTGATCGTTCTCGCCTCCGGATTTGCCGGCGTACAGTGGTTGCGCGCAAATCGCGTGCCGGAAGCGGTTGCAGTTTCCGGTGTGCCGCCGCCCGCCGCAGCAACACCCGCCGCGGTGCAAAGTGAGCCGGTGACCGGGAACGACAGCGAAGTGCCGCCGGTGCCGCTCGGGCCGCTCCTGCATGACAACGCGGACCGAACCGGCACCGACACCGCTTTCGGAGAGCTGTTCCGTCTCTGGAAGGTCGACCTGCACAGCGACTCGAGGCGTCCGTGTGTCCAGGCCGAGGAACGCGGCCTGCATTGCCTGTATCAGCGCGGTACGCTTGAACAGGTGCGGACACTGGGCCAGCCCGTGATCCTGACGCTGCGCGATACCGACAGCAATCCGCATCAGGTCGTACTCACCGGGATCGGTGATCGTGCCGCGACGCTCGATATCGCAGGTGCTGAATATCGTGTCGACAGCCAGGAACTCGCGCGGTTCTGGTTTGGTGAATATCTGTTGCTATGGCGACCACAGACCGGGACGGTCAATACCCTTCTGCCCGGCATGCGCGATCCCGGGGTGCGCTGGCTGCGTGACAGTCTTGCCGTCATCCAGGGGAGTCCCGTCGGGCCGGCTGATTCTGAACTGTATGACGAGAATCTGGCTGACCGGATCCGCGACTATCAGCGCGAGCGCCAGTTGCCTATAGACGGTATTGCCGGACAGGCGACGCAGGCAGCGATCAATGCCGAAGTCAGCAGCGGCGATATGCCGCGACTGGCACAGACCAACTAGCCTCAATCAAGCAGCATGGTGCGGCCCGTCAATGTCATTCATCCTTGATGCCCTGAGAAAAAGCGATGCCGAGCGGCAGCGCGGCGCCGCGCCCGGACTGGCCGATGTGCGTTATGCGACGCATCGCGCCCGGCGCAATATCTGGGTCCCGCTGCTCGCGGTGGTACTTGTGGCAAATATCGGCTTCATGGCCTGGCTCTGGTACGGGAGGCCCGGGGGGGCCACGCCGGACAACCCGGCCAGGTCTGCCGTGCCGGAGGCCGCTCCCGCTATCCCGGCAGAGGTATCTGCACCTGCACCGGCCGTCCGCGCACTGGCGCGGGAGGCGACACCGGTGGAGCCGGTGGTCGCGCCGGAAGTGGAACGCGATTTGCCTGCGGAACCGTCCGCAACGCAAAGGCCAGAAGGGACTGCGGCAGTCGCGCTGCCGGCTGCGGGGAAACCGTCGCCTCCAGCCTCAAAGATTATCTCTGATCCTGCGCTGCCGACCGTCGGGCAGCTGATCAGTGCCGGTACACTCGATCTGCCGCTGCTCAATCTGGATCTGCTGGTCTACAACGACACACCGAGCGTACGATTTGTCGTGATCAATGGCCGCAAATACCGGGAAGGCGCCACGCTGACGGAAGGGCCGACACTCGAAAGCATTACGCCCGATGGTGCGATCCTTGCGAGCCGGGGACAGCGCTTCACGCTCAACCGCAAGTAGGCAGCAGGCAGCGCTCCGCCGCCCTAGTCGCGGATTCGCGTGCCGCGCTCGAGCAGCACGACGCAGACCGCGAACAGTACCGCCAGACTCACCAGCATCATTGCGAGTGCCACGCCGATATCGATATCGGAAACCCCGAGCATGCCGTAACGGAAGGCATTCACGATGTACAGGATCGGATTGAGCTTCGACAGCTGCTGCGCAAGATCAGGCAGCAGCGTGATCGAATAGAACACTCCGCCCAGGTAGGTCAGCGGCTGGAGTACGAACGACGGGATGATCGAGATATCGTCGAAGTGCTGCGCGAGGATACCGTTGATCAGGCCGGCCAGTGAGAAGATTGCCGCGCAGAGCAGGAATACCGACGCTGTGGTCAGCGGATGAACGAGCGGCAGTGGCGTAAAGAGCCTTGCAACGACAGCGACCATCAGCCCCACCAGTATGCCGCGCACGATACCGCCTGCCATGTGCCCGAGCACAATGGTCGCCGGCGACATTGGTGCGACCAGCATTTCCTCCAGGTGCCGGTGAATCTTTGCCGAAAAAAAAGATGAAACGACGTTGCCGTAGGAGTTGGTGATGACCGCCATCATGATCAGTCCGGGAGCGATGTACTGCCGGTAGTCGAAGCCGTCCATCTTGCCGATGCGTGAGCCGATCAGGTTACCGAAGATCAGAAAGTAAAGGCCCATGTTGATTGCCGGAGGCAGTACGGTCTGAAGCCAGATACGTACCACGCGGTAATATTCCTTGCGCGACAGTGTCGCGAGTGCGATCGCCTGCTGGCGGAGGCTCACTGCAGCACCTCCTCGATGTGCCCCGCGGGCGCTTTGTCCTTGCGTTCGGTGAGTTTCAGGAACAGTTCTTCCAGGCGGTTCCCCTTGTTGCGCAGGCTCACGACCTCCAGTCCCGCGGCCGATAGCTCGGCGAACAGCTCGTTGAGCGGCCGTGACCGGGGTACGGTAACCTCGATCTCGTGATCAGAAACCATCCGGGTATCGAAGCCCGGCAGGGCCGGCAGAACAGTGATCGCGTCGCGCAGGGTCAGCAGGAGGTCTTGCTGTTGCAGCCGGGCCAGCACAGTGGCCATGCGGTCATCGACGATCACGCGCCCGTGGTCGATGATCGCCACGTGCCGGCAGAGGTTCTCGGCTTCCTCAAGATAGTGCGTGGTCAGGATGATGGTGGTGCCCGCCGCATTGGTTTCGCGCAAAAACTCCCACATCGAACGACGAATTTCTATGTCCACGCCAGCCGTGGGCTCGTCCAGTATCAGCAGCTCCGGTTCATGCATCAGCGCCCGCGCGATCATCAGCCGGCGCTTCATGCCGCCGGAAAGCGTGCGCGCTGTGTCATGGCGCTTGTCCCAGAGCTGCAGCTGCCGGAGACAGATCTCGGCGCGTCGGCGGGCGCGGGCTGGCGGCACTCCGTAAAAGCCCGCCTGGTTGACGACGATGTTGCTGACCTTGTCCCAGAGGTTGAGGTTGATCTCCTGCGGCACCACACCGATGGCCGATTTCACGGCGTTCAGTTCGCGATCGAGATCGTGGCCAAACACGCTGACCTCGCCGCTGGTTTTCCTTACCAGCGAGGTGACGATACCGATCAGGCTGGTCTTGCCGGCACCGTTGGGGCCCAGCAGCGCGCAGAAGTCGCCGCGCGGAACATCGAGATCAATGCCGGCGAGCGCCTGAACACCGTTGGCGTAGACCTTTACGAGCTGACGGACAGACAGGGCGTGCATGGCGCGGCATTGTGCCTGTCCCTCAGTGCTTTGTGGGCGGCCGATGCAAGTTATCGCGCCGCGCTCCGGGCAGTGGTACGCGCTGTATCAGCGTGAGCTGTACTGCCGACAGATGCGTTGCAGCGATCAACTGCGCATCGCCGCTTGATGCCGCCCGAAGCAGATCCGGCCAAAGCCGGGGATGACGGCAGAAGCGCGCCTCCAGGCATTCGGTGGCCGTGACTGCCGCCCTCTGCAGTTCGCCAAAGGCGGCGCCCGACAGGCCATCGAGATCGTGCAGGCCGGGGCCAATGCAGAGCACCGCCAGCAAGCGATCCTCGCGGGCGGCATGCCAGAGCCAGGCGAGCAGCGATGCCGCAAACAGCCGGGCGGCCTCGGCCAGCGCGGCGGGAAAGTGTGCTGCGCCGGCACCAGAAGATTCAGCAACCCCGCGCTGACTGCGTGCAGGGGGCAGAACCCTGAAGCTGGCCAGCAGACAGGGCGTGCTGGCGATGCTGTCGAGCTGGGCTGAGTTCAGGCTGGCCAGGCGCTGGCGCAGCGGGGCATCGAGCCCGAATACAAGCGGCTGTCGGGCCCCCTCCCGGAGCAACTCAAGAAATTCGCGGTTAAAGCCATAGATCTCGGTGCCGAGGCGTGTTTCAGGCCACTTTCCGGTCATTTGATGCATTCCAATATGGGCTGACATAACTACTATATTTGGTCCTGATATTACAAATAAATAGGCAATGTAGTGGTTTTTGGTCCCAAATGACCAAATATGGTAATAATACGAGGTATATATGCGCGCCACAGATGATCGCTATGCCGCCGAGCGTGACCGCTTCGATCTCGCTGTTCGCATGATTCGCCATGAGGCACGCACGGGCACGATCCGTCTGTGTACGGGCTTTACGGAAGACCGGATCCGGAAGATCTATGCCAGCTACTTCCCGGGCCAGCGCAACACAGTGCGTCGGCGACGCGGCAAGACGCCCAGCCAGATCGCACCTTTCGTGACCACCGCGCAGCGTCAGGGAGAGGCGAGCCTGATCGCCGGCTTGCTGGTCCACAGCCGCGTTGCCGAAGTAGATGCCTCCGGCCGGAGCCTGCGCGCCCTGAATGTTCCGCCCAACGTCATGGGCTGCCGCTTCTGCGACGCCTATGAGGCCTATCTGGATCTGCACCATCGGCCACAACTTTCCTTTGAGTGGGCGTGGAATCTGCTGAGGTCGCTGGTCCGCACGCACGAACTTCAGCTGGCCTGGTGCGCGCTGTGCGATGGTCCCTATGTGCGCGACGCCTATGCGCTGGACTACGAGCGTTGCCCGTTTTGCGAAGTCAAGGATCACGCGTAACCTGAAGCCATGACTATCGCCAGGCTCACTTTCAGTGGTGCCGGCATCGAGCGCCTGGCGGAATTGCGCCAGCTTCCGGAGGCGCTGGCTGCCGCATTTGCCGAGACAGAAACCCGTTTTCTGCCGGTCTGGCAGTCGCGTTGCATGGTGCGTGACGGATTCGTGGCCGACTGTCGTCGCGAAGAGCTGGAACTTGTTGCCACGGGGCACGAGACCATGGTGTTTCTGGGCCGGCGTGCCGGCCGCGCACTGTTTGCCGTGGAATTGCGCGGCGAGGCGCCGCCACGCGGGCTGCCCGGCGCGGGATTTCTCGGCCTGCGCGAGATCGTGAGCCAGGTCAGCGAGGCCGACGCGGCCTTGCTGGCCTACGCGCGGGCCATGATCATCTGGCAGGAACGTCATCGCCATTGCGGTGTCTGCGGTGCGCCAAACCAGCTGGCCGAGGGCGGATTCGTCATGGCCTGCAGCAATGAATCCTGTGCGCAGCGTTGCTTTCCGCGCATTGATCCGGCCGTGATCGTGCTCGTCCACCGGGGTGAGCAGTGCCTGCTCGGGCGACAGGCCAGCTGGGCGGAGGGCCGCTTTTCGACCATCGCCGGCTTCGTCGAGCCGGGTGAGACGCTGGAAGAAGCGGTGATCCGCGAAGTCCGTGAAGAAACCAATATTGTCGTGGCCGATGCGAC
>CAYJPG010000006.1:39904-49277 GCA_964371995.1 uncultured Chromatiaceae bacterium | reverse complement strand
TCGGCGCTAATGCTCGGTTTCCATGCCGAGGCGCGCAGCAGCGATATTCGCCTTAACGATGGCGAACTCATCGAAGCGCGATGGTTGTCGCGCGCCGACATTATCGCGGGCCGGGTGCAGCTGCCGCCGCCGATTTCGATCGCTTTCCGCCTGATAGAGAGCTGGTTCGACCAGGTTCCAGGACCGGGTCTTTCCAGCCTCGCTGTGGACTGGGCTGCCGGCGAATCAAGGCGCGCCTGATCAGATCGCGGCGCGGCTGGAAGCGGCGGGCAATGTGCTGGTCGCTGCCGAGCCCGGCAGCGGTGACTTGGTTGCCATCGACAGCCCGCGTTCAAATGCCCGTGAGGCAGACTGCGCCTCGCCGACCTGCGCCATCAACTGGCCGAGTGCGCGGTAGGTTTCCGGAACCGCACGGATCGCCAGGCTGGCTTCGAAATAGCTGCGCGCCTTGCCCCACAGCTGGTGCCGGACACAGGTGCGCCCGGCGGCCAGCAGCAGGGCGGGATCTTCGGGATGTTCCTTCAGCCATGCTTCGATGCGCTTCAGGTGGGCAGCGGGATCTGCAACCGGGAGTTCACCATAGAGCTTGACCAGTGCCTCGCTCCAGTCGTCTTTAAGCGTGCGCCGGATCTCCAGCTCGGCATCGTCGACGCCACCGCAGGCGATCAGCGCCTGCGCGCGCGCCAGGGTCAGCCGCGGCTCGCGGCGCAGATGGCGCGGCACGTCATCCCAGAGGCGTTCGAGGGCGCTGCGATCGGTGTGCAATGTGGCCATCATGTTGCTCCACGCGGCCACGCCCCACTCGTCGAGCATATCCGGTGGCACATTGCCGTGCCGCCGGATCAGCGGCAGCAGCGCGGCCAGCGGCTGCCATTCCTTGCGCCGCTGATGCAGGTCGCCGAGCAGCTTGAGCGCCTGCGCGTGGCCCGGCTGCCGCTCACGGACACGGTTCAGGCTGGCCAGCGCCTCAGTGTACTGACCGTCTTCCAGCTGCAGTTCGGCCTGGGTCAGCAGCACGGCATCGGTGGCAGCCGGCTCCTGTACGCAGGCCATGTTGAGCCACGCGTCTCGCCGCTGCCGGTCGCCCTGCATCTGCGCGGCGCGGGCGGCGGCGAGGTAGTTGAGCAGCGGTGTTTCGGAGTGACGGGCACCGCGGGTCAGCAGTCGTTCGCCCTGGGCCAGGCGGCCTTCGGCGAGTGCGATATAGCCCTGGGTCGCTTTCTTGCCGGCGCTTCTCGCACGACCGCGTGCCCAGGCTTCGCCAAGCCGGCGCGGCGCCTGCCAGATGTAGACCAGGGTGCGCACGGTGAGGTAGGCCAGTATCAGCAGCAGAACGAGTACCGGTACCGAGGTCTCGACGATATAGCCGCGAAAGTTGATCAGGGCGTAGCCGTTGTCAGGCAGCACCAGGTGAGCGGCAAGCGCTCCGATCATCAGCGCGACGATGATCGTGAAGCCGGCTTTCATTTGTCTTTCCCGGCGTTTGTCAGGCGCAGCAGCATGTTCAGCGACGCCGATATATCCGGCAGTTCCTCGGGCAGCCGGACCGCCGACAACGCCTTGAGCGAATCCAGCGCTGACTGCACATCCCCGGACATCGGATCGAACTGGTCGGCAACGCGTTCCGTGGCGGCATCGATGGAACGGCGAAACATACCCGCATCACCGCGCATGATGGCCAGTCGGGCCAGCTGCAGTTCCAGATCCAGACTGCGGATCAGAACTGTCTTCTGCGCATCGGAGAGCAGCGGCGAAATCGGATCATCTGCCCGGCGGATGGTTACCAGGCTGGCCAGCGCAGCACGCACGGTCGCCACGGCACGGCTAAAGCCGGTGAGTTCCCCGGCCGGTTCTGCGGGGGTTTCGCGGAAGGTGTCCGGCATCGAGTTCTTGAGCGGCAGGTCCTCCAGGCTGTCGGCGATGCCGCCCAGCGTCAGGACGATACCCTCGGTATCGGGCCGGGGAATGGCCCTCAGCTCGTTGAGCTCTTTGGCGAGCTGCTTGCGCACCGGTGTCATGCGCGGGTCGTTGAGTTCGCGCAGGGTATCGTCGGCCAGGCCCAGCGAGGTCTGGGCGACATCTACCTCACCGGCCAGCCCCAGCTGGGCATTGGCGATGCGCATGTAGTGTTCCGCTTCTGCCAGCAGCCAGGCCGCCCGCACCTTGTCGCCGGCACCGGCGAAACGATCGACCGCTTCCTGAAGGGTGTCGATACGGGCAGGGAGCGTACCGAGTGCTTCTGTTTCCTGGCTGATCCGCTCGGCGAGCCGGTCCATGTCTTCATCCAGGCGACGTCGCCCGGCGCTGAATTCATCGACGCGCGCCTTGAGTGCAGCGAGTTCGGAGGTCCTGACGCTCGCCTCTTTCTGCAGCTCCGCGAGCTGCGGACCGACGCCCGAGCGCTGCCCGATCCAGACGTAGACTGCCATCGCCACGGCGATACCGAGGGCCAGCAGCGCTATGCTGATTGCCTGGGAATGCCGGCTGCCCGGCGGCGCTGCGCTATCGTCCGTCCGCACGGCGGCTGCAGCGGTATCGGTGGCCGGCGTATATTGATTCATCTTCGGGAATGTCCGGTGGCAGGTCCAGCGGTAGCCCATTCTGCCAGTGATCGTCGGGTGCATCCATGCCGCAAAAACCTGTTGAAGCTGTTCCGGCCGGCCAGCCGCCGCCCGGTGCCCTGCTGATTCCGGCGCTGCTCGATGAACTCGCGGCCTTTGCGACCGACACCACCGAGCATGTGCGCAAGGAGAACGAAATCCTCTTCCCCGCGGCCCTCAATCTTGCCCAGGCCCAGGACGCCTGAGTCGGAGCAGGCTCAGGCGCGTTCGAATGCCGGGACGACGTGCTCGGCGATCAGCTTCAGGCCGTCCATCGGCTCATCGAAGAGGCGCAGCGCCAGATCGCTGAGACCAGCTGCCGCGAACTTCCGGTAGCGGACCAGTTCCTGCTCGATATTGCCGAGGTCACCGGCGGAGGACAGCTCGGCGATCAGGTGGTTCACCATCGCTTCGGGCGCGCCTTCGATGACGCCTGAGCGTGTCCAGTAGGCCTTGGCGAAGTTGGCCCAGTTGTCCTTCACGTACTGCACGTCCTTTTCGTCGAGGAAGTGATGCAAACCGGTAAATGGCGGCACCATTTCACCGCGGAACACGAGTTCCCGCCGCGCTTCATACATTGACTTGTCGCGATCCTTTTTTATATGCCAGGCCCAGAAGTTGCCGGTACGGAAATCTTCAGCCGGCGCCTTGCGCCGGGCGAGTCCGGCGCGCACGTTCTCCATCGCCTCGCCGATCATCGGTATGGCCACATCACTCATTTGCAGGCCATCGGCCACTTCCGCCCCCATACGCAGCATCTGCGGCGCGGTTGAGCAGGTATAGATGCGCGGCGGGCGCGATTTTGCCCAGCCCATCTTGTGGGGCCGGGTCACCTGGAAGATCTCGCCCTTGTAACCCATGCTGAATTTTCCGGTGGTGGCGGACTTGAGGATATCCACCGCTTCGCGGACGCCGCGCACGATGCGCAGCTTCTTGTAATCGATGGTCGTGCCGATGGAACTCAGTACCGCACCGCCACCGCCGACGGCGAGCATGGCGCGGCCCTTGCTGATTTCGTTGAGGCTCAGGATCGAGTTGGCCATCTTCAGCGGGTGAAACTCGTAAGGGCTGACAGCCAGCACGCCGAGGAGTATCTTTTTAGTCGCCATGGCCGCTGGTACCAGCGTGACGAAAGGGTCCCAGTGGGCGTGATAGTTTGAATGCCACAGGGCCCGGATACCGTAACCCTCGGCGGCGACCGCCAGTTCGGTAACCTGCTCTGGCCTGAGATCGGGTTCGAGAATGATTTCGATTTGCATTTTCCGTACCAGAATGATGTGAAGCGATGAATGGCCTGATGCTACTCAAGTGCGCGACTGGTTGCAGCACCCTCAACTGATGGAAAAATGAAATGAGTGAAAAATCGCTTTATGAACGCCTCGGTGGCTACGATGCAGTTCGTGCCGTGGTCAATAATCTGTTGCCGCGTTTGCAGGCCGATGCGACGCTCGGACGTTTCTGGCAGAATCGCGGTGCCGACGGCATCGAACGCGAAAAGCAGCTGCTGGTAGATTTCCTGTGTTCACAGGCTGGCGGACCGATGTACTACACCGGACGCGACATGAAGCTCTCGCATGTGGGTATGAAAGTGAGCGAGCGCGACTGGACGGCATTCATCGCGCATCTCAACGCAACGCTTGATGTCTTCAATCTGCCGCCGGCCGAACGTGCCGACGTCGTGAATTTCATCCAGAGCACGCGGGCCGAAATCGTCGAATAGGCTCGCCGGTTTACAACCGCGGCAGTTTTTTCGCGGCCGAACGCACGGTCTCGATGAATTCCGCCGCGGTTGGTCCTGGCTTGCTGTCGGTTCGCATGACCAGCAGGCAGGGCCAGCTGCGCGGCTTCGGTTGCCGGACCGGAAGCTTTACCAGTACGCCACTGCGCAGCTCTGCGCTCACGAGCCGGGCCGGGAGAAACGAGACATAGTCATCGTTCAGCAGCTGCTGAACGCAGAGTTCCACCGAGTTGCTCTCCATGCTGTGTCGGGGCGGCGCGAGGCCGGCCCACGAGTAAATGTCGCGCAACTCGTTCCACAGGCGGCAGAAGGGGCCGACGATGGCCCACTCGGCGTCCATCAGAGTCTTGAGTTCCAGCCGCCCTTCGCTGGCCCACTGATGGTCCCTCCGGGCGACAAAAATATTGCGATCGCTGTAGAGCGTCTCGGCGCTGAAGCGGGCGTCGAGCCGTTCTTCCGGTTCGTCGCAAATTGCAATGTCGTAGAGGCCGCTGCCAAGTTGTTCAAGAACGATATGCGTGACCTGACGCATGACCTGTACCCGGACAGCTGGCCGCTTTGCACGGAATGAACGGATAGCGGCGGGCATCAGGCTGCGCGTTACGGTTGGCGTGGCGCCGAGGCGTACCATTTCGCGACCGGTACCCATGACGTTCTCAATCTCATCACGGAACATCCTGAGTTCGGCCAGCGCCCGCTCTGCCCTGGGCAGGAGCATCAGGCCGAATCCGGTGGGCCCGACGCTGTGACGGGTCCCCTTCTTGCGCTCAAGCAGGCGCCCCCCGCACTCTTTTTCAAGTTGCTGGATGCTGCGGCTGATCGCCTGTGGCGTGATATTGACGCGAGCGGCCGCCTTGTGAAAACTCCCGGTCTCGACGACCGCCAGAAAGTGCTGCAGTTGTCTGAATTCCATCGCGTCCCTGCCTTTTTTGCGCCGCTTCGAGAAACAACGGCAGCTTGTCAAACAAGAATAACAATTGCTGGTTCTGTGCGCGCCGTGTTTATACTCTCGCCGCCACGGGGTGAGTCATGCGGCCTGTCGGGCGCGTGGCCGGTTGTGCAAATGGGGGTTCAAAATGCAGACGAAGTTCCGCAGTCATCTGTTACGCGGCAGTGTTCTCGGTATCTCATTGATCATGGTGGCGCCGATGGCCTCGGCGCTGGAAGAAATCATCGTCAGCGCCCGCAAGCGGGAGGAAAACCTGCAGACGGTACCGGTTGCGGTATCGGTGCTGACAGCTGCCGATATAGAGAAGCTGAACATCGCGAGCGTTGCCGATGTCAGCAAATTCAGCTCCAGTGTGATTTTTGACCAGGGCTTTGCATCGCAGGACACGCGGATCACGATCCGTGGTCTCGCGCCCACGCGCGGCCGGCAGAATGTGGCCGTCCTGGTAGACGGTATCGATATTGCCTCGCAGGCGATCCAGACCAACGGTGGTGGCCTGCTCCTGAATCCGCGTCTCTTCGACCTTGAGCGGATCGAGGTGGTCAAGGGTCCGCAGAACGCCCTTTATGGTCGTACGGCCTTTGCCGGTGCGGTCAACTACATTACCCGCAAGCCGTCGAAGGATTTCCAGGCGCGGGTTGGCACGGATATCGGCGATAACGGCAAGCTGGAAGTAAAGGGCAGCCTCAGTGGTCCACTGCTCGGCGAAACCCTGCTCGGCAGTATCAATGTGGCGAGCTGGAACCACAATGGTTTCTACAAGAACTCCGTCACCGGCCAGGATATCGGTGGTGCGGACGGCGAAGGGGTGTCCGGCACCCTCGTCTGGAACGTCAATGACCGGGTTTCTGCGACCTTCCATACCGAGTACACGGATGACACCATCGAGCAGGCGCCCTATTCAGCGATCACGCCCACCGAGCTGAAGGACATTCCGCTGAGTGCGCGTACCGATCCGGATGGCGCGGGCCCGCTCAGTCCGGCCATCAATCCCAATCTCACGCAGATCGTATCGGTCAACAGCCTGCCGAATGGCGATGAACTCGCGGTCACGCTGTCGGAAGACCCGCGTACCGGTGCCGATTACCCGGGCACCGATCGGGAAATCTGGCGAAATACCCTCGACATCGGTGTGGACTTCGACGGGATGAAGTTCACCTCACTGACCCACTTCGCGACCAGCGATGTATTCAGTTTTGAGGACGGGCGTCGCGAAGGCAGCGTGTCGGCGGCGGGCAAGACCACCGGTGCCGAGTTCTGGCTGCGCGATGAAACCGACCTGTTCAGCCAGGAGCTGCGCCTGCAGTCGACAACAGACGGTGCCGTAGCATGGACGGTTGGCGCCCTGTACTGGACTGAAAGCAAGGATGTTCAGGATGGCAGCGTCAACTGCATCTCGAATGCGGCACTGCCCTTTGCAGCAGGCGTGAACTGCGCGCCGCAGATCGCGGCGATCAGCTCTGACGCACTGCGCTATATCGACCCATGGAGCCAGGACACCGATCACTGGTCCGTGTACGGACTGGTGGAATGGGAATTCATCGACCGCTGGAAGCTGATCCTTGAGGGCCGTTATTCCGACGAAGAGGTCAAGGTGACAGGTCCCAACCGGCGTGATCCCGACGAGACCGGCCCACTGTGTGCCCTTCCCCGGGCGGTGGACTCACGCGGTCTGACGTTCCCGCCGTGTGCGAACTTCCCTGCTGCCCTGTCAGCAGCGTATGGCACCCTGTCTGACAAGGTGACCGACACCTTCTTCTCACCGAAAGTGACGCTGCAATGGCAGGCATCGGATGATGCGATGTACTACCTGTCATGGGCCAACGCGACCAAGCCGAAGGGCATCAGTATCGTCGGCGCGCTGACGGGCTTTGATCCGGCGTCGAGCCGCTTCAACGATGAAACCCTCAACGTTTACGAAATTGGTGCCAAGACCGACTGGCTGGACAAGCGACTGGTGCTGAACACCTCGCTCTTCTACCAGGAGTTCGACGACAAGCTGGTGTCCTCGCAGAAACAGGATCCGGATTCGGGCCTGTTGTTTGCCGCACCGGTCAATGCATCCAAGGCTACCGTCTATGGCCTTGAACTCGATATTGCCTGGCAGGCGACAGAGGCGCTGCGGCTGAATGGTTCGTATACCTACCTCAACACGGAATACGACGACTTCACCCTGTTGAGCAAGGGCCCGGGCACGATTGCTGATGCAGGGAATTGCACCATCGTCGCCGATCCGGGCAAGGGCAGCAACGGTGTCGATGATGACTTCTGCCAGATCAACCTGTCCGGCAACGAACTCGAATATGCGCCCAAACACGCATTTGTCGGCGGCTTTTCATACCGCAAACCGCTGGTTGGCGAAACCGACTGGCTGTTCGAGGGCGACCTGATCTATCAGGACGATCGCTATCAGGATGCGGTCAACACCGTGAAGTTCGATGCCTATACGACGGCTGATTTCCGCCTCGGCATCGTGAACAAGCAGTGGGACATCATCGCCTACGTGGACAATGCCTTTGAGGATGACACCATCAAGTCCTCGTTTCGCAACACCTATAACCAGGGCATCGCTTTCTTCGGCGGCAGTTTTTCACCCGATGGCCCGCCGAGCACCTTCGTCCTGCCCGGCAATCAGACGCCGATCAAGCCGGATCAGCGCCAGGTCGGGCTGCGCGTAAACTATCGTTTCGGCGCCCCCTAAAGCAACGACAGGAAGGACCCGTCAGCATGACGTTTACTGCCACACGTACCCGCCGACGGGTCCTGAAGGAAATCGCGGCCACTGCCGGTGTGATCACCGCCGGCAGTGGCCTCGGCACCGCAGCGCTGGCCGCCAACCGGCGTGATGCCGATGTCATCGTTATTGGCGCTGGCCTCGCGGGCCTTAATAGCGCGCTGATGCTGCAGGATGCCGGTGTGAGTGTGCTGCTTCTTGAGGGCAGCAACCGCGTTGGCGGGCGCGTGATGACCCTCGACAAGGTTCCGGGCCGACCCGAAGCCGGCGGTACTGAATTCGGTTCCGGCTATGCGCGCTGCCTGTCGATGATCGACCGGCTGGGCGGTTTTCCGATGCAAAAGTGGCTCGATACCGTTGAGCTGCCTTTCGCGTTGAAGGTCGATGACACGACCATGTCGATGGCGGCATGGGCGGAGTCGCCACTCAACAAGCTGGTCGGCAAGGAGCGTACCGGGGGCGGGCCGCTGATGGGGCCCTTCGGGCTGACGATGATGTATACGCCGCAGCCCTCGCCTCTCAATGGTCTCGACAGCTGGCTGTTGCCGGAAATGGCGGCACTCGACATCAGCTATGGCGACTACCTGAAGAGTTGCGGCGCCAGCGAGGCGGCCCTGCGGTTTATCGACAATGACACGCCCACCGGTGACGTCAACACGTTGTCAGCGCTGTGGCAGCATCGCCTGTTCCGTTTTCAGGAGGCCATGGGTGGCATGGATGGCCTGAAGCGCATTGCCACGGGCAGCAGTCGCCTGCCGGAAAGCATGGCCGGGCTGTTCAAGCGGGAGATCGCCTTCAATGCGCATGTCACGGCGATCCGCGCTGACAAGAACGGCGTCGAAGTCAGGACCAAAGCCGGACGCCGTTATCGTGCCGGCCGGGTAGTCGTCGCCGTACCGCTGCCGCTGCTGCGCGAGATCGCCATCGAGCCGGCGCTTCCGGCCCTGCAGGCGGCAGCCGTGCGCGAGATTCCCTACGACAACATGGTCAACGTGTTTTTCGCCGTCAAGGAGCCCTACTGGAAAGTGGACGGGCTGCCGGGGTCGCTGTGGACCAATCAACCGATGGGTCGCCTGTTCCATTTCAAGTCAGAGCAGGGCGAATATGTCTGGATGAACGTCCGCAGTCCGCGTTCACCGTGGCTGAAGATGAACGACGCGGATGTGATGCGGGCAGCTACCAAAGCACTGAATGAAGCGCGGCCAAGCACTGTCGGGCGCGTGGAAGCCACGGCGGTGGTGAACTGGTCTGCTTACCCGTGGACACGCGGCCACAACATGTACCGGACGCCGGGCCAGATTGCCCGCTTCGGCAATGTTGTTGCAGAGGCACATGGCCGTATTCATTTCGCT
>CAYJPG010000006.1:0-39894 GCA_964371995.1 uncultured Chromatiaceae bacterium | reverse complement strand
ATCGGCATGGAAGGCGCAATGGAGTCAGGCGAGCGTGCGGCAGTGGAGATCCTGCAGCTCGCCTAGATCGCCAACTGGCCTAGAATGGTCTTTTTTCTCCCTGAATGAAGAAGACGCATGCAAACGATCGTCATCACGGGCAGTACCCGGGGTATCGGCAAAGGCCTCGCCCGTGAATTCCTGAAACTCGGCCACCGGGTGGTGGTGACTGGCCGCACTCAGGCCGCCGTCGATGCCGCAACCACGGAGCTGGGCAGCCCCGCTGAGGTGCTGGGCTGCGTCTGCGACGTACGCGACATGGCCTCGCTGCAGGCGGTTTGGGACGCGGCGGTCGCGCGCTTTTCCCGTGTCGATGTCTGGATCAGCAATGCCGCAGTCGCGACGGACCGCGCACTGCTCGCGGATCTGCCTGCGGAGCAGATTGTCGCCACCATTGAAACCAATCTGCTTGGCACGATTTACGGTACCAAGGTCGCACTCTCCGCAATGCTGCGCCAGGGCAGCGGCAAGATCTATACTTTCGAAGGCTTCGGCAGCAACGGCATGATGTCGCCGGGCCTGACGGTCTACGGCAGCAGCAAATATGCGCTGCGTTACCTGACCCGGTCCCTGGCAAAGGAATACAAGGATTCGCCGGTACTGATCGGCGCACTGAGTCCCGGCATGGTGCCGACCGACCTGCTGATCTATTCGTCGAAGAGCAAGGATCCGCAGGAGTGGGAGAAGGCCAAGCGGGTCATGAATATCCTTGGCGATACGGTCGAAACCGTAACGCCGTGGCTGGCTGCCCAGGCGCTGGCAAACTGCAAACAGGGCGCATGCATCGAGTGGCTGACGCCGCGCAAGGCTGCGCTGCGTTTCGCAATGGCGCCGTTTCGCAAGCGCGACATCATTTCGCCGATTGAAGCCCGGACGGACCTGAAGGTCCGCTGATTCCGAACTGACCGAGGTAAAGGAAGCACTAATGGATATCGACATCATTCTCGAAGCGGACGTCACGCCCGCACAGGTTGCAGAGCTGGCCGCGATTGCCGAGAGCTACGGCATACGTGGCCTCTGGGCGCAGAACTACGCAAACGGTCGCGATCCTTTCATGTGTCTTATGCCGGCCGCGATAGCCACGAAAAAGATCATGCTCGGTGCCGTCGTCATCAGTCCCTACGAGATGCATCCGCTGAAGATTGCCAACGCGGTTTCGACGCTGAACGAGTACTCCAATGGCCGTGGCATGGTGGTGATCGGCGGTGGCGGGGAATGGCCCGGCGTCCTCAACAAGCCCTACGGCAAACGCGTAAAGGGCCTTGGCGAAGCAGTGGCGATGGCAAAGCGTGCGGTATCCGGCCAGGTGGTGGTGTGGGATGGCGAGGTCTACAAGTCGCGCTACTTCCGTTCGACCTGGGTAAAGGGCACGCCACCGATCATCTACGCTGGTGCCACCGGTCCGAAGATGCTCGACATGGCTACGCGGTTTGCCGATGGCACCATGTTCAGCGACATGATCTTGCCGATGTTGCCAAAGTGCATGAGCGACGTCCGCGAGGGGCTGGCCCGGCATGGCCGCAGCGCAGCCGACTTCCGCGTCAACAACTTCTGCGCCTTCCATATAAAGGCAGACCGCGAGGCTTCATTCCGCGAGGCTCGCCGGGAACTCATGGTCCGTGGCTGGCTTGAGGAGGCCTGGTACGAGCCCTTCCTGACGCCCGAGGAAGCGAAGGTCGTCCACGCGAACAAGGACGCATTTCTAACGGCGTTCCGTACCAAGGTTGGCGAGATCAAGGGCGTGGCCCCGGAGATCGTCGCCAAGCTGGTCGAGGGCCTGAGCCTGGCCGGCGACCTGAGTGATCTGGACCGGCATGTGGAGCGCATCAAGGCCTTCGCTGCAGCCGGCATGACGGAGAATGCACTGCGTCTGCACGACGAACCGGAGAAGTCGCTGCACATCATCGGCAAGGAATTGCTGCCCAGGTTGCGTCGCTGACAATATCAAGAAAGACAATGAGTTAGGTTTAATACTGTCAATACAGTGTCTATAAAAGGCGAGACGTCATGCGCATCAAATCTGCTCTCAGCCTGGCCCTGATCGCCAGCACCCTGCTGGCCGGCGGCTGCACCAGTCCATCGCGGCCTGAGCGCGCGTCACAGACCGCACCAGATGCCAACTTCGCCGCCTACCGTACCTTCGGCTGGCAGCCCCCGCCTACCGCCAGTAGCGAAGAACCCATGCGCCTGCTGGATGCCAATATCCGCGCGGCCATCCGTGCCGAAATGACTCGCCGCGGATACACAGAAGCAAAGGATGATCCCCAGTTGTGGATCGCTTATGAAACCGCGGCCGACGAACGCGTGAAATCCAGTCCGTTCCGTATCGGCATCGGTGTCGGAAGCTTTGGCAGCAACGTGGGTGGTTCGGTCAATGTCGGCAGTCCGAGCGTGCAAAGCTATCGCGAAGGGCGGCTGGTCATCCATGTGGTGGACGCTGCGGCAAACCGCGAGTTGTGGTTTGGCTCCATCGCGGGAAGCATGGAGAAGGGCAGCCTCGATGCAGATGCGGTAGCCCGGGCCGTCGCGCTGGCGATGCAGGATCTACCCGCCCGGACGCCCGCACGCTGACTCATACGAACTCGGGCTGGTGCCGGATTTTTTTCAATGTTGAACATATAGGCGACGAGGAAAGGACAATGAACAAACGACAATCCCTGCTGATCGGCATCGCGGCAGCCGCCGCTGTGCCATTTGCGCTCAGCACGACGCTGCTGCAGGCGGCGGAGCCTGCCAAGGCGGGACAGAAAACACCTGAAGGTGTCAATGTGGGCGGCGGCGAACGCGGCATCGAGGCCGTGATCATTCCCGGGCCGCCAATCACTGCGAATGATGTGACGGGCAGCAAGCATCGCAAATTCCCGAGGGGCATGACCTGCGCCGAGTGCCATGACGTGGACTTCACTATCGATACGGTTGCTTCTGCCACCCGGCAGATGGCGCGCAGCGACCGGCAGCTGTCCCAGGAGAAGCTCTGGGAAAAGATCGTCGAGTTTCTGCCCGGCCGTGAGCGCTTTGCGCTGACAACGGCTCTCAACAACAAGCCGCTGGCGACCACGGTCGACATGGTGCTCGACAAGGACGAACAGGTGCTCTACGTCGTTTCCGAGATCGGCACCGAGAAGCTGCTGCAGATCCGCAAGAACCCGAACATCAGCGCCGTGCACTTCGCGGGCTGGAGCATCGCCGAAGGGGGTCCCAAGCTGTGGCGCAGTACGCAAATCAATGGTACGGCGGAGGTGATTCCCTCGTCTGATCCGCGTTTCAGTATTGCTGTCGACAAGTACAACCTGGTGCGGGTGAAGAAAGAACGGGCCTTGCGCCGCTTCGACCTGATTCGCATCAAGCCCGAGCAGATCTACTACTTCGATACGACGCTCGGTGAAGGTTATGCGGTCTACCAGCGCTGGCTGCGTGGTCGCACGGGCGTCGTCACCGACTGATGGCGCTCTGAAAAGGTCAGCCTGAAAAGAAAAGGGCGGTGGATCTCACGATCCACCGCCCTTTTTATTGTCGTCGTTCTGGCTAAGTGACCGTTACTTGGCACCGCCGAACTTGTAACTGAGCGTTGCACCGACCTGTCGGCCGGGTTGGAGGGTCAGGCCGAATCCGCGACCGCTGGTCGAGGTCGAGACGCATTGCGCGGTCGTACCACCGGAGGCGGTACAGCTGGGCAGCGCGCCGCCCGAGGACGCCTGCCGGTCGATGTACCGGATGATATCCAGCGGGGTGTCATCGTCCGTAAGGTTCTTGACCCAGGCAGTGAGCTGCCAGTTCTGCCAGTTGGCACCGATGCGCGCGCCGATCAGATTGCGGTCTCCCGTCTCGATCAGGTTGTGCTCCTGGGCATACTTCGAATCCTCGAAGGTGTAGTCAGCACCGACGAACATGCCGCCCCAGCTGAACGGTATGTCATAGCGGGTGAACAGCGCGAACTGGTTCTCCGGTACACGCGGGGACTGCTTGCCGGATACGTCACCAAACTCATTGTAGTAATCGCTGAGTGTCGTAAAGCCGGTGATGTCGCCCACCAGGTCTGCCTGGTCAACGCTGATCCGCTCCTTGATCTCGGAGTGGGTGTAAGCGTAGATGAACCCGGCTGACCAGTTGTCGGTGATGGCGAAGTTGGTCTCGAGTTCTGCACCCCAGACCTCGGTCTTGCCCACGTTTGCAAGCACCGACTGGGGCACGCCGCCCGGACCTTCGATGTTGGTCGTCAGCTGCTGGTCTTCCACGTCGTTGAAGTAAACCGCGAGATTCGCGATCAGGCGACGGTCGAGCCACTCGGTCTTGGCACCGATCTCATAGCTCCACATGGTTTCTTCATCGACGGCACGGAAACTTTCGTCGGGCAATCCGGAGTCCGGATCGTTCGGCAGCGTCGCATTGAAGTCACCGGGTTTGGTGCCACGGGCGATGTTGGCATACAGGTTGATCTCGTCGCTATACCGGTAACGAGCTGTCAGCCGCGGCGTAAAGCTGGTGAAGGTATTCTGGCAGCTCGGCTCGCCTGCGCACGGCTCTATAGCGCCGGTGCCGTTATTGACGACATTGGAGACCTCGACATTATCGCTCGAGTAACGGCCTTCGAGGCCCATCGTGAGCCGGTCGTTGATGTCGACATCGACGCCTGCAAACACGGCGCGATTCTGCACCCTTTGCGTGGTCAGGTTGGCAATTGTCTGCAGTGCCGAAACGCCGCTTGCCAATACCTTGCGGTTGTAAACCTCCTGACTCTCTATATCCAGGAAGTAAAAACCACCCGTGGCACGCACCCGGGCGTCCTGGGGCGAGGTGATGCGCAATTCCTGCGAGAGGCTATGGCTCCGGTCGCCGTCCAGCTGGTAGAAGCTGCCAGCCGATGCGCCAACGGGGACGGCGTCATAGTTGGCGTAGGAAACGTCAAAACCGGTATTTATCTCGTCCCTGATGTAGCCTGTGGTGCTGGTAAAGGTATAGCCGCTCGGCGCGGTGTAGTCGATGGCCAGGCTGATCAGCTTGCGATTCAGTTCGCTGCCGGACATGCCGTTTTCGGCATTCTCAAGCAGGCCCGTTGCGAGGTTGATGTTGTTTTCGTCAAGAACCGCCGTACCACAGTAGTAACCGCGGGCGCGTGGCGTCGTGGCGGTTCGCGGGTAGCAGTTGTTGAGCGTGCGGGGCTGCAGGTAGATGGCAAAATGGTCGTCATCAGTGCGCTGCAGGCCGCCCTTCAGGGTGACCTCGAGGCCATCCAGCGGGGTCCACAGGAGCTTGGCGGTGAGGTTCTTGGTCTCGGTGCCGCCGACCTTGTCGCCATAGGCCTGGTTGGTGAACTCACCGCCGTAGGTGTCGTAGCCAGCACTTACATAGTAAGCGAGCTGATTGTCGATGAGTGGCCCGCTCAGCCAGCCCGAGTACTCCTGGGTGTCGTGTTCTGCGCCGGTGATGGTGGCGCCACCTTCCAGTCCGTCCAACGAAGGCTTGCGGGTGATGTAGTTGATGGCGCCGGCATAGGTGCCACGACCGAACTGTGCGGCCTGCGGACCCTTGATCACCTCCACTCGCTCCAGGTTGGAGAGCTCCGTCGACTGCGGTGAGCCGGACAGATAGACGCCATCGACGAAATAACCGACAGCAGAGCTGTTGGCGACGCCGTTCACGACAGTCGTGATACCGCGCAATGACGGACGATCCGAGCCCGGTTGCCGGCCAAAGGCTGACGTGAAGGAGAGGCCCGGCGTGAACTTCGCGATATCGTCGATGCTCTTCAGATTGAGCTGTTCGATGTTCTGCGCAGTGAATGCGCTCACTGCAATTGGGATCTCCTGGATGTTTTCTTCGAACTTGCGGGCTGTCACCACGATCTCTTCGGGGATCGCCAGCGCAGGCTGCGCGAGCAGGGTCATGCCCACTGCGGTAAGGCCCAATAAGGGCTTGTTGAAATAATCAATCGGTTTCATATGGGTTTCCCCCCTCTCATGTTGAGCAGTAGCTGTAGCGCGGATACAACAGAAAGCATTGCTTCCGCCGAGTGGATATAAGGATAGTACAACGTACTGACACTACGAAGGCAAGCCAAGCGCTTGTCTATAGTGGAACTTACTGATGCCTGCGTTACAAAGGACAGTAATTTGCTGATTGTGGCCGCCAAGCAAATCCTGATTCGATCGGTTGTCCGTATAGCGGTCAGGCCCTTCCGGTCAACTGACGGGTAATGCCCGCTTTCAGGGGCGGCAACCGGTTTGCGAGGCGCAGTACGGCCGACCTGAAAAAGCGTGCCGGCATCTGGTCGTCGGTGAACAGGCCGACGAGCACATTGGTGCCCAGATAGATCGGCCGGGTCGCCCGTCGGTGCTCGGACTGGTAGCGGGCCAGCACCGACATGCCGCCGATATCCCGGCCGGTGGCGCGCGCACCGCGTACGGCCCTGGTCAGCGACTCCACGCCATAGAGCCCGCAATTGAAGCCGTGTGCGGTAACCGGGTGCATGCCGACGGCGGCGTCGCCCAGCAGTGCGAAGCGATTGGCAACAAAGCGCTGGGCATATACCGCGACCAGCGGATAGCTGTGCCGATCGCCGACCAGCTGCATCGCGCCGAGCCGGGCTTCGAACTGCTCGGTAACCAGCTTTTCAAATTCAGGGACCGGCATCTGCATCATGGCATTGCTCTGGTCGGCTGACAGCGTGATGACCGCTGAAGACAGCAGACCATTGAGCGGCAACACCGCGAGCGTACGACCATAGTGGAAACATTCGTGCGCGATCCCGTTGTGCGGCAATTCATGGGACAGGCGACAGACGATCACCGTGCGTCCAAAGTCGCGCATGTCAGCGCCTATGCCCATGCGGCGCCGGGCGTCTGAAAAACGGCTGTCGGCGGCGACCATCAGCGGAGCCGTCAGGATCCGCCCGTCAGCCAGGCGCACTTCAGCCGCGTCTGCGGTTGTCGCCACACCGCTGACCGCAGCATCGCTGATGATCTCGATCGAAGGCATGGAAGACGCCACCTCGAATGCGGCTTTCCGGATCACGTTATTCGCCACCAGGTAGCCCAGTTCGGTCTGCTGCGTGCCACGCGTGTCAAAACCCAGGAAGTGCGGTGACTTGCCATCGAGCACCCGGGCCTCGCGGATCGGCGAAACGTCGCCGGCAGGATAGTTCTGCCACATTCCCAGCGACTGCAGGATGTCAGCGGCGCGATGGGTGAGCGCGATCTCCCGGCCATCGGCCGGCGGGTCGGCCAGGACGGCACGCGGCAGCTTCTCGACGACCGTCACGCCGAACCCCGCATCTGCCAGTGAAATGGCCAGTGACAGACCGGCCGGCCCTGCTCCGATGATGATTACGTCACGCGCGTCGACCATGTCTTTCTCCTGACCGCGTCTGCTTCAGCGACGGGTGGTGCCTGATTCCGGGCGGTGGCGATTGATTCCGCATCTGGAGTAGGGGTTCATGCACTCGGCGATTGCGTACAGACCCTCCGGGTTCAGCAGCGTGATCTGCCGGCGATTGGCGCGCAACAGCCCGCTTTTCTGAAAGCGCGCGAGTATGCGGCTGACCGTCTCGGTCGCGAGGCGCAGATAGTTGGCGATGTCCTGACGCGACATTGCCAGTTGCAGTTCAGTCGAGACACCGCCGGCGAGTCGATGCCGGGCACCGACCATGACGAGGAAGGCAGCGAGCCGTTCCTCGGCAGTGAAGTCGCCGGAGATACTGGTCATGCTGAACACGTGACGGCTGAGTCCGCGCAGGATCTGGAGCTGCAGGTCCGGAATCTCACGTGCCAGCTGGCTGATGGCGCGATAGGGCAGATGACAGACCGAGCTTTCCACCAGCGCAATGGCGTCTGAAAAATGCTGCTCCGGGAAGATCGCATCGATACCGATAAGCTCGCCGACAAAATGAAAATTGATCACGTGCTCCCGCCCGTTTGGATCCACGGCACAGGTTTTGAGGCATCCGGTACGCACGGCGTACAAGGAATGGAATTTGTCGCCGACGCGAAACAGGTGTTCGCCCGGTGCCAGGGTGGCCGAGTGCTGAACGATATTCTCGAATCTGCGCAGTGCCTCGGGCGCCAGACCGGCGGGCAGGCAGTGCGGCCGCAAGATGCAGGTACCGCAACGCGGCCGCGCCGGACCCGCCTTGATCGGAGTCGCTGCTTCGGCTGACCGGGCGTTTTTCGCGCCTTTGCTACCCGAGTTGTCTTTTTTTCCGGACCACGGCATGTGGTCGATTATACGGGAGTGCTGGAACTCCGGCCGGCCCGCAACCGTCGCTTGACCTCGCCGACATGGCGGCGACTCACGGCCAGTGGCGGCAAGCCGGCCTTGAGCCGTACCTGCCACGCACCGTTGTCTTCCTGTTCGAGGCTGTCCATGTATTCGACGGCCACCAGGGCATTGCGGTGTATGCGCAGAAAGCGTTCGCCAAACTCGTTTTCAAGATTCTTCAGGGGTTCATCGAGGAGTGCTTCGCCACCCGCGTAATACGCCGTTACGTATTTCTGGTCGGCCTGAAAGCAGTGTATGTCTTCGATAGGGATCATCTGCAGGGCGCGGCCGCGCTGGGCGCAGATCTGTGTGCGCGGCAGCAAACCCGGCAGCTCGGCCAGTTGCATGCGGCTGATGCGCGCCGCATGGGCCAGCGTCTGCTGCAGGCGCTCGCGGCGCACCGGTTTCAGGAGGTAGCCGATCGCCTGTGCGTCGAAGGCCTGGATCGCATATTCGTCATAGGCTGTGGTGAAGATGATCGCCGGCTTCTGCGCCCAGTTCGCCATGTGGCCGGCCACCTGCAGGCCATCGAGTCCAGGCATGCGGATATCCAGCAGCACGATGTCGGGGTGCAGTTCATTGGCCACCTGCAAGGCCTCCTCGCCGTGACTGGCCTCGCCGACCACGCTGAAACCGGGGATTTCCGCCAGCAACTGCCGCAGACGGCTGCGCGCCGGCGGCTCGTCATCGACGATCAATACACCTGTGGTCGCGCCGCTCATGCGGGCAGTGCCTGACGATCGGCCGGAAACTCGATGGTGACGGTGAACATGCCCGGCACCGTATCGGTCACCGAGAGCACCCCGCGCACGCCAAAGGCGAGTTCCAGCCGTTCGCGGATGTTGTCGAGTGCGATGCGGTTGCCCTGTCGTGCCGCGAGCACCGCGGGCGGCAGCGGGTTGCTGACGCTGATGCGCACCATGCCGCCGGTGGATTCGCCCGACACCTGGATGCGGCCAGGTTGCGGCATCGGCTCGATGCCGTGGTAGATCGCGTTTTCCAGCAGCGGCTGGATGGTGAGCCCGGGAATGGCCGTATCTTCCGGCAACGGACCCAGCTGCCAGTCCACCTGCAGGCGTTCGCCCAGCCGGTGCTGCTCCATGCGTTCGTAGACGCGGGCGATCTCGAGTTCTTCGCGCAGCGGGATCAGTTGTCGGCCATCCCGCAGCGAGGCCCGGAACAGATCGGCCAGATCCTCGACGGCCTGTTCGGCTGCCAGCGGGTTGCTGCGGGTCAGCGCGGCAATGGTGTTCATGCTGTTGAAGAGAAAGTGTGGGCGAATCCGCGCCTGCAGCGCATTGAGCCGCGACTCGGCTTCGCGGCGGACATTGCGCTGCCATTGCTGGGAGACATAGAAGTAGCGCAGCACGGGCGCAGTCACCAGCATGCCGATGGCGAGGTTCCGGGTCAGGAAGCCCAGATGGTCGGTCGGGAACCAGCCGCCACCGGTTTCAGGACCGGTGCCGAGAATCCTGCCCAGCCAGAATGCCGATTCCGAGACGGCGGCGACGCAAGCCATGACCACCAGAAAGGTAATGACGCTGCCTTCAGGGACGGGAAAGCGCGTCAGCCAGCCGCGCAAGCGGCACAGCGATGCTGCGCTGAGCAGCCCGGTCCAGAGCAGCAGCAGGGCAGTCTGTGCAAGATGGCTGTAGAACGCCCACCAGCCGGGTTGGCCGGCCAGTGTCAGCAGCAGGGCCAGCAGTTGTGATGCGAGTACGACGCCAAAGACGGCGAGCGGGGAGCAGAGATTCGGGATTTCGAAGCCGTCAGAACCCGTGCTATTCCTCGCTGCACCATTCTTCCATGACCCGTTGAGCATCTGCGCGCTCGGCATCGAGTTCCTCATCGGTCAGGTAGACACGGTCGCCGTTCGGACCGGGTTTGTAGAGCTTCTGGGCCTGACTGTAGTTTGCCACACGCTCCTGCGCCTTTTTGCAGGTCGCGGCCCGTTGCGCCAGGTTCTTCTCGCGATCGGTCGTTGCAGCGTCGGCAGCAGTAGCGTCAGCGTCCTGCTGCTCCTCGCGCGGGTTCGCAGCGTCTTCCGGTGTCTCATTGGCTTTGGCCCGCGCCTGTACCGTGCTCTTGTCAGTCCGGCGATAACGGATCGGCAGCGCTTCAGATGCGGCATTTGCCGGCGGCTGGTCGCTGTAGTGTGGAACGCCCTGGTCGTCAACCCACTTGTAGACCGTGGCCTGCTGGCCGAGCGCAGGTGTCACAACCAGGGCAGATGCGAGAACGAGGACGGACAAGCCGCTGGCGGTAATCAGGCGCTGCATGTTCGGGACCTCTGTGAAAGACGCCGGGGCCGTAGCGATACCGCCCGCATGACCGCGATTATGCCATCAGGAAGGCCCCGGAAAATCAGACACAGTTCACGCTCAGGTATAGGCGCTCTCACCGTGCGAGCAGGTATCCAGACCCGCCCGCTCCTGGTCTTCGCTGACGCGGAGGCCAATGGTCTTGTCGATGAGCGCAAAACCGGCTACCGAAACCACGCCGGACCAGAGGATCGTGGTACCGACCGCCCACAGCTGGGCAGTCAGCTGTGCGGTGATGGAATAATCGGCCGTGGCATTGACGACGTAGTCGTATACGCCGGTGCCGCCCAGCGCCGGAGCGCAGAAAACGGCAGTCAGCAGTGCGCCGACGATGCCGCCGATGCCGTGCACGCCGAAGACGTCGAGTGAGTCGTCGTAGCCGAATATCGCCTTGAGCCGGGTCACGCCGAACAGGCAGACCAGGCCGGCGACGAAGCCGATGCAGATCGCGCCCATCGGTCCGACCCAGCCACAGGCAGGCGTGACCGCCACGAGTCCGGCAACGGCGCCGGATGCGGCGCCGAGTACGGTCGGCGTGCCGCGGTGCACCCATTCAGCAAAGGACCATACCAGCGCCGCTGCGGCGGTGGCCAGGACCGTGTTGACGATCACCTGCGCGGCCAGGCCATTGGCTTCAAGATTCGAACCGGCGTTGAAACCGAACCAGCCGACCCACAGCAACGAGGTGCCGATCATGACCATCGGCAGATTGTGCGGCGGCATGGCTACCCGCCCGTAGCCCACCCGCTTGCCGACGAACAGGCAGCCGACCAGTCCGGCGATGCCCGCATTCATGTGCACGACGGTACCGCCGGCGAAATCCAGGGCGCCCTTCTGGAACAGGAAACCGGCCGCTTCGCCGGCCGCCGTTCCGGCAGCGGGATCTGTATAGGCATCAGGACCGGCCCAGAACCAGACCATGTGTGCGATGGGCAGGTAGGCGAAGGTGAACCAGACCACCACGAACAGCAGCACGGCAGAAAACTTCATGCGCTCGGCGAAGGCGCCGACGATCAGGCAAGGGGTGATGCAGGCGAAGGTGAGCTGAAAGGCAAAGTAGGCCAATTCGGGGATGTACACGCCTTTGGAAAAGGTCGCTGCCAACGAGTCAACGGTGATGCCCTGCATGAACAGCCGGTCAAGACCGCCGATGAACACGCCGTTGCCGCTGAATGCCAGGCTGTAACCATAGATTGCCCACAGCAGTGCGATCAGGCAGAAGGTCATGAAGACCTGCATGAACACCGACAGGACGTTTTTCGAACGCACCATTCCACCGTAAAAGAGCGCAAGGCCGGGGATGGTCATGAGTACGACCAGGATGGTCGACAGCAGCACCCAGACGGTATCGCCTTTATCTGGCACTGGTGCATCAGCACCCAGCGCACTGCCGGCGATCAGCATCAGGGGCATCAGCAGCGCTGCAGCTGAGCAAAAAGCCATCCGGCGCGGGCGGCTGGCGGGGGTCTTGTTCTGTATCACGGTCTGTTCTCCTGCTCGATTCTTCCGGGGGATTGCTCAGACAGCTTCGCTGCCTGTTTCGCCGGTACGGATGCGGATGACTTCGTCGAGCTGGGTGACGAAGATCTTGCCGTCACCGATCTTTCCGGTGCGGGCGACGTTGACGATTGCTTCGATAACCTGTTCGGCGATGTCATCGGAAACCGCGAGCTCGAGCTTGGTCTTCGGCAGGAAATCGACGACATACTCGGCGCCGCGGTAGAGCTCGGTGTGTCCGCGCTGCCGGCCATAGCCCTTGACCTCGGTGACCGTCACGCCGTGTACGCCCATGTCGACGACGGCCTGACGTACATCGTCGAGCTTGAATGGCTTGATGATCGCGGTGATGAGTTTCATGAAATCGGGTCCTTGCGTGTCAAGTCATCTATAGCGGCTGTTTTGCTGTCATTCGCCGCTTGTGCGGTTTCGGTGGGGCTGGCACGATCTCCGCCAGCTGACAGCACGACTAAGCACGATCCGTGCCAGTCATGCGGAGGCCGCTTGGCGCAAGGCTTTGCGCTTATTCAGACAAGGGCGTTGCCTCATGCTGGTGCAGCCGGCAGCAGCGCCTGGCGCTTTATGGAGCGCCGTTCAGAGGACTTGCTCAATGGATGCGAAATTCATCGAAGATCTGGCCCGCAAGCTGGCGGCGAACGTGCCCGGCAGCATGCGCGTGGTGCAGGCTGACCTGGAGCGGAACTTCCAGGCGCTGCTGGCCAGTACCTTTGAAAAGCTCAACCTCGTTACCCGCGAGGAGTTCGACGTGCAGCGCAAGGTGCTGGAGCGCACCCGCGACAAGCTCAGCGCGCTGGAGGCGCAACTCGAGGCCATCGAGTCGCGGCGGACTGGCAGCAACGGCTGAGCAGACGGCGGCTGCGTCCCTGCGATGCGCCTTGCCACCACGCTGACCCGCGCCCAGCTTGGGCTCAAGGCGCCAGAGGTGGTGGTCGAAGCGCATGTGGGCGGCGGCCTGCCGCAGTTCACCATCATCGGCCTGATCGAAACCGCGGTACGCGAGAGCCGCGACCGGGTGAGGGCGGCGATCAGCCAGTCGGGACTCGAATTTCCGGACGGGCGGATCATCGTTAACCTTGCACCGGCTGACCTCCCCAAGGGTGGCAGCGGTTTCGATCTGGCCACGGCGATCGCTGTTCTCGCAGCCTCCGGCCAGGTACGTCCCGAGCGTCTGGCCGGCATCGAGTTTCATGGCGAGCTGGCGCTTTCCGGCGCACTGCGCCGGGTACCCGGTCTCTTGCCGGCGCTGCTGGCCGCGCGGCGCAGTGGCCGGTTGGCCGTTGTGCCGTCGGCGGCTGAAAGTGAAGCGGCCCTGCTCGGTGGTGCAGGCATCGCTCTGGCCGATCAGCTGGTCGACGTGGTTCGCTACCTGAACGGCAGCGGTGAATTGCGCGCGCCGGTGGCAGCGCCGGTCGCTGTGTCAGCGAGCCCGCTTTGTACTGAAGATCTCGCTGACGTACGCGGTCAGGCGCAGGCGCGCCATGCCCTGGAAGTGGCGGCGGCCGGCGGACACCATCTGCTGTTCACCGGTCCGCCAGGGACCGGCAAGACCATGCTCGCCCGACGCTTGCCAGGCCTGCTGCCCGAGATGAGTGAATGCGAGGCGCTTGAGTCGGCTGCGGTCCATTCGCTGGCCGGCGGTATTACGACTTTCAGGCGGCGGCCGTTTCGTTCGCCACATCACACTGCATCAGCCGCAGCGATGGTTGGCGGTGGTGGCAATCCGCGCCCCGGCGAGATTTCCCTGGCCCATCACGGCGTGCTGTTTCTTGATGAACTGCCGGAGTTTTCACGTCCAGTGCTCGAAGCTTTGCGCGAACCGCTGGGGACTGGTCAGGTGACCATTGCCCGCGCGCTGCGCACGGTTGAATATCCGGCCGCGTTTCAATTGGTCGCCGCGATGAACCCCTGTCCCTGCGGTTTTGCCGGCGATCAGAGCGAAGCCTGTCGCTGCACGCCGGAACAGGTGCGGCGCTACCAGCTGAAAGTCTCCGGCCCGTTGCTCGACCGTGTTGATCTGGTGGTCAGCGTCAGCCGGGCGGGGCTCGGTGATCAGCTGTCCGGTGCTTCGCCGGCCGGTGCCGAATGTTCCGCTGTCGTGCGCAGCCGGGTGCTGGCGGCTGTCGAGAGACAACTGTCGCGTGCCGGTGTATTGAATGCCCGGCTGGATGCGGCGGGCCTGCGCGATCACTGTCATCTGCAAGCCGATGCTCAGGCACTGCTCGAGATGGCCGGCAACCGCTTCGCGCTCTCTGCCCGGGCGCTCGACAGCGCCCGCCGTGTCGCACGTACCTTGGCCGATCTTTCTGGCGATGAGGCCATCAGCCGCGCACACTTCGCTGAGGCACTCAGCCTGCGCGCCGATCGCGGCAAAGGCGACGGCCTGATCGCCGGGTAGGAGCCGCTCCGACCCGGAGGCCCGTGTCAGGCTGCTAGTAGCGGTTCCGTATCGGCCGCACCGGGCCCGTGAATCGCTCTTTGCCCGGCTTGCCGCGCAACGGGGGCAGTTTCACCTGCTGCACTGGCACCAGGCTGTCGGGCACATGGTCGAGCAGGTGACGGATCAGGTTCAGGCGACCGCGGCGCTGATCATTGAAGTCGACGGCAAACCACGGGGCATGTCTGCGGTGCGTGGCCCGGAACATCGCGTCGCGGGCCCTGCCGTATTCCGTGTAGAGCGTGCGCGACTTGAGGTCGATGGGTGACAGTTTCCAGCGCTTGAGCGGATCGGTCGCCCGCTCGGCAAAGCGCTCTTCCTGGTACTTCTGATCCACGGCCAGCCAGTACTTGAAGAGCAGGATGCCGTCGTCGACCAGCATCTTTTCAAACAGCGGCGCCTGGCGGAGAAATTCGCGATACTCGGTGGCGGTACAAAAACCCATCACCTTTTCCACGCCGGCCCGGTTGTACCAGCTGCGATCGAAGAGCACGAGTTCGCCGGCCGCGGGCAGATGCGGGACGTAGCGCTGGAAGTACCACTCTGTGCGTTCCCGTTCGGTCGGCGTACTCAGCGCGACGATCCGCACCTGGCGGGTATTCAGGGATTCGGCAAGCGCGTTGATGGTGCCGCCTTTACCCGCGGTATCGCGGCCCTCAAGCAGAACGACCATCCGCTTTCCGGTATGCCGCAGCCAGCGCATGAGCTTGTTCAGCTCCAGCTGCAGCGGCGCGAGATGGTCTTCGTAGTCGCCTTTCTTGAGTTTGTTGCCCAAGTGCTGCTGTCGCTGCTAGTGGCTTTTCGACACCATGAAGTCGACCGCGCTCATCACCTCTGCATCCGAGAGGTCGGTCCGGCCACCCTTCGGCGGCATGAAGCCCCCCGCACCCTGGAAACCTTCCAGTGCATGTTTGTGCAGCGTGTCAGTGCCTGTTGCGATACGCGCTTTCCAGGCGCCGGCATCGCCGAACTTCGGCGCACCGGCCACACCGCTGCCGTGACAGGCCACACACGCCGCGTTGTAGACCTGCTCGCCGTCGAGCGCCTTGGCTACCGCCGCCGGGGCTGCATCCGCACCCTGACCAGCGACGGCCGCAGGTTCAGCTACCGGTTCCTCGCCTGCCACGCTGACCCGGCCGACCGGCGCAATCCGTTGATCAACGGCGGCAGCGTAATCCGGGTCTGCCTGCACCCAGGCGAGCTGGGTCTCGTTGCCGACTACGCGTGCCGTGACGATCAGCACCACGGCAATGCCGACCAACACGCCGATCACCACCATGAAGAGGTTGAAGAAATTCTGGTCCTGGCTGCTCAAGGTCGGCCTCTCCGTCTGATTGCTGGGCTTGGGAATCGAAGTACAAAAGTATAGGTGCGAGCGGCGACAGTTTATACGGATTGCGCATTGCTGCGCGTTACATGGATTGGGCAATCCTGCGCGGGGAGGCAAAATCCCGGATGCCGGCCAGCGCTCTCAATGCGGCCAGGTTGAGCACCCTGACATGATGGCTCCCGGACCGCAGGATCACCTGGTCTGTTTCGAGTTCCTTGAAGCTGCGGCTCACCGTTTCTTTCTTGAGGCCGAGGAAGTCGGCGATGTCCTCGCGGCTCATGGGGATGTCGATGTCAGCCAGCCGGGGGTCGCTGTCGTTGGCCAGGTTGTCGGTCAGCCGACGCCAGTGGCGCAGATAGAGCAGAAATACCGCCAGCCGTTCCCGTGCCGTGCGCTGTCCGAGGCTGTAGACCACATCGAGGATGTCCTCGACCACCCGCAGCATCATGTTGAGAAATGCCCGCTCGGCGAGCGGGTCTTTTGCCAGCCGTGCGTCGAGCAGGCGGCGGGGGCAGCAGGCGATGCGGGCCGGGGTGACGGCTTCCACACTGAAAAAGTAGGTCTCGGTAGCCGTCAGGCCCACGAAGTTTCCCGGAAACAGGAAAGACAGCACCTGGCGTCGTCCGTCGGTACCGGTACGGCAGACCCGCAGCACGCCCGACAGGATATTGAAGACCTGGTCGGCTGGCCCGCCGGCACTGATGACGACCTCGCCCGGTGCCAGATCACGCAGCGGTGCGGCGTCAAAGATATCGAGGAACACGTCCTGGGGCAGTGCGAGGGTGGACATGCTGAAAGCATGGCCGGGCCTTGCCAGACTGGCAAGCGCTAAGGCCGGTTCCGGAACTGTAGCCGCGATCGTGGCGGGTGGTGCCCGGTTGGACGGCATGCGCAGCCGGGCGGTATCATCGCGGCCCCGTCACGCGCCCGTAGCTCAGCTGGATAGAGTACTGCCCTCCGAAGGCAGGGGTCAGAGGTTCGAATCCTCTCGGGCGCGCCACCTTCCGAAGGTCCATACCGGACACCTGTCAGCTTATGCTTGGTCGCTCAGACCTTCTATAAGAAGTTGTGGAAAACGCTCATTGAAGCGCGCACGATCCATGACAGAAGCCCTCCAGGGGCCGCGAACAAGAACTCTCCCACCGCTCTTTCCAGAGCAAAGGCAGCCCGGATATGAAACTGATGATGCGGTTCGGAGTCCTTGGCATGGTGTTGCTGGGTTGCGCCACGACCGCGCAGTCGGCGGCCACCATCTACACCCGCAGCATCGTCTGCAGCCGGGCGATTGGCGGCGATACCTGCGAGGAGGATGCGCGCTACGGTAATTCGAGCCTCAGCGGCAACAATACCTATGTGCCGCCGGCTGGCTCCGCCTATCCCGACTCGGGGTGGAACTATGTCGCCGAAGCGCGAACGGTGGCAGATGCGGTGAGCTTTGGGGCATATGCAGGAGCCTCTGGTAGTTCATACGCCGATCCCATTGTGGGACCTCTGGGCATGAGCGGGACCGCACTCGTTGAATATCACGATGAAGTGACTGTCGCCGGATCAGGTTCCGGAACCATCGTGGTGCCCTGGCACATCGTGGGGGGCTTTGATGTGTTTGCGACCAGCGGCGGCTACTACGGTACGCCGGGCGGCAGCATCGGTGTGAACTTCTGCCAGTCGATCCCGGTGGGCGCGGCTTCCGGTGGCCGGGCCTGCACGGGTGGCGTTCAGGATATCTTCCATACCTCGGCGAGTTACGATCACGTGCTGCTGCTTGAGTACGTCATCGATTTCGGGGTGAGCTATGCGCTGAACACGACCTTCGGCCTGGGCGTCGCTTCGGGGGCCGGGCTTGCGGTCGGCATCACGGGTGATTTCTCCCATACGGGATTGCAGCAGGCCGCGCTGGTCTACGACAGCAACCATAATCTGGTGCTGAATCCGGTGATCACTGCGGCCTCGGGTGTCGACTACCTGAATCCGCAGGCCAGCGCGGTACCGGCACCCGCCGCCGTCTGGCTTCTCGGTACGGGTCTGGCTGGTCTCAGCGGGCGGCGATGGCTGCGGCGGAAGGTCTAGTTAGTAGCCAGGTTCTACTACCGGATTACCACAGGGAATACGCGGCCCGGCAGGTTGCTTGCCTCAAGGGCTATACCCGGTTGAGCCATGACTGACGCCAACGATGGCAATCAGCGATTGTTTTCGTAGAGCCAAGCCATGAGCTGGATCTTGCGGCCCTCGACGATCTCGGTCGCGGTATTCCCGGCCGCTTCACCCGCCACACTCTGGCTGGCAGCGCCGGTGAGTTCGACGATATAGGGATCCCAGCCGGTGGAACTCACGTCGGTATCGGAATCCGTGGCGCGTCGCCGGGGTGGAGAGTTGTCTTGAGTAGCCATCGTTGTTCTTCTTGTGCAGGCCAGACTTGGCCCGAATATAGTCCCGGTAAAGCTTCTTGCGGCGAAGATTGTACATAAGCTTCACACTGATCTTCTATCAGGACTTTCCTCCGGGAGTTGATGCCGATGCGCATTCAGGCCAGACCACCAGCCAGCTACCCCTGGTATCTCAAACCGTTTTTCTGGAGCCAGAAGCGTCGCTATGGTGAGGTGCTGCTGCCCGGTTTGCTGTGGGGCAGAGTGCCCCGGCTGTTCATGACCGTGGCCATGCTCTATGGCGCACTCGATGCACGGCGCTCGCCGCTCGATCCGGTGCTGCGTTCGCTGCTGACGGTGCGCGTTTCGCAGCTCAACTGGTGCCGCTTCTGCGTGGACATCAATTCGGCGACGCTTGCCCGGCGGGCCGGCTCGATGGCCAGGGTCGAGGCACTGGAAGAATGGCGAACGAGCAAGCTGTATTCAGCGCCGGAGCGTGCGGCGCTCGACTACACGGAGGCCATGACGATCACCGGGCGTGGCGTCACGGACGAGCTGATGGCTGAGCTGCGCCTGCACTTTACGGACGACGCCATGATCGAGCTGACAGCACTCATCGCTTTCCAGAACCTGTCGAGCAAGTTCAACAGCGCCCTGGATGTACCGCCGCAGGGCTTCTGCCGACTGCCTTCAGCGCCTCCGGACCGGCTAGACTGAGTTCGCAGGCCTGACCGGAACCACACACCATGCAAGCATCGCCTCCGCCACGCCCGGGAACCATTGACGGCTCGGGGCCGCTTTCGGATCTGGAGCGCAGCGTTCTGACAGCACTGCTACGGGGCGAGGGCGAGGCGCTTGCCACCCTGCGCGCCCAGCTTGCGCAGGCCAGTGTCGTCTCGCGCATTCACAGCGGTGTCGGTTTCATGACGCGCCTTGCGGTGCCCGGCGAAGTGCCGGCAATCGAACCGGCAGCGGCGCGGCTGCGGCCGCTTGCTGCCAGCCATCCGCAGCTCCCGGAGCCGGCCGAGTTCGTTCTGCAGCTGCGCGAAGGCCGGCTCGCAAGCCTTGAGGCCTTCTGCTTTGCCGGCAGCTGGCCGGCGGATGCGGACCGCTTTCGGATAGTGGACTGAAGCCGGCAGCAGCAGTTACCTTTACCACTCTTTCCCTGGAACGAAGGCTGATGACCGGATACGGCAAGATGAATCTGACTGGCATGCTGTTGCTGCCGGTGGCTGCGTCACTTGCGGCGCTGATCTCCTTCGGTTCGCGCAGCGATACGCTCATCACGGTGTTCGCACTGAATCTCGTGCCGATGCTGATCAGCGGACTGGTATCGTGGCTCTTGCTGCGCGGAGCGGCGCGCGCCGGCAAGGGCCAGGGCATCGCCCTGTGGCCGACCATCATCCCGGCGGTATTCGGTGCCGTCTGGTACCTCTGGCGGGCCTTCATGCCGGATCCAGTAGCGCCGGGTGCCGAATATATTGCCGGCCCCCAATACCTGCTGATCGGCGTGGTGTTGCTCAGCATCGTCGCCTGGGCCGGCTGCCGGATCGCTCGCGCCCGCTGACTCCCGGGTCCGTGCGTTTCATTCCCTACGCCGAGGCGCGTCAGCAGCCGAATATCGTCGTTGACGGTGCGCCGCTGCCTTCCAGCCTGCTGACCCTTTCCCACTGGCCGAACAACCAGTCCCCCGCGGCCGTCCGGCGTGATACGTCGACTGCCACGGTCTTTGCCTGGCTCGACCAGCCTGAACCCCGGGTCGCCGTGCCATTCGTGACCAACAATCATTTCGACGAAGACGGACTGTTCAGTGTCTTTGCGCTTACCGAGCCGCAACAGGCACTGGAAGCGCGCGAGCTGCTCATCGCGGCATCCTTCGCCGGTGATTTTGGTGTGGTCCGGCGGCGCGATGCGGCGCGCCTGTGTTTCATAATCGAGGCGCTGACCGATCCGGCGAGCGCTGCATTGCCGGCCGCCGTCTTTACCGCACCCGATCGGGTGGTGGCGCTGTATCAGGCGGTGCTGCCGCTGTTGCCGGAAATCATTCGCGACCTGCAAAATGGCTCGCCGCGTTTCGGTGCGCTGTGGGCAGTACAGGATGCGCATCTGGGCGCCAGCGAAGCGTTGCTCGCCGACGGAACAGTGACGATTGAAGAACTGCCGGATATTGACCTCGCGATCGTGCGTATCCCGCCGCAGCTTTCGCCGCGTCCGGTGCGCCGCTATCTGGAGGACGAGCTGGCCGCGGTGCATCCCTTTGCGGTGAATACCGCGACCCGCTGCACGCGCTTGTTGCGTGTGCAGGGGCAGCACTACGAGTTTGAGTATCGTTACGAGAGCTGGCTGCAGATCGTCTCGCGCCGGGTACCACTGCGGGTCCGGCTCGATGGTCTGGTCGAGCGGCTGAACGGACTGGAACCGGATGCGCCGAGGTGGATCGCCGATGACCCGATGACCGGCATCGTGCCCGGTCTGCGGCGCAGCGATACCTCGCCGTCGACGCTCAGCCTGGAAACTGTCGTCGATGAACTGCGCAGTGCCTTCAACTCGGCGCCGGTCGCCTGGGATCCCTATGACTGGACCAGGCCCGGTCCGGCCTGATCGGGCAGACCTGAACAATGAATGTACACAGGCAATCTCCGCAACTCGCCGGTCTGGTGTTCGCCGCAGGGGCCTCGCTGCGATTTGGTACGCCGAAGCCCCTGGCCCTGTTTCGCGGCGTACCGCTCGTGCGCCACACCACCACCCTGCTTGCGGAATTTTGTCCGCTCGGCGTTTATGTCGTGGCGGGCACGGCCGAGCAGGCCATACGGGAGCTCGTTGCGCCGGATGGTGTGCAGGTTGTCGTAAATGAGGACTGGGCCAGCGGACTCGCCAGTTCGCTTGCCTGCGGCATACGTGCCCTGCCAGTCGGCGCTGATGCCGTACTCGTGATGCCCTGTGACTTGCCGGCTGTCACCGCAGACGACCTGGCCCGGCTCGTTGCGGCGTGGCGTGCAGCACCCGAGCTGATGGCGGCCGCCGACTTCGACGGTCACCCGGCACCGCCGGCGATCTTTCCCCGTGCCGTCTGGTCGCAGCTTGCCCTGCTGCGCGGTGACCAGGGCGCGCGCGCAGTGCTTGAAAGCGCAGCGCAGCGCAGCGCGGTGGCGATGCCCTCGGCGGCGCTCGACGCCGATACCCCCGATGAGCTCACCCGCCTGGAGCGCACGCTGGGCTAAACTGCGCACATGGTCCAGATACGCGTCGAATACTTTGCAATCCTGCGTGAGCATGTCGGCTGCGCGCACGAAGCCCTGTCTACGGCCGCCGCGACGGTCGGCGACCTCTATAACGAACTTGACCGGCGCCACGCCTTTCCGGCACTCGGGCGCCTCAAGGTGGCGGTAAACGATGAATTCTGTGACTGGAGCACGCCACTGCGGGATGGCGACATGGTGGTGTTCATTCCGCCGGTAGCCGGCGGATGAGTCACTTCGGCTTCAAACGCGAGCGCTTTGATCTGGCGACGCACCAGGCGTCGCTTGCCGATCCGGTGGCGGGCGCATATGCAAGTTTCGAAGGCTGGGTGCGCAATCACAACGACGGACGCGCTGGCGTGCTGTATCTCGAGTACGAAGGCTACGAGCAGCTGGGCGTCAAGGAAGGCGAGCGGATTATCGCCGAGGCGCTCGCCCGCTTCGATATCACGAAAGCGCACTGCATCCATCGGCTGGGCAAGCTGGAAATCGGCGAGCTGGCGGTCTGGGTCGGGGTGTCAGCGGCGCACCGGGATGCTGCCTTTGCCGCCTGCCGCTACATCATCGATGAAGTGAAACACCGCGTGCCGATCTGGAAGAAAGAGCACTATGCCGACGGTGATTCCGGCTGGGTCAACTGCGAGGCTTGTGCCGCTCACGCGGCTGATACGCCGCCACTGAAGTAGTCAGCAAAGCACCCGGAAAAACACGCCGGCCTCAGCGCAAGGCTCAGCGATTCTGCCGCTCGCGCTGCACCAGCTCTTCGGCCACGGCCAGCAGGTCGTCGTGGCTCTTTATCTTCGGTCCGTCCGTCAGATACTTGCCGTCGACGACGAGCAAGGGTACGCCCTTCACGTGGTACTTGGTCGTCAGATCCTTGGCCCGGCGCAGCTGGCTTTCAACGGCGAAGGAACGGAAGGTCTTGTTGAAGGTATCAGCTGATACGCCGAATTCTGCGAACAGCTTCTGGATATCCTGCTCGTCGGTCATCGGCCGGTTTTCAATATGAATGGCCTTGAAGACCGCCGGAGAAATCTGTGCCCGTTTGCCGAGCGCTTCGGCCGTATAGAAGATCCGGCCGTGAATCTCGTTGGTCGGATTCCACATCACCGGGATGCGCACCAGATTGACATCGGCAGGCAGTCGCTTCTCCCATTCCGCGATCACCGGCTCCAGGTTGTAGCAGTGCCCGCAGCCATACCAGAACACTTCTGCCACTTCGATCTTGCCGGCAGGGCTGCTGCTGCCCTGCGCTGAAGTCAGGACGGTGTAGTAGTCGCCTTCCTTGTACTGCCAGTTAGTCTGCTGGGCGGCCGGCGGGTTGTTCGCTGGCAGCACGATATCCCTGGCCGGAAGCGGCGATTGCGCAGCAGCCTCAACCGTTTCGTCAACCGATGCGGCAACCGCTTCGGCAGTCGGGGAAACTTCTGCTGCGGGCTCGGCAGCCGGCGCAGCGATTGTCGCAACGCTGTCGTCAGCCGGCGTGCTGGCGGGGGCTACCGCCTGGGGTTCCGATGCCTTGCCGCAGGCGGCGAGCACGCTGAGCAGTGTGACGAAGAGAACGGAGCGGAAGAGCTTCATGGCGCGATCTCCGGGAAAGCAGCTGAGGTGGCTCAGGGGTGCAGGCCCTGTACGTAGGACGTTACCGCCTGGATTTCTTCATCGGTCAGCCTGGATGCGGTGGTGCGCATCATCTGGGTATCGCCATCGGTGACGCGCTGTTTGCTGCGATAGGCGAGCAGCTGATTGCTGGAATAGGTGGCATGCTGTCCGGCAATCGCCGGCCAGCCCGCTGCACTGTTGCCCTGGCCGCCCGGGCCGTGACAGGCACCGCAGGCCGGTACGCCGCTTGCCTTGTTACCACCCCGAAACAGGCGTTCGCCGCTGCTGACCAGTGCGGGATCGGCCGTCTTGCCGGCAAGCTTCTGCGCGCTGAACCAGGCAGCAAGGTCCTGCATGTCCTGCTCGCTCAGGGCCGCCGCCTGGGCATTCATCAGTACGTTCTGCCGGCTGCCGTCCTTGAAGGACTGCAGTGCCTTGATCAGGTAGCTTTCGTTCTGGCCGGCGAGGCTCGGCCACTCAGGGTTGAAACTGTTGCCATCGACACCATGGCAGCCCGCACAGACGATCGAGCGGGTCTGGCCTGCTTCGGCTGAACCCGCAGCATGTGCGGTGTTGAGCAGCAGCAGACTGGCGGCGAGAGTGCCGGCACAGCCCAGAAAACGCCACCGGGAAATCGTTCGACGCAGGGTTTTTGCGGTGTCCATAAGCTTGTTCTGTAAGGAAAATAAGGGGCGAGTCACGTGCTAGACTCGGGAAGCGCCGCATTGTACACGAAAAAATTCTCACTCCATTCGCCCGCAAATGTCCCTGTATCCCGAAGCCCGTTTCATCACGAGCGCTGCACGTGCTGCCCAGTTCATCACTGATCAGGGCCGCGAAGTTGCCTTCGCCGGGCGCTCGAATGCGGGGAAATCCAGTGCCATCAACGCCATCCTCAACCGCCGCGACTTCGCGCGTACCAGCAAGACCCCCGGCCGCACCCAGCTAATCAACTTCTTTGCGCTGGACGACGTGCGCCGGCTGATCGACCTGCCGGGTTACGGCTATGCGCGGGTCTCGAAAGAGATGCGTGATCACTGGCGGGAGCTGCTTGATGACTACTTCCATGCGCGTGATTCGCTCACCGGCCTTTTTCTGATCGTCGATAGCCGGCGGGGACTCGGCGACATCGACTGGCAGATGCTCGAGTGGGCGCACTCCCTGAACGGTCCGATTCATGTGCTGCTGACCAAGGCTGACAAGCTGTCGCGCCAAGAAGCCGCAGCGGCGCTCGCAAAAGGGCGGGCGGAGCTGGGCGCCGAGGTAACCGTGCAGCTGTTTTCTGCGACCAAAAAGCTGGGTCTGGAGGAAGCGCGCGGTCACCTCAGTGCCATGCTTGAGGCGCGTCCTGTTGCCTGAAAAAAGCGGGTGCGGCCAGTCGCCACGGGAATAGCCGGTGCCGGAATAAAATTGGCCCCGGACACCAGGGGGATGAAGCGTCCGGGGCCAGCCAGCACTACCGGTCAGGGGTTACCGGCTCACGCTTCCGGCCGGGGGGGGGGGTGGCCGGAAGCGGCTTGGTCATAGTTTTTGATGGGCCCCGATCGCGGAAGTTCCCGCCGCATGGCAGCGGAAATCAGTGCGCTTCGTCCCAGTTCGCGCCATGACCGACGTCCACCCGCAGTGGCACGCGCAGCTGAGCTGCCGAGGACATCCGTGCCACGACCTGGCTCCGAACCGTGGCCAGGCTCTTTGCCGGTACTTCCAGTACCAGTTCATCGTGGACCTGCATGATGAGCTGTGCACCGGTATCGCCCTGTTGCAGCCAGGCATCAGTGCTGATCATGGCTCGCTTGATGATGTCTGCGGCGGTGCCTTGCATCGGGGCATTGATCGCGCTGCGTTCAGCATACTGCCGCCGTGCTGCCTGCCGGGCGCGGATATCCGGCAGGTACAGGCGGCGGCCAAACACGGTCTCCACATAGCCCTGTTCACGAGCCTGTTCGCGGGTGCGCTCCATATATGCCTTCACACCCGGATAGCGCAGAAAGTACAGCTCGACGTAGCGCGCCGCTTCCTCGCGACTGATGCCGAGCTGGCGGGCCAGCCCGAAAGCCGACATACCGTAGATCAGGCCGAAGTTGATCGCTTTGGCGGAGCGGCGCTGATCCTTGCTTACCTCAGCAAGCGGCGTGTCGAACACCTCGGCGGCAGTGGCCTGGTGTATGTCACGGTCTTCGGCAAAAGCGCCGAGCAGCCCTTCGTCACCGGAAAGGTGCGCCATGATCCGCAGTTCGATTTGCGAGTAGTCCGCCGCCAGCAGCACACAGCCCTCGCGCGCGGTAAACGCCTGCCGGATACGCCGCCCTTCTTCGGAGCGGATCGGGATGTTCTGCAGGTTGGGATCCGATGAGGACAGGCGACCGGTTGCGGCGACGGCCTGGTGATACGAGGTATGGATGCGCCCCGTGCGCGCGCAGACCTGTTCGGGCAGTTTGTCCGTGTAGGTGGATTTCAGCTTGCTCAGTGAGCGGTAGTCGAGGATCAGTTTTGGCAGCGGGTATTCATCCGCCAGTTCCGCCAGTGCATCCTCGTTGGTCGACGGTTGCTTGGTCGGCGTGTATTGCCGGACCGGCAGCTTCAGTTCGTCGAACAGCACGGCCTGCAGCTGCTTCGGTGAATTCAGGTTAAAGGGATGACCGGCTTCCTCGTGTGCGAGCTTTTCCAGTACCGCCATCTTTTCAGCAAACTCGCCGGACATGGTGCGCAGCAGCCGCGTATCGACCAGCACGCCCGTTTCTTCCATCCGCGTCAGTACCGGCACCAGCGGCTGTTCGATATCCTCGTATAGCGCGGTGAGTCCGGGCACCGCAGCGAGCTGCGGCCAGAGCTGTTGATGCAGGCGCAGCGTGATGTCGGCATCCTCGGCCGCATATTCGCTGGCCAGCTCGACGCTTACCTGGTCAAAAGTAATCTGCTTCGCACCCTTGCCAGCCACATCCTCGAAATGGATGGTGTCGACGCCGAGGTATTTCCTGGCCACTGAATCGAGATCGTGTCGGGTGGCCGTGCTGTCCAGTACATAGGACTCGAGCATGGTGTCGTAGCGCATGCCCGCCAGCCGGATGCCGTGGTTGGCGAGCACGTGTGCGTCGTACTTCAGATGGTGGCCGACCTTATGCGCGGCCGGGTTCTCCAGCCAGGGTTTGAGTTTCGCGAGCGAGTCTGTGCGATCGAGCTGATCGGGTGCGCCGACATAGCGGTGCGCGACAGGCAGGTAGGCTGCATCACCGGCATCCAGCGCGAAGGACAGCCCGACGATCTCGGCCTGCATGTAGTCGAGGCTGGTAGTTTCGGTATCGAAAGCGACCAGTGCTGCGCTTTCGATGCGCTTCAGCCAGGTCGCCAGCTGGTCTGTTGTGACGATGGTCTGGTAATTCCGCGTGACTGGATCAGGGAGCCTGGCCGGTGGTGCATCGCTTTTCGTCGTTGCCGGTTCAGCGGCGGCAGGCGCTGCGCTTGCCGTTCCTTCGCCTGCATCAGCCTTCGGCTCGATGCCTTTCAGCAGGCCGCGGATCTCGAGCAGTTCAGAAAGCCGCGCGAGCGCTTCCGTATCGGGTATGCCGAGCTGCATGTCCTCCGGCTTCATGTGCAGCGGTACTTCGCAGTGAATCGTTGCGAGCTGGCGCGACAGGGGCAACTGGTCCAGATGCGCGCGCAGTTTTTCGCCGACCTTGCCCTTGATCTCATCGGCCCGCGCGACGATGGCGTCGAGACTGCCGTATTCAGCGAGCCACTTCGCCGCCGTCTTGGGCCCAACGCTGGGCACGCCGGGGATATTGTCCGAGGTGTCACCGACCAGGGTCAGCCAGTCGATCATGCGCTCGGGCGGGACGCCGAATTTCTCGGCCACGCCGGCCGGGTCGAGCATCCGGCCGCTGATGCCGTCGAACAGCCGGATGCGCTCGTTGACGAGCTGCGCCATGTCCTTGTCGCTGGTGGCAATCAGCGTATCGAGTCCCGCAGTGTATGCGCGCTTTGCGAGCGTCCCGATAACATCGTCGGCTTCGACGCCGGATTCGCGCAGCAGCGTGATGCCAAGCGCCCTCACCATTTCCATCAGCGGCGGAATCTGCGCCTGCAGGTCGTCGGGCATCGCTTCGCGGTTGGCCTTGTAGTGCGCGTACAGCTCATCGCGGAAGGTCGGCCCCGGTGCATCCATCACTACGGCGATCAGGTCCGGCGCCTGGACCCGCTGGATCTGCCGCAGCATGTTGAGAAAACCGAAGATGGCGCCAGTCGGCTGACCTCTCGAGGTGGTCAGCGGCGGCAGGGCATGAAAAGCGCGATAGAGATAGGAGTTGCCGTCGATCAAAACCAGGCGGCGTGGTGCAGACATGCCCGGCGCTACCCGCTCAGCGCGACAGTGAGGGATCGGGTGTGGCAGGGATCGTCTTGCGCTCGCCCCTGGCGGCCTGATCTGCCTCGGCCGCAACGGGTGCGGCGACGCTCCCGGCCGGCGTTTCCGGCGGCAGATAGAGACCACCCTTCAGGCCGCAGGCGGCGAGGGTGAAGGCCGTCATCAGCGCTATGCCTGTACGAAACATGCACGCAGTATACGGCGACCGCTCACTCATCACGGTGCGCATCACTGCTCGCGCTTCTTCGTCAGGTCCGCCGCCACGCGCAGGTAGGCATCGCGAAAACTCAGGCCTTCTTCCAGCACCAGGCGATTGGCCCGTCCGGCAGCATGGATGGAGTCGTCGAGCCGGATGTTCCCGGGCAGGAAGCGGACCCCGCGAATCAGCTGCGCCATCACGCGTGCCGAATCGCCGGCGAGGTCGATGGCCCGGAACAGCGGCGCCTTAATGCGCTGCAGGTCGCGCTGATAGCCTGAGCCGAGTTTGGCCGGCAGACCAAGAATCTCGACGAGCGATGCCTGCAGCGTCGGTCCGGCACCGCGCACCAGTTCGAGCACGTCCGGGTTGCGCTTCTGCGGCATGATCGAGGAGCCCGTCGTCATATTGTCCGGCAGGCTGATGAAGCGGAACTCCTGCGTATAGAACAAAAGCAGGTCAGCTGCGATCCGTCCGAGGTCCTGCGTCAGCAGGCACAACTCGAAGACCAGGCCGGCCTCGGCCTTGCCGCGTGAGATCTGCACAGCAGTCACGGGCTCATGAACGGTGTCGAAATGCAGGCTGCGCCGCGTCGCCTCGCGGTCGATGGGCAGGCCCGGTACGCCATAGCCGGCAGCGCTGCCGAGCGGATTGCGGCTGATCCGCCGCCGGCTCGCTTCGATGCCCGCAGCATCGTCATGCAGCTCGGCAGCGAAACCGCCGGCCCAAAGCGGTACCGAGCTCGGCATGGCCTGCTGCATATGGGTATAGCCCGGCAGATCGGTATCGGTTTCCCGCGCCGCGAGTTCGTTCAGCGCGGTGGCGACATCCTGCGCGGCTTCGGCGATGCCGGCGGCGGCATCCAGCAGATACAGCCGCAGTGCTGTCAGTACCTGGTCGTTTCGCGAACGGCCGAGGTGTACGCGTTTGCCCGCGTCGCCGATCGCCTGGGTCAGGCGCCGCTCAAGCGCGGTATGGCAGTCCTCTTCTTCAAGGCTGATCTGCCATTCGCCGGCCATGTGCGCCACGCCGAGCAGTTCCAGCCCGCTGACGATCGCCGACAGGTCCGCGTCAGACAACAGCTTCTGTTTGTGCAGCATCTGCGCATGGGCGATGGACGCCTGCACGTCATAGGCGACCAGCCGCGCATCAAGCAGATGATCTTCGCCGGCGGTGTAGCGCAGGATCCGCGCATCCAGCGGCTCGCCCTTGTCCCAGAGACGTTTCATGGCATGCACCTCGATGCTGCGTTCAGGCGCCGGCTTCCTGTTCTTCAGGCGTCAGCGTATCGGTGTCCTCGACGACCAGCGTGCCCGTGCCTTCATTGGTAAAAATCTCGAGCAGCAGGCTGTCGCGTATCTTGTAGGAAATCAGATGCACGCGCGGCACGCCGCCACGCACCGCTGCTTCGATGGCGCGCGCCTTGGGCAGCATGCCTTCGGCCAGTGAGCCGTTCTTGCGCAGTTCCTGCAGATCATCGAGGTCCAGGTAGGAGACCAGCGAAGAGGGGTCCGTGCGATCCTCGAGGATCCCGGGCACGCCCATGGTCAGGATCAGTTTCGAAGCGCCGAGCGCGGTGGCCAGGGCGGCAGCTACCGTGTCGGCATTGATATTGAGCACCGTGCCGGCATCGTCGGCTGAAAGCGGGCTGACAATCGGTACAAGTCCGTTGTCGAGCTGGGCCCGCACCACGTCCGGATTGACGGAGTCTATGTCGCCCACGAAACCGAAATCCACGGGGCCGCCATCATGTCCTTCGACATTCACAGGCGGACGCCTGTGCGCCTTTATCAGTCCGCCATCGACGCCGCAGAGGCCGACTGCAGGCAGGTGCAGTTCCCGGCAGGCAGCAAGGATGCGCGTGTTCACCTGGCCGTTTAGGGCCATGGTGCTGACATCGAGCGTCTGCCGGTCGGTGACTCGCCGGCCACCGATCATGCGCGTCGGCACACCGAGTGCCTGGGCGAGTTCTGTGGACTGCGGGCCGCCGCCGTGCACGAGCACGACCCGTATGCCGACCTGGTGCAGCAGGGCGACCTGCTCCAGCAGATGATGCGTCGCCGAGTCCGACGCAAATACCTCGCCACCTGCCTTCAACACGAAGATCTTCTTCTTGTAGAGGCGGATATAAGGCGCCGCGTGTTTCAGGGCGGAGACGACAACGTCGCGCTCGTGTGTGTTCTGCATGGTCATATTCCTGCTGGTAGCTGTTGTCAGGCGCCGGGGCCCATCATCTGGTAGACCACGGCCATCTGTCCCCACATACGGTTCTGCGCTTCGTGGATAACCACGCTGCGTGGCCCGTCGAGGATACGGTCGGTGACGGCGACGCCGCGCCGCACCGGCAGACAGTGCATGAAGCGCGCACCGGACTGTGCCGTGGCGAAACAGGGTTCATCCACGATCCAGTCCTGCAACTGCTCGCGCAGCTTCTGGTCGCCGACGCGGTCGCCGTAGTGCTGTGTCGATGCCCACTCCTTGGCGTAGATCACGTGCGCGCCTTCGTAGGCCTCGGCGCGTTCGTTCGTTTCGCGCACCGAACCACCCGAAAGCTTCGCCGCCTGTTCGGCTTTGGCCATGATCGACGGCGGCAGCGCGAAACCATCCGGGCGCACGACGGTTACGTCCATGCCGCGCATCGCCGCCATGTGCAGCGTCGCGGAGGGCACGGCCAGCGGCAAGGCTTTCGGGTGCCACGACCAGGACAGCACGAACTTGCCACCCTGCTTCGGTATGCCGAGTTCGTCCATGGTCTTCCAGTCGGCCAGGCTCTGGCAGGGATGCTGGATCGCCGACTCCATATTGATGAGCGGCACGTTCACCAGTTCACGCATTGCCATGAATTCCTTGTCAGCCAGATCATCGGCGAGGCTCACGCGATTGGCGAAGGCGCGTATGCCCAGCGCATCGCCATAGGAGCTGATCACCGGAATCGCCTCGCGCAGGTGTTCCGCCGCGACGCCGTCCATGACAATTCCCGACCGCGTCTCGAGGCCATGTATCGACATGTCTGGCGAGATCACGAAGGATCCGCCGCCAAGCCGGATCATCGCCGCCTGAAACGAGGACAGCGTACGCAGCGACGGACTCAGGAACAGCAGGGCCAGCACCTTGCCGGCCAGGGCCTGCGGTTCCGGTCTTGTTTGCAGCCGGCGGGCGAGCTTCAGCAGTGCCTCGACTTCCGGTATGTCCAGTTCGGCGAGGTCGTTGAATACCTTGAGAGTCATGGATGTTCCCTTGTTCAGCCTATGTCTGCCAGCGCTGCGCAGAGTACCTGCACATGCTGGCGTTCGAGAGTCAGCGGCGGCAACAGCCGGACCACAGCAGGATCCGAACTCGTGCCTACCAGTATGTCGCGATTCAAAAGCGCCTTCTGTACGTCCTTCGCCGGCCGGTTGCAGCGCAGGCCGAGCAGAAAGCCCCGGCCCTGGATACCGCTAACCGGTCCGGTGACCGCCGATTTCCGCAGTTCGGCCGAGAGTGTGCAGACGTTTTCCAGCAACCGGTCGCGCTTGATCACTTCGATCACCGTGCTGACCAGCGCGCAGGCCATCGGCCCGCCGCCGAACGTCGTACCCAGGTCACCGGACTTGAGCTTTGCCGCCAGTTCCTCGGTAAGGAGCAGCGCGCTGCAGGGGAAGCCCCCGCCGAGTGCCTTGGCAGTCGTCAGCATGTCCGGCTGCACGTCGTAGAGCTCAGCTGCAAAAGCGGCGCCGGTCCGGCCTACACCGCTTTGCACTTCATCGACGATCAGCAGCACGCCATGCCGCTTGCAGGCAGCCGCGACCGCCGCGACAAAGGCCGGGTCCAGGTCGAAGGCACCGGCCAGACCCTGTACCAGTTCGATGATGACGGCCGCAGTTTCGCCGTTGATAAGCGCTTCGGCTTTCGCGACATCGTCGCGCGGAATGAAGTCCACATCGAAAGGTGCGCGCGGAAAGCCGTACCAGCTCTTCGCCGCACCCCATGTCACGGCGGCGCTCGCAGCGGTGCGACCGTGAAAGCCGTGCTCGAGTGCCAGCACCCGCGAGCGGCCGGTGGTCCGGCAGGCGATGCGCAGTGCGTTCTCGTTGGCCTCCGCACCGCTGTTGACGAAAAACACGCGGCTCAGTCCAGGCGGTGCAATGCTGACCAGCGCGTCGGCAGCCTGCGCACGAACTTCGAGCGCCACGGCGTTGCTCTGGAAGTACATGTTTTTCGCCTGCCGGCTCAGCGCGGCAAGCAGATCCGGGTGCGCATAACCCAGTGCGGCAACGGCGTGGCCGCCGTAGAAGTCGATGATCCGCCGCGAGCCGCAGTGGAGATAAACGCCTTCGGCCGATTCGGGTTCGATCGGCAACTGCGCATAAACCTGCAGCAGGTGTCGGGCTTCAGACTGTTGTGCTGTAAGCATGTTGTTCAGATCCAGCCGGGTGCGGGGGCATCGAGGCCCGCTGCTTCCGGCAAGCCGAGCAGGCGATTCATCCACTGGACTGCGCCGCCAGCCGCGCCCTTGATGAGATTGTCGAGGGTCACCATCACGGCCACGCTGTTAGCCGAGCTTTCCACGCCGATATGACAGTAGTTGCTGCCGGCCACGTCCTTGATCCGCGGCATCCCATCGACCACCTGCACGAATTCACAGCCGGCATAGAAGGCGGCCAGGCCGTCGCGCAGCTCGTCGCTGGTCCGCGGCGCCTTCAGTCGCGCCTGCAGCGTCATGTGTATGCCGCGTGCAAAGGGTCCGGAGTGCGGCACGAAGTTGAGTTCGGGCGCGACGCCGGTGAGCTGTGCACAGATCTGCACGACTTCCGGGGCATGCCGGTGCCGGAGCGGATTGTAGGCAAACAGGTTTGAGTGCCGCTCGGGGTGATGTGTTGTCGGCGTCGGTGTCCGGCCGGCACCCGTGCTGCCGGTGATACCGGTGGCATAGATCTGTGGCTCGCACAGATCGAGCTTGAGCAGCGGCACGGCACCAGCCAGCATCGAGGTCGCGAAGCAGCCCGGATGCCCGATATGCGGGCCGGGAATGCCGCTTACATGTTCGGGCAGCGCGCAGCTGAACAGCGGCAGCAGTTCGGGTGCGCCATGCGGTGTCTTGTACACGGCCTGAAAATCGACCGCGTTCCTGAAACGGAAGTCCGAAGACACATCGACCACTGTCAGCTGGCACTGCCGGGTCTCCGCTGCCTGCAACAGCGTGGCAATCACGCCTGCGCTGACGACATGCGGTGCCGCCGCGAACAGGGCCATCCGCGATGCCGTCATGCGTGCGGCGAGATCGGCCTGCGTGATAAAGCCCTCTGCCTTCAGCAGCGGGGCGAGGTGCGGGAATGCGGCGCTGACCGCCGTACCCGCCGCGGTTTCCGACGACACGCCATGCAGCTCCAGCTGCGGATGCCCGGCCACCAGGCGCAGCAGTTCGCCGGCCACATAGCCGGTGCCGCCGACGATCAGCGTGGGAATCCGTTCGCTCATGTCAGCTTCAGGCCCAGGTGACGCGTAACCTCGTCACCGATCTGCATGGACTCGATCACCGCATTGATGGCCTTGACGCCCATGCGCTGCACGATGATGTCCTTGCCGACATCGTTGTCAGTGGCCGGGCCGGTGACGATGTGCGGCTCGATACCGAAATCCTCCCGCAGCAGTTTCACGCCACCCCAGGCCGCGACCGGATCGTTGGCGCAGAGCACGAGACTCGACAACGAGGCGCTGATGCCGGCATCGCGCAGGATCGCCTCGACGCCATAGGCGCCGAGAATGCCATCGCCCAGTTCGAAGACGATGCAGTCGGGCTTTTGCGCAGCCAGCCGGTTGAGCATCATGCGCGTGACTGCCGGGCCGTTTTTTCCTGTCGTACAGGTGACGCCGAAGTCGGAGAAGATCAGCGTCGAGCGCGCGCCGGCGTCCTCCATGGCGAGGATGTCCCGCCGCAGGGCAACGCCCGTGGCCTTGAAGGCATCGACGATGTGGCCGTGATGCCGCAGCCGGCTCACGATGGCGCTCGCCGCGGCAGTCTTGCCCGAGTTCATGCAGGTGCCGGCGATGGCCACCACCGGAATGCCCAGCGTGTCGAGCGGTGGCTCGACCGCCAGTTTCTCCATGCCGATGCGCACCGGCACACCGATGCGCTCGCCGAGAAACGGAAAGCCGAGCACCACGCCGAGCACGCGCACATCGAAGGGCGGGCCGAAACTCGCGTTGATCGAGTCGCAGGCGCCGATCACGCCGCCCATGTTCAGGAGTTGCAGGGTATCGCCGACGGCGACCTTGTCGGGGATATGTCCGGAGTAACCGAACAGCGCCTTCCGGTGGCCGATCGCGCCCACGATAATATCGCCGCGCTTCACCACTGCCATCCGGCCGCTGGTGAGCTCGAGCTGGTTGTAGGTGCTCTTGTTGTTCAGCACTTCCGCAGCGATGAGCACGCCTTCCTCGCAGGGAATATCGGCACTGACCCGGATCTCGCGCTTGAGGTTCAGGTGCTGGGCGACCGAGGCGATCTTGTCGGCGACGATGGTTTTCATGCTGTGCTTACCCCTTGCCGCCGGCGGCCCGCGTTTGCAGGATGCCGGGCAACGACAAAATCCGTGAATAGCCGAGCGCATCGGCTGGCGTCCACTCGCCGGCCTTCTCGCCGTACACGCCCTTGGTCGCAGCCATGAGCGAGTGCGGTGAAATGACGCCCTCGATGAAAAGGTTGCCGGGCCGGAGCACGATCTTCACTTCGCCCGTGACCCGCTGTTGCGATGAGCTGAGCAGCGCCTCGATGTCACGGCACACGGGATCCAGCTGTTTGCCTTCATGCACGAAGTCGCCGTACTGGGCAGCAACCTGATCCTTGATCCGCTGCTGCGGGCCGGAGAGCACGAGCTTTTCAAGTTCGCGATGGGCGTTGAGCAGGATGTCTGCTGCAGGCGCCTCGAAAGCCACCCGGCCCTTGGTACCGAGCACGGTGTCGCCCACATGCACGCCGCGGCCGATGCCATAGGCACCGCCGATGGTTTCCAGGGCTTCGATCAGGGCGACCGGATCCATGGCCTTGCCATCCAGCGAGGTCGGCACACCCTGGGTGAAACCGATCGTATGCCGTGCGGCCGGCTGCGCCCTTTCCAGTGCATTCGGCGACAGTACCCACGCGTCCTCGGGGATCGATTCCCGCGAGTCCAGCGTTTCCCGGCCACCGATGGTCACGCCCCACAGGCCGCGATTGATCGAGTACGACGAGCCGCGTACCGGTACCGGCAGCTTCCGGTCTTCCAGGTACTTCTGCTGCTCGCTGCGGATGAAGCCCTCATCCCGCACCGGTGCCAGCACTTCGAGGCTCGGCGCGATCGTGCGCAGCGCGACCTCGAACCGCACCTGGTCGTTGCCGGCTGCCGTGCAGCCGTGGCCCACGGTCTGGCTGCCGCGTTCCCGCGCGAGTTCGGCGAGCAGGGTGGCCTGAATGCCCCGCTCGGCGCCGACGCACAGCGGATACAGGTGCCCGCGCCGGACGTTGCCGAAGATCAGGTACTTGATGACCCGCTCGAAAAACACCTGGCGGGCTTCGACCAGGACGTGCTCGACGGCACCCAGCTGCTTCGAGCGCTGTTCCAGGTCCTTGACGGCTGCGGCATCGAGGCCGCCGGTGTTGATCGTCACGGTCACCACCGGCCGGCCCAGCTGTTCTTTCATCCACGGCACCAGGAACGAGGTGTCGAGCCCGCCCGAAAAGCCCAGGATGATCGGCGATTGGTTTTTCTGCTGTGTCGTCATCATTCTCTCCAGGCGCCGGACTCAGTTGCCGGAACCGCTGCTGAACCGGGCCCGAAGCCGCGCCACGAGCCGTTTCTGGTCGCCACCGCTGCCGGTGGCAATAAATATGGTGTCGTCGCCGGATACCGTGCCGACGATCTCCGGCCAGCCCGAGCGGTCCAGTGAAAGCGCCACCTGCTGGGCGCCGCCTTCCACCGTCTTCACCACCGTCTGATAGGGCCCTGCGGTCCGGATCTCCTTCACAAAGTCCGCCAGTACCGCCATGTCCCTGCTGGTGTCCGGTTCTTCATCTTCAGTCACCGGCCGGTATTCCTGGCCCAGCTTGGAGATCCCCAGCTGGCGCAGATCCCGGCTGATGCTCGATTGCGTCGCTTCGATCCCGCGCTTGCGCAACAGCTCGACAAGCTCGTCCTGCCGCGACACATGCCGCTGCCGCAGGATTTTCAGGATCGCCTGCTGTCGTTCATCGCGCTGTTCGGCGCCAACCGGCATTCACAACCCCATGCGCATAGACATAGAAGGATGCGCATAGTATCCAGATTAGGGGTGGTGTCAAGTGGTCGGCCGCAGGGACCTAGCCGAGATACGGTGCCAGCATCGGATGCGACTGCTTCAGGGCCGCGAGCAGTCGGTCGGTGTGGTGGACTCCGCGGATGGCCCGCACGACCAGATAGGCGCCGAGCAGCACCAGGCCGGCGTTTATCACCATGATCGGGATGAAGAGGCTCAGCACCTTCTCGATATCATAGTATTTCGAGGTGGCAATCAGCGCGCTGATCGTGGCGAGTGGCAGCGCAAAGACCGCGATGCCGGTGCGCATCAGCGACAGCGCCGTGCGCTTTTCGGCCAGTATGAGCTGGGCGGCGCCGACGACCAGCTCATCGTGTCCATCAGGGGTGGCCATAGCCGCTGAGAATAACAGCCGCCACCGGCCTCGCGATGCCAAACCGGGGCTGTCGTGTCTGCGGCATTTGGCGCCACAACAGCCCCGGCGGAAGCCGACACAATTGATTGCAATGTCGATAAACCGGCGTAGACTCTGTCCAGGCACCTCTTGAGACAACCCCAGCGAGGCCAGACCATGACAGCAACCACTGTTGATGCGGCGCCATCCAACCCGATCCTCCGTGCCATTTATCGTCCACCTTTCATCGGCATCATGGCGTTCACCGCCGCGCTGATGATCATTCCCATCGCTCACGGCGTAATGGTGCTCACCGAACACCTGTTCGGTGAGGAACATCGTTATACGGCTGCCTTCCTGATGGGTGCGATTGGCATCTACATCCTGTGGATCGGCGTCAAGCTACGCAGGGAAGCGATCGGTACGTGGCTGGGGTTCTTTGCCGGCACCCTGCTGTGGACCAGCTGGGTCGAGTTCGCATTCATGTTTTACGGCAGGATACTCTACGGCGTACCTGTGCAGCTCGAAGGTACCGAGATCATTCAGCTGCCGGAATACATGATGATGACCACCTCGGTGGGCGTCATGATGACGTCGTTTTTCTATTTCTTCTTCAACAAGGAAACCCGCTGCAATTTCTTTGTCTGGTTCCACCAGCGTCTCGGCATGTACATGGGTGAGCGGACCAGTGGCCGGGATCGCAACTTTGCCGCGATCACCTTCATGGAGACCGTGTTCATTACCTGGTTCTTCTATCTGGCCCAGCTGACAATCTATGACCCTTCGCTGGTTGGCGCCCGCCACTGGATCGCCTACGCGTCGTTCTTCGCCTGCTTTGTCTGGGGGATCTATCTGTTCATCCGTCTGATGAAGTACAGGCGGGTTTCATCGGCTGTGCGCTATGCAATTCCGACCTCGATCATCCTCTGGGTTGACGTTGAGTTCCTGAGTCGCTGGAACATGTTTACCGAGGTCTGGTTGCACCCGCAGGACTATATTTTCGAGTGCACGATGATCGTCGTCGGCTGCATCATTGTGACAATCCTGACCATGCGCACGCCCAAGAAACCCTCTGAGCTGGAGGCATCATGAGAACCGCTTTGCTCACTCTGGTGATGATTCTGGTCTCGACTGCCAGCGCGGCCTTCGATACAGGCGGGTCTTCGTTCGGGGCGGATGACCCCGCGACGATCCACTGTGAGCTGCTGGAAAAGATGTATGAGCGTGCCCCTACCGGTACCGAGCGGCAGTTCTATAACTGGGCGCAGGGCTATTTTGCAGGGCGCAGCGCGAGCGGTCCGGCGGTAGCGAAGCACGCATTACCAGCTACCGGTGAGGCGAGGGAACGCGCATTCCGCAAAATGCTTGCGTTCTGTGCGAAGAATCCCGAGGCAACGTTCAGCGAGGCCGTACTCGCAGAGTGGCAGGCTTCAGCGCCATTGCCGGCAACGAACTGAGATGCAGGGCGTCCTGCCTGTGATAGCCATAAATCCGGTACCAATCAGAGCGCGCTGAATACCTTGCGGGCGAGGCCCGTCGCAGCGCCCAGCGGATCCTGACGCATGGCGCGCTCCTGCTCGCCGATGACCAGGAACAGGCCGTCCAGGGCCTTGCGGGTCACGTAGCTGTCGATACTCGCGTCTTCCGATTTCACGAGGCCCAGTCGCTCGCCCTGGCCGGCAAGGCTGTTGTATTGCTCGGCCAGCTGCACCTTGGCGGTCGCCCGCTGGACGATGGGCAGGAACTTGATCGTCAGCGTTTCCGACGTGGTCTTGCGAAAGTAGTCGGTCGCAGCCGTATCGCCGCCGGTGAGGATGCCCTTTGCATCCTGGACGCTCATTTTCTTCACGGCCTCCACCAGTACCGGGCTCGCCTCACTCACGGCCATTTCAGCGGCGCGGTTCATGCTGGTGACCAGCTGATCTGCCTCGTCGCCCTTACCCATGAACTTGAGACCGCGTTCGATCTTCTGGAGTGAATCGGGCAGCGGGATGCGGACACCGGAGTTGCCAAGAAAGCCGTCAGCAGCACCCAGCTGGCTGACAGCCTTGGCGGCACCCTGGGTCAGGGCGTCTTTGAGGCCCCCGACCGAGTCGGCATTGGAGAGGCTGTCGATACCGGCCGCGAAGCCGGGCTGTACAGCCGACAGCAGGGTTAGCAGGCCCAGACTCATCAACAAGCTTGGATTGCGCATGGCCCGATGCTACACCTGTTGAGCGAATTGCCAATCGCCTGGGCCGCCGCCAGACTGTCATCCGGTTTGCCGATCCGGATCCACCCATGCGCTACCGCTTTCGCCTGCCCGCGCTCCTGCTCTCGGCCGCGCTCGGTGCCCAGCTCGCAGGATGCGCCAGCCTCACGCCAGGTGACCCGCTGCAGGTCACCGTGGCAGGCATAGAGCCGTTGCCCGGCGAGGGGCTGGAACTGCGGCTGATGGTGCGGCTGCGGGTGCAGAATCCGAACAGCACGCCGGTCGACTACGACGGCGTCTACCTGCAGCTCGACGTGCAGGACAAGACCTTCGCAACGGGCGTCAGCGACCAGGACGGCAAGTTGCCCGCCTTTGGTGAGTCGCTGATCAGCGTACCCGTCAGCGTGTCAGCGATGCGCATGGCGCGTCAGTTCACGGGGGTGCTCGACGGCAAGCCCGTGGACCAGATCAGCTACAAGCTGACCGGCAAGCTGGGCGGCGGCCTGCTCGCGACGCGCCGGTTCGAGACCCAGGGCGAGTTTGCACTGTCGGGATCAAGCGCCAGATAGACAGAACGCCGCCGTTGCGGAAACGCACAGACAGTTGTTCATCTTAAGACCGTCTAAAGAAATCTTAATTCTCCCTCGCCGGCCGGACTGGTTGAAAATCCGGCGGCAGACCCTAGTCTGATCTCATAGCCTGCGGAGAAACTGCTTGATGACCGCTCTTGTTGACCCTGCTGCTGCCGCGGAGAATTCCCCGCCCACCAACGATGCCCTGCACGCCCGGTTCCGGGCGCTGCGGGACGTACTCTCGACGGCCATCATCGGCCAGGCCTCGCTGGTGGACAGCCTGCTGATCGCGCTGCTCGCGGACGGGCATCTGCTGGTCGAGGGTGCGCCCGGTCTTGCCAAGACCACAGCGGTGAAGACGCTCGCATCGCACGTCGAGGCTGATTTCCAGCGTCTGCAGTTCACGCCGGACCTGCTGCCCTCGGACCTCACCGGTACCGATATCTGGCGACAGCAGGAGGGCCGCTTTGAATTCCAGCCGGGACCGCTGTTTCACAACCTGCTGCTCGCCGACGAGATCAATCGCGCACCGGCGAAGGTGCAGTCGGCACTGCTGGAGGCGATGGGCGAAAGAGAGATCACGGTCGGCTGAAAGAGATATTCATTGCCGAAACTGTTCCTGGTGATGGCCACGCAAAACCCGATCGAACAGGAGGGCACCTATCCCTTGCCCGAAGCGCAGCTCGATCGGTTCCTGATGCTGGTGCGGGTCGGATATCCGGATGCCAGCGCTGAAATGGAGATCCTGCGGCTGGTACGCAACCAGGTGCGCGATGCCTTGCAGGCCGCACCGGTGCTTCCGCAGCGCGTATCGCAGGCTGAGGTCTTCGCG
>CAYJPG010000005.1:49359-64895 GCA_964371995.1 uncultured Chromatiaceae bacterium | reverse complement strand
GGAGGATGTTCCCGAACTGCTGCGCGAATGTGCAGAGCACCTGGTCGAGCAGGAAGGCCTGCCATTCCGCCGCTTCGGGCTGGCGGCACAGAATCGCCTGCGCAATTACCCCTGGCCCGGCAATGTCCGTGAACTGTCCACACTCGTGCGCCGGTTGCTGGTCGCCGGTGGCCCCGAAGAGATCAGCCTGGCTGAACTCGAGCAGCAACTCGTGCCGCCGCAGTCCGACACTGCGTCACTCGTTCAGCAGGATCTGCTCGGCATGCCCCTGCGTGAAGCGCGCGAACAGTTCGAACGCAGCTATCTGAGCCAGCAGCTTGCGCTCTGCGGCGGACGCGTGGGACAACTCGCCAAACGGGTGGGCATGGAGCGCACGCACCTGTATCGCAAGCTGCGTTCGCTCGGCATCGACTTCAGACAGGTGGCCGAGGACGATTAGCAGCCTGTCGGGTTTGATCCCTGGCAGGAGCGGCTTCAGGTCGCCGCAAGATACCTGCGCAGGCTCGCCGGCAGATGTTGCACATCAGCCTGCTTCAGGCCCGGCGGCTTCGGTCGCGAGTTCCAGGTCTGCCAGAACACCGGCACGGATCCGGCGAGGCGTCCGCTGCGCGCATCGGCAATCATGCAGGCCAGCGCCTTGGCGGTGTAGGTCGTTTCAACCTTGAGGTCAGCGAGATCACGGGCCAGGTGCATCGCCTCCAGCCCTTCCGGCGTCGCCTGTGCATAGCCGGTGCCGAGGAAACCGCTGCGGAACTCAAAACGCGACTGCAGATCAGGACAGGACGGCACGCTCGCATCGCGCAGCTGCATCTCTACACTGGCAGCCTTGCACAGTGCGGCGACTGCCGGCGCCGAAACGCGCTCCTGCGGCAGGATCGGCACGCCGACCACCGTGGCATCGCTGCCGGCCAGGTACAGTCCCAGCACCAGCCCCGCAACACTGCCCATGGTGCCGCAGGCCAGATAGATGCGCACCGGCCCCCGCACCCCGAGCGCCGCAAGCTCTGCCGCGATCTCGAAGCCGGCCGCCACGAAACCGATCGTGCCGAGTGGCGATGAACCGCCCCAGGGGATTTCATAGACCAGGTCTGCACCGCCCGGATGCTGCGCACGGATATCCGCAGCAGTCTCCAGCATCTGCGCATAGCCCGCCGCCGGCGTCAGCCGCGTGCCGAGCCGCAGGTGCCAGCGCAGCGTGTCGGCAACCCAGGGCGTCTGGACCTGGTCCGAGGTCACGACATGACAGTCGAGCCCAAGCTGCCGGGCATAGATCGAGGTTGCCAGTGCATGGTTTGAACCGGCAGCGCCAAAGGTCAGGACCGCGTTGCAACCGCGCGCCAGCGCATCGCCCAGCAGGTACTCGAGCTTGCGCACCTTGTTGCCGCCATAGGGCCATGCACTCAGGTCATCTCGTTTGATGAGCAGCGACGGTATGCCGAGTGCCGCGCCGAACCGGGGCGCAGGCTCGAGTGCCGTGGGCAGATCAGCAAGCGCTCGCCACGGCAACCGTGCGGCGAGCTGCGGAAACCGGCGGTCAAAAGGACGCGTCATGCGCCCGCCTGCAAAGCCGAGCGTCATTCCACAACGGGAATGACCATGAAGTCGATGCGGTTCTGGCGCAGCCTGGCCCGCAGGCGGTTGAGCTGATTGAGGTCGTCAATCGGCCCGATACGGACGCGATGAAAGGTCCGGCCATCGGCCTCGGCACTCTGGATCTCGGCAACGATGCCGAGCAGTGCCAACCGCGCCTTGACCTTGTCGGCTTCGGCAAAGGCCGGGAAGGCGCCGGCCTGCACGACATAGGTGCCCGGCGTCACCACCGGCGGCAAACTGATGCCGGCAGCAGACGACTTTCCATCCTCTGCAATCGGTACCTCCGCATGGGGCAGGGTATCGTAAAACTCGAAGCGGTCAGGGTCTTCGGCAGGCGTTGCAGGTTCAGCCGGCGCAGCCTTTGCCGCAGGCTTCTTCACTTCCTTCGCAGGCGGTCCGGCTCCAGGCTCGCGCTGTGTCCCGTAGTACCAGGCGACGCTGCCGAGTACCACGAGCAGCAACACCGCCAGCCACAAGCTGCTCAGCGACCTGGTCGCCGCACGCCGTTTCCTTGTCTTGCGCCTGCGTGCCATACCGCTCCCTACATCTGCTCAAGGGCGCGAATACCCAGCAGCTGCAAACCGCTGCGCAGCACGCTGCGGGTCGCTTTCACCAGCGTGAGCCGCGCACGGCTGCGGACCGGCTCGGCCACATCAAGCACCACATGCCGGTTATAAAAAGTATTGAACACACTGGCGAGTTCGTAAAGATAGTGGGCGACCTCGAAGGGCTCGCGCAATTCCGCCGCACGGCGCACGGCTCCGGCATATCCGCGCAACTTCTGCACCAGCAGCCACTCCTCATCCGTGCCGAGCGCGGCGAGATCGCCGGGCTCGTCAATTGCGACCAGACCCAGCTCGCCGGCTTTGCGGAAGATACCGCTCATGCGCGCATGCGCATACTGCAGGTACGGGCCGGTATTGCCCTCGAACTGCAGCACTGCATCCCAGTCGAAACTGAGGTCGGTCATGCGTCGCGACGAGACATCGAAGTACAGGAGGGCCGCCTGCCCCACCGCCTCGCTGACCGCATCTGCCTCACCGGCCGCCAGAGCGGCCGTGCCACGCGCACTGGCCTCGGCCCGCTGCGCACGAAAGCGGCCGGCCCGGTCACGCGCTTCGTCGAGCACTGCTTCCAGCCACACGGCCTCGCCCTTGCGCGTGGACATGCCGCGCACATAGCCGAAGCTGATGTTTTCGCAGCGCGACGGCCAGTTCACCGGCCACTTTTCGGCGACGGCCAGCTTGCCGAGCGCGGCGAAAACCTGGGCAAAGTGGTCTTCCTGGCGGGACACCACGTAGAGGTTGGCGCCAAACTGGTAGCGCTCCCAGCGGTCGATGGCTTCGGCACAATCGCGTGCGGCATAGGTCGAAGCGCCATCAGATTTCTGCAGCATACACGGGGCGATGTCCCGCCCGAGCACGTCCGATACCTCGACCACGATCGCGCCCAGCGACTCCTTCGCCACGCCGGCTTTCAGGAAGCGCTGGATGACCGGCTGCACCTTGTGGTTGATTGCCGACTCGCCGTCGTAGGAATCAAAGCTGACGCCGAGCCGGGTATAGGTCCGGGTAAAGCCCTCGAGCGACAGCTCCCGGAACCGTGTCCAGAGTGCGCGGATCTCCGCATCACCCTGCTCCAGGCGCAGAAACAGGCTGCGTGCCTGCTCACGGACGGAAGGATCCTGCTCACTCTCGCGGTTGGCGCGGACGTAGAGTTCAACCAGATAGTCAATCGCCCGCGCCTCGAGGGCAGCATCGTCGCCCCATTTCTGCCAGGCATAGATCACGAAACCGAACTGCGTGCCCCAGTCGCCGAGATAGTTCTTGCGCAGCACCTCCCAGCCCTGGAAAGCAAAAATCCGTGCCAGATCCGCACCGAGATTGGTGGAGCGCAGGTGACCGAAGTGAAAAGGCTTGGCGATATTGGGTGCGGAAAAATCCAGCACCAGCATCTGACCGCGGCCCATATCGGTGTGACCGTAGGTGGCAGGACTCTCGCGGATCTCGCCGAGCACCTGACCGAGCGCATTGCGCCGGTTCAGGAACAGATTGAGGTAGGGCCCTTCAGCTGTGGCGCTGGCAATCAGCCGGTCCGGCTGGATCTTTGTTGCCAGGTCCTGCGCAATCCTGTTTGGCGCAGTACGCAGCTCTTTGGCAAGCTGGAAGCACGGAAATGCGCAGTCGCCCAAGGCGAGATTCGGCGGCGTGGTCAGCGCCGCTTCAATCTGCGCACTGCGCTCGACCGGCCAGGCCAGCGCGTTGCACAGGACCTGCGCGATGTGGGCTGTAATCTGCATAGTGAAAAATGTCGGCGGGGAATGACGGGGATTCTAGCCGGTTGCGGCACTCTGTTGTTTCACGGAAGCATCTCAGAACAGATCCACCGGATCTACATCCAGACTCCAGCGCACCCGACGCTGTGCCTCGATCCCGGCCACTGCCTCGCGCCATGCTGGCAAGAGCTGCTGCAGCGCGCGCCGCGAGCCCGCCTGGAGGAGCAGCTGGCCACGATAGCGCCCGGCGCGTCTTTCCATCGGCGCCGACGCCGGGCCGAGCACGTTCAGACCGGCGGGCGCATGTTCGCGGGCGAGCGCTGCAGCTTCCTGCAGAAAACTGAAGACCAGCGGGCGCTGGCTCGCCTCGGCCCGCAACAGCGCCAGACATGCAAAGGGCGGCCAGCCGGCCTGCCGCCGTTCTTCCAGCGCCAGCGTCGCAAACTTTGGATAGCCCTCGTTGATCAGCACGCGCAGCAGCGGATGCTCGGGGAACATGGTCTGCAGACAGACTTCGCCGGGATGTTCGGCCCGGCCAGCACGGCCGGCGACCTGGATAAATGATTGCGCCAGACGCTCGGCGCTGCGGAAATCGCTGCCAAACAGCCCCTGATCAGCATCGACGATACCCACCAGGGTGACGCGCGGGAAGTCGTGACCCTTGGTGAGCATCTGCGTCCCCATCAGAATCCGCGCTTCCTCGTTGCGCACCCGCCTGAGCCGGCGCTCGATCTCGCCACGCCGCCGGGTCGTATCGCGGTCGATGCGTTCGATCTGCTGGTCCGGGAATGCGGCGGCCAGCGCCTGTTCCAGGCGTTCGGTGCCCTGTCCGACCGCCTTGAGTTCAGCCTTGCACTCCGGGCACTGTGCAGGCACCGGCCGTTCACTGCCGCAGTGATGGCAGACGAGCAGCGCGCGCTGCTGGTGCAGCACCATCCGGGCATCGCAGCGCTTGCACTCCACCACCTCCCCGCAGCCGGGGCACATCAGCACTGGTGCAAAGCCGCGCCGGTTGAGATAGATCAGTACCTGGCCGCCCGCATCGAGATGGCGGCGGATCGCGGCCAGCAAGGGCTGCGTCAGTCCCTCCCTGGGTATGTGCTGTCGCAAATCGATGAGCGACACGCGAGGCTGGCCGGCAGCGCCTGTCCGCAAGGGCAGCACCAGACGGGTATAGCGCCCGCTGCGTGCATTCTCGATCGACTCCAGCGACGGCGTCGCCGAACCCAGCACCAGCGGCACACCGAGTTCACGCGCCCGCCACACGGCAAGATCACGCGCCGAGTAACGCCAGCCCTCCTGCTGCTTGTAGGAGGGATCGTGCTCTTCATCGGCGACGATGAGGCCCGGACACTGCAGCGGCGCGAAGATCGCCGAGCGGGTACCGATCACAATTGCCGCCGTACCATCGCTGGCCGCCGTAAACGCGCGCAAACGCTCACCGTCACTGAGCCCGGAATGCAGCAGGGCGACAGGCACCTGAAAGCGGCGCTGGAAACGCTCCAGGAGCTGCGGCGTGAGCCCGATCTCCGGTACCAGCACCAGGCTTTGTTTGCCAGCTGCCAGCACCTGTTCGATGCCGCGCAGGTAAACCTCTGTCTTGCCGCTGCCGGTCACGCCATCGAGCAGAAAGCACTGAAAGCCCTGCGCCGCATTGATCTGTTCTACTGCCCGGAGCTGGTCAGCTGTCAGCTCCGGCGGTACATCAGGCGCGATATCCGCTACCGGCAAGGCGACTGTCGCATGACTGACCGTTACCCAGCCGCGCGCACCGAGCGCTGTCACCGCCCGGCGCCAGGTACTGGTGACGGCTTCCAGGTCAGCAGCTGCGGCCGGCGCCGGGCGGTCGCGCAGCGCCTTGTAGATGCGCAGCTGCGCCGGGGCGCGACGAAGGACCTCCGGATCGGCGCTCATACCCTCAGCATTGAGCGCCCAGAGCGTCTCGCCACTGGCTGTATCCCGACCTTCCCTGAGCGCCTTGGGAAGCGCAGCGGTGAGTACCTCGCCCAGCGGATGCTGGTAATAGCGCGCGGCCCAGACCAGCATGCCTAACAGGTCTGGCGGCAGCAGCGGCTCCGTATCGAGTACCGACAGCACACGACGCAGACGATGCGCCGGCAGGTCGCTGACCGCTTTGCTGCCGACGAGCCAGCCCATGCGCGTACCGCGCCCGAAGGGTACACGCAGGCGCTGACCGACAAGCAGTGGGACGTCAACGCTGGCTGGTGCGAGGTAGTCGAAAACGCCCATCACCGGGGCAGCAACCGCAACCTCAAGAATCTGCAGGACTTCAAGCACGCGACTGATATCCACCGCTACTCTTGCTGCGCCGCATTTATCCACAGATCCTGTGGATAAGTCTGTTGATTTCTTGGGGCCAAAAGGCTGCTGACCACGTCATTGCAGCAATTATGACAAGCTGAGCAGATTTTGCCCTTCTACTATAGTCTTTATAAAACAACATCTTGCAGGTATATCGTTAGATTCGCAGCGTAAAGAGTTCCTAAGCCGCCAGCCCCGGTGGGAATTGTGCATAACTGCTCCTGCCGCGACGCGGTTTTTCAGCGAAAACAATAAAACTTCCCGGCTATTGCGCCACTTTTCTGCCCGTTCCCGAGGCTGGTTCAGGGACGTACACGGATACTGGTCGGCGAACGCGACAAAGCATTGCACATTGCGCGTAAGGTCATGCCGAAAATCCGCTCGTGCGCACGCAGAACGCTGATGTCTGCAAACGGGGAATTGTTTTTTTGTCTGCAGAACCCGCATGATTGACTCAAAGGCAGGGTCGGCTCTTTATGTTGTACCTCCACGAAGAAGTCAGTGATTATTCGCAGCAGGTCTTGCGCACGGACGTGGCTGGCATGCCGCTCGAGTGGATTGACTACCGCGATGCTGTGCGCCTCTATTACCTGGAACAGGTCGCTTACAGTTTCGGCTCGCCCCTGTTTCGCATTCACGGCGGTTTCAATGCGGCGACACACCGCCAGAGCTGTATTGAGGTGAGCTCCATCATTGCCACAGTAGGCCGTTCTCCGGCTGTGGCTGATCTGATGGACTGCTACATTCCGCCACTCAACAACAAGACGCTGTTCAGACGTGACTCCAATCTGTGCCTCTACTGCGGGCAGCTGCATCCGACACGCGATCTCACGCGCGACCACGTGCAGCCGCTGTCAAAAAAGGGCACCGATACCTGGACCAATGTCGTAACCGCGTGTCGGCGCTGCAACAACCACAAGGGCGGCCTGACACCTGAGCAGGCGGGCATGCAGCTCATCGCAGTGCCCTTCACGCCCACCTACGCCGAATACATCTATCTGAAGGGCCGTCGCGTGCTCGCCGACCAGATGGAGTTCCTCCTCGCGCATATCCCGCGCACGAGTCCCTTGCATCAGCGGCTGGCATCGAGCCTGAAAGCTGGCACACTGGCCTGAAGTTCGACTTCGGAGTCAGGCATGACCGACAGCAATCTCGAATCGATACTCCACGAGAACCGCAGCTTCACACCACCAGCCGAATTCGCCGCCAGGGCCCGCATCACGCCAGCCGAATTCGCCGCGCTCAATACCGAGGCAGATCGTGACAACGTGGCTTTCTGGGCACGCCTAGCGCGCCAGGAGCTCAGCTGGCACACCAAATTCAAACAGACGCTCGACGATACCCATGCACCCAACTATCGCTGGTTCGCCGACGGGATGCTCAATGCCTCGTACAACTGTCTGGACGTGCATCTGGCTGCAAATGGTGACAAGCCTGCGATCATCTTTGAAGGTGAGCCCGGCGACAGCCACACGCTGAGCTACCGGCAGCTGACGGCTGAGGTCTGCCGCTTTGCCAACGCATTGAAAGCGCAGGGTATCGAGCCTGGCGACCGCATCGTCATCTATATGCCAATGGTGCCCCAGGCGGTCATCGCCATGCAGGCCTGCGCACGCATCGGCGCCACGCACTCCGTGGTGTTCGGCGGCTTCTCCGCCAACTCGCTGCGCGACCGGATCAAGGATGCCGGGGCCCGGATGGTGATCACCGCTGACGGCGGCTGGCGCGGCGGCAAGAGTGTGGAACTCAAGTCAGCAGTCGATACGGCGCTCGCGGACGGCTGCAAGACCATCGAAAAGGTCATCGTATTCAGGCGCACCGGCGAGCCGATCACCATGCAGGAAGGACGCGACCTGTGGTGGTCTGATGTGGTGAAAGATCAGCGTGATCGCTGTGAACCCGCCTGGGTGGGGGCCGAGCATCCGCTGTTTCTGCTCTATACCTCCGGCTCTACCGGCAAGCCGAAAGGCATTCAGCATTCCACAGCCGGCTACCTGCTCAGTGCCAAGCTCACTTCGCAGTGGGTCTTCGACCTGCAGGATGAGGACGTCTTCTGGTGTACCGCAGACGTCGGCTGGGTGACCGGACACACCTATGTCTGTTACGGGCCGCTGGCAGCAGGTGCCACCATCGTAATGTACGAAGGTGCGCCGATGCATCCTGATGGCGGGCGCTTCTGGCAGATCTGCGAAAAGCTCGGCGTAACCATCTTTTATACCGCGCCGACTGCACTGCGCGCGCTGATGAAGCTCGGCAACGAGATCCCGGCGAAATACGACCTCTCGAAGCTGCGCCTGCTTGGCAGCGTCGGCGAACCGATCAATCCGGAGGCGTGGATCTGGTATCACACGGTGATTGGCGGAAAGCGCTGCCCGATCGTCGATACCTGGTGGCAGACCGAGACTGGCGCAATCATGGCCAGCCCGATACCCGGCGTCACGGCCACCAAGCCCGGTTCCTGTACGACGCCCCTACCCGGCATCGACATGGCCATCGTCGACAATGACGGTAATCTGGTGACCAACCCGGATCAGGGCGGCTGGCTGGTAATCCGCAAGCCATGGCCAGGCATGCTGCGCACGATCTGGGGCGACAACGCGCGCTACGTCTCAACCTACTGGACGCAGTTCGGCAACCGCTTCTACGTGGCCGGCGATACCGCTCACCAGGACAAGGACGGTTACTTCTGGTGCATGGGGCGTGCCGACGACGTGTTCAAGGTATCGGGGCACCGCCTTGGCACGATGGAGATCGAGTCTGCCTTTGTCGCGCATCCACGCGTGGCCGAAGCTGCCGTGGTTAGCCGCCCGCACGAGATCAAGGGCGAATCGATCTTCGCCTACGTCGTCTGTCGCGGCGTGCGACCGACGGGCGCAGAGGCTGAAAAGCTGGCAGCGGAACTGCGCGATTTCGTCGGCAAGGAACTCGGCGCCATCGCCAAACCGGACGACATCCGCTTTGCCGACAACCTGCCGAAGACGCGCTCCGGAAAAATCATGCGACGCCTGCTGCGCTCAATAGCACGCGATGAGGAGATCACGGAGGACATCTCCACGCTGGAGAATCCGGCCATCGTCGAGCAGCTGCGGGGCCAGGCCTGATCAGTACAGCAGGAAGTCCTGCCGCACTTCGCGCCACGCCGCTTCGTCGCGCGCCGCCAGGGCATCGAGGTCACCAGCGCTTGCCTGCGGGTCATCAACCCACTGGCGCAACAACTCGCTGCCGTTGATCAAGTCGATCGGCAGCCGGTCGGTTTCGTATTCATAGGCAAACTCGCGCCACAGCGGGTACTCCGGCTGCAGACTGCGCAGCGCCTTGAAAGCCAGCGCCTGCAGACGCCACGGCCGGAACTTGGCATGTTCATAGGCCGGATCGTCGACGTGAATCTGGATACCGCCGCAGAGCTGGCCGGCATGCTTCTGAAAGGTGGGCTCGAACCAGCAGCTGCGCAGCCTGCAGCCCCGCAACCAGTCCGGGGCGAGCTGCTGCATTTTTTTCAGCAGCTCATCTGCATCTAGACCTGGTGCACCGAACAGCTCCAGCGGCCGGGTCGTGCCGCGCCCCTCTGAAAGCGTCGTGCCTTCGAGCATGACCGTACCGGCATAGCAGCGCGCCATCGAAAGGTTCGGCGCATTGGGACTGGGATTGATCCAGCTGCGCTCGCCAATCGGCCAGCCATAGCCAGGCGCCGCGTCGGGATTCCAGCCCTGCATGGCAATCACGCGGAAATCGAGGTCGAGGCGCAGCGTGCGCACAAACCACTGACCCAGCTCGCCGAGCGTCATGCCATGACGCATCGGCAGGGCGCCGGCACCGACGAAACTCTCCCAGCCTTCGCGTAGCGTCAGCCCCTCGACCGGGCGTCCAGCGGGATTCGGCCGGTCGAGCAACCACACGGATTTGCCAGCACGCGCGCAGTCCTCGAGCACATAGCGCAGCGTGGTCAGGAAGGTATAGATACGGCAACCCAGGTCCTGCAGATCGACGAGCAGCACATCGAAGCTCCCCAGCATCGCGGCTGTTGGCCTGCGCACCTCGCCATACAGGCTGAAGACGGGAATGCCGTGGGCCGGATCGACAAAGTCCGGCGACTCGACCATGTTGTCCTGCTTGTCGCCGCGCAGCCCGTGCTGGGGGCCGAAGGCGCTGGTCACCCGCAGACCGTCGATGCCCATCAGCGCATCCAGGCTGTGTACCAGCCGGTCCGTCACCGATGCCGGATGTGCCAGCAGGGCAAGCCGACGGCCGCGCAATTCTTTCTGCAGCGAGCCATCGCCCAGCAAGCGGTCTATGCCAAGTTTCATGATGTGCCTGCTTCAGGGTTCCAGGACAAAGGATTCAGGATGATGAAAATCCGGTTGCCCGACCGGATGGTTCAGCGCCCACCAGGTGATTGTGCCGGATTGTTCCTCGATCACGGCAGACAGGGCGATCCGCATGCCCTTTTTATCGCTAATCAGCGCATCTGCAGGCAGTGTTGCGATGAGTTCCAGCTGAGCGGCCTCGCGCTGCCATTGAAGTGCCGGTGCGTGGCGCAGCTCCAGCGGTGTGATGCCGACACGGTACTCTGTGAACGCATAGGCTGCCCACTCGCCTGACGGTGAAAAATTGAACTCGCGATAGGCCGTTGACTGGTGTCCTGCAACAAATACCTCGAAGCAGGTGTGACGCCAAAGTTCATCAGCGCGTCCCGGATCACTGATCAGCGCCGGCAAGCGCAGTCGGTCCGGATCGGCATCCAGGCGGTAGCGCAGGCAGAGACTCCGGTCCGCGCCGCGATCGAGGCTTACACTCAGCCCGCGCACGCAGCCGGCCGACGAGAAGGCCGAGAGACTCAGCGTTGTGCCGGCAGCAGCGATGTGTGCGCTCCCATTTTCTGGCGAACCGCATCGATATCCGCACAGAGCTCGGCGATGCCGCGGACCATGCGCGGGCCAGGCACGTTGAGCAGACCCGGATCGATGACAAACAGCCCGTCCAGTGCGCTGGCGGGCAATCCCGGCCAGGATCGCCACATCTGCAGCGGCGAAGCATCCGCCGCACTGGCCGGTCCCGGCTCAAAGTCGGCCGCAACGATCACCTCCGGCGCAGCGGCGATCACTGCCTCCTGACTGATCACTGGCGTAAGTGCCGCCAGGTGCTCAAAGACATTGATACCGCCACAGAGCCGGATTGCCTCACCGATGAAGTGGCTGCCAGTGGCGGTGACCAGCGGCTGCGGCGCGATCTGATAAAACACGCTGACCGGCGCCAGCTTCCCGTACCGGCTGCGCAGCGCAGCCAGCCCGCTATCCCAGTCAACGGCAGCGCGATCGGCCACCTCTTCCGTACCGGCCGCCGCGCCGATCAGGCGGATGTGCCGCCCGATATCGTCAAGCGTGTGCGGTTCCAGATCCACGACGCGATAACCGAGCCGGCGCAGACGGTCGAGCACGGTCTGCGAATTGCCGCTGGGCCAGCCGAGTATTAGGTCTGGTCGCACGGCAGCGATGGCTTCGAGATCCACCCGGAAGGCATCGCCGACCCGCGGCACCTGCCGGGCCGCTGGGGGATAATCGCTGTATTCGACGGCACCGACCAGTTGTCGACCGGCCCCGGCCGCGTACACGAGTTCAGCCAGGTGCGGCGACAGCGTCACGATGCGCACCGTCGGTCCCTCGGGCGATCCGGTGGGACCGCGCACACTGCCACCGTCGCAGCTGGCCACTACGCAAGCCCCGGCCAGCAGCAAGATCGACATCAGCCGGCGACGGGCCTCGCTAGATAAGCCAGTCATATAACGTCAGAACGGCAATCACCGGACACCAGATCATCCACAGCGTGCGCATCACAAGGCTGCGCGCCGCCCTGATCCGGTCCAGTGCTTCTGCGGCGTTGCCCACATCCAGGGTCACGCGGCCGGATGCCGCGATGCCGACCCGGGCGACGACCTCATTCGTACCTTCAGCAAAAGGCAGCGTCACCTCACGCCCGCCGTTGCGCCAGCCCGACATGGCTTCCTCGAAATTTCCGGCCAGCACATAGCCGAGCGTCAACAGGCGCGACGGAACCCAGGCCAGCACGCCGTGCAGGGTGCGCACCGCTTCACCCATCGCCGCCGGCGCCTCGCCCATCATGGTGTCGCCGGCGCCCTTGCCGGCCGCCCGCACCTCGACCCGATGCCTCATCAGGTCGACCACGCGGAATGCCCATGCACCGGTCGGACCCAGCAGCAGGAACCAGAAAATGACGCCAAACATGCGGTTGTTGGCCTGCGTGTAGATCGCACGCTCTACCGCCTCGTGACATGTATTCGGCGATTCCGGTGGCGAACGCTCCAGCAATTCTTCAGCCACCTGGCGCTGTGTATCTGCATCGCCGGCCTCCAGCGCAACAAGATAGTCCTCCACTTCGTCGTCGAGATCGCGCGGACCGAGCGAGAACAGCAGCACGACGACAGCAAACAGGAAGTACGGAATCCGCAGCAGCTCATCCCACAGCAGCAGCGAGGCGGCGGCGACCGGTGCTACCAGCAGCAGCGTCAGCACCAGCGTCAGGCTGACAGCCAGCCAGCTGCGCGCCTTGCGCAAGCGGCGCAGATGCCGGTCGAACAGCGGATCGAGCCAGTGAAATTCGCGCAGGTGAAACAGGTGCGTGAGCATCCGCTCCGTGGCGAGACCCAGCAACAGCGCTAGAAAGTTCATGACATCAGTTTACCGGCGGCGGGCAAGTAATCGTTCCAGACGAAGCCAGTCGAAGGTGGGACCGGGATCGGTCTTGCGTCCCGGCGCGATATCGCAGTGGCCGACGACCGGCGCTTTGGCCAGCGCCGGAATCCCGCGACGCAATGCCTTTATGGTCGCACACAGGCGCTGGTACTGCGCAGTCGTATAGGGCTGCTCATCGGTACCTTCCAGCTCGATGCCGACCGAAAAATCATTGCAGTTGTCGCGGCCAGCGAAGCGCGACCGCCCGGCATGCCAGGCCCGGCAATCGAGCGGAACGTACTGGATGACTTCGCCATCGCGGCGGATCAGCAAGTGACTCGATACACGCAGCTCTTCCAGCTCGCCGAAAGCCGGATGCGCAGCCGGATCGAGCGTATTGCAGAACAGATGGTCGATCCACGGACCGCCAAATTCACCGGGCGGCAGGGAGATGCCATGGACGACGATGAGTTCCGGCACCATGCCAGGCGGGCGCGCATCGCAATTGGGCGAGGCCAGCTGCGTCGCGCCGCGCAGCAGGCCGGTACCGGCATCGACCCGCAGGGCCGGCCGGCGCTTGCGCGCCTGCTTTACCTTGCTGATCGGTGATAATCGCGCCATGCAACGTCCCCGTATCTATTCAGCCGAAACCCTGCAGACAGGTGCGACGCAGCTGCTTTCGGAACCCGCCACCACCCACGTTACGCGCGTGCTGCGGCTGACTGCCGGCGATCCTATCACCCTGTTCGATGGCACCGGCATGGACTATGCGGCGACGATCGTGGCCCCGGCCCGCAAGGGCGTGACGGTCCTGATCGGTGCGGGACAACCGGTGGATCGTGAATCGCCGCTGCAGCTGATCCTCCTCCAGGGCGTCGCGCGCGGCCCCCGCATGGACATGGTGGTACAAAAAGCCACCGAACTCGGCGTCAGCCTGATCCAGCCGGTCCTCACCGGGCGCAGCGTCGTAAAGCTGGACAAGGAACGCAGTGCGGCCCGGCAGCGCCACTGGCAAGGTATCGTGATCAGCGCCTGTGAACAGTGCGGGCGGTCGATCGTTCCGGAAGTGCGCGAGCCGATGGAACTCGCCGCCGCGCTCGCCAGCCTGGAGAGCGGAACCACCGGGCTGATGCTGGACCCGGACGGGGATAGCACCCTCACAGCGCTGCCGACAGATTGCCGACACATCGCATTGGCCATCGGACCCGAGGGCGGCTTCACTGAAAACGAGCGCATGGCGCTGACACAGGCAGGTTTCGGCCGGCTGCGGCTCGGGCCACGCATCCTGCGCACCGAAACCGCACCGCTGGCGGCGCTCAGCATCCTGCAGTATGCGCGTGGTGACCTGGGTGAGCGGAACAGCTGAGTTCAGGACAACGGGACCGGCCCCGGCTTCGCAGCTTCCTCCAGCATGTCCTCGATCACTTCGATATCGGGGATCAGCGGGTACTCGTTGATCATGCGGATCTGGCAGATCACCGGCCCGTAGTCTGGCCACGGATAACTGACTGCCGGCTGGATCACTTCGCGATTCACCCGCACCAGCTGCGGGAAGCCCTCGGTCAGCACACCGAAGTGGCCGGCTGAAAGACGTCCGGTGATCGAGGCGATGATCGCCACGCGCGTGCGGCCGCCGATTGCGCCCGGCGTGAGGCCGGCTAGCTCTTCGAAGGAGATCACCGGTATGTGCTTGCCGTTCCAGCTGATCATGCCGCGCAGCCAGTCCGGGTGCGCGGCATCGCCGGCCTGCAGCGGTGCATAGCGGATCACTTCAGAAACGCAGGCTCTCGGCAGGATCAGCCGCTTCTGGTTCAGCGGCACCAGCAGACTGTAGATCTCATCGTTCGCGCTGCTCATCGTCTGTGCGCTCAGACCGACGCCAGCTGCTGCTGGACGGCTTCCATCAGCTCACGCTCGTGATAGGGCTTGCCCAGGTAATCATTCACGCCGATCTCGATGGCCCGGGCGCGATGCTTCTCGCTGACGCGCGAGGTGACCATGATGATCGGCACATTCACGGTATCGGCATTGTTGCGCACATGGCGCGCAAACTCGTAGCCGTCCATGCGCGGCATCTCGACGTCGAGCAGGATGATGTCCGGACGGTGATCCTGCAGCAAGCTCACGGCTTCGACACCGTCCTTGGCTGTCAGCACCCGAAAGCCGTTGCGCTCGAGCAGGCGCTGGGTCACGCGGCGCATGGTGATCGAATCATCGACGACCAGCGCCAGAGGCTGCGTGGACTCCGGCACCACCACCGGTGCCGGCATGTCGGGCGCCGGCCGCGCCGAACGCACCAGCGCGCCCACATCGAGAATCACGACGATCCGTCCGTCGCCGAGGATCGTCGCACCGGATACGCCGCGGATCGTTGCCAGCAGTGCGCCGACCGGTTTGACGACGATCTCGCGGCTGTCGAGCATCTCGTCGGTGATCAGCGCAGTTGAGTTGTCACCGGCACGGACCAGGATGATCGAGATCCGGTCCTGCTCATCAGGCAGACGCGATGGTCCAAGACCGAGGAACTGGCCGAGATGGCGGAAGAAATAGCGCTGGCCGGCATAGTCGATGGCGGGCTCGGCCTGCAGCATGCGCTCGTTGAACTCGCCGCGGCCGATGCGGATGATGCCCTCGACCGTCGGCAGCGGCAGCGCATACAG
>CAYJPG010000005.1:0-49349 GCA_964371995.1 uncultured Chromatiaceae bacterium | reverse complement strand
TACAGCTCGGATCCGGTGCGCACGATCAGTGCCTGGGTAACGGCCAGCGTAAACGGCAGGCGCAGGCTGAAGGTCGTACCCAGCCCGCGCCGCGAGGCAATCGACAGCGTACCGCCGAGTTTGGCCACCTGGTTCGCGACCACATCCATGCCGATACCACGGCCGGCGGCCTGGGTCAGCTGGTCCGCAGTACTGAAGCCCGAGCGCAGGATGAACTGCATCGCCTCTTCGTCGGTCAACGGTGTGTCGCTGCTGACGAAACCCAGGTCAATGGCCTTGCGGCGGATCGCTGCGATGTCGAGGCCACGGCCGTCGTCAGCAATATCGATGACCACTTCAGCGCCTTCGCGCCGGATCGCAATCCGGATGGCACCGGCTGCCGGCTTGCCGAGGATCTCGCGCTCTGCCGGTGACTCCATGCCATGGATCACGGCGTTGCGCAGCATGTGCTCGAAGGGCGGGAGCATCTTCTCCAGCACCTGGCGGTCGAGGTCGCCACTGCCGGCGATGCTGAGTTCTGCGAGCTTGCCCTGCTCCTTGGCCGTCTGCCGCACGAGGCGCGCCAGCCGCGAACCGTGCTGATCGAAGGGCACCATGCGCGTACGCATGAGGCCGTCCTGCAACTCAGTGGTGGTCCGGGCCTGCTGCACGAGCAGGCCTTCCGCATCGGCACTGACGTTCTGCAACAGGTCCTTGAGACTGCTGACGTCATTGGCGGTCTCGGCCAACGCGCGCGACAGCTGCTGGATCGTCGAGTAGCGATCAAGCTCCAGCGGATCGAATCCGGTTTCGCGCTCCGTCTCCGCCTGGTGCCGGTACAGGATCTGCGCCTCGGTCTCGATCTCGAGCTTGCGCAGCTGATCACGCAGCCGCACCACCGTCTGATTGAGCTCCTCCAGATTGAACTGTATCTGCGCTTGCTGCTGGGTCAGGCGCGCGTTGGCGATGCTGATCTCGCCAGCACCGTTGAGTAACTGCTCGAGCAGACCGGAATCGACACGTGCGAAATCCCTGGGCTCGACCGTGCGCGGCGACTGTGCCGGCCGCGGCAGCGGCGGCTCGGTGATGGGCTGACGTACCGGCGGTGCCTCAAGCTCCCTGGCCAGTTCGCCCAGCCGTTCCAGCGCCGGAGGCGGCACGGCAGGCCCGGCAATGACCGCACCGGAATCTTCGGCGGATTCCCCGGCCAGCATCTCTTCGTCAGCCGGCGCTTCCTCTGCAAACGGCGCATCTGCTTCAGCCGGCGGCAGTTCGAAGTGCAGCCCGGTATCGGTAGCCAGCACCTCATTGAGGTCGGCTTCCAGATCGAAATCGAGGGGCTCACCGAGGTCTTCAACCGGCTGCTCTCCAGCTGCCAGCTGTTCTTCCCCGACAGCTTCTTCTTCGACGGGCTGCGCGGGAAGCCCGGCCTCCGACGGCGCAAGGGCCGACTCTTCAGCCGGCGGCATTGCCGACTCATCGGCAAATTCGCCGCGCAAGGCCGCCGCCAGCCGGGCCATGAGCATCGCCGGTGGCGCCGTGACTGCACCGGCCGGTATCGCATCGCGCAGCGCATGCAGTTCGTCGAAGGCAGACCGGACGAGCGCAGAGGTGGCGTCGTTGTTCGGCAGCAGACCGTCGCTCACCCGGGTCAGCAGGGTTTCAAGCTCGTGACTGAGGTCGCCCATGGCGAACAACCCGGCCATGCGGGCGCCGCCCTTGAGCGTATGCAGACCGCGCTGCAGTTCTGCCAGAGCGTGATCCTGGTCCTGACCGGCGGAGAGCCGCGCCAGGGCCTGATCGCAGACCTCGAGAATCTCGCTGGCTTCCTCGGCATAGATTGCCGCGACCTCTTCATCGAAGCCGGCCAGCGTGGCGGTCAGAGGGGTACCGGCATCGGCGCTGTCAGCCTGTGATACCGGTTCGGGCTCCACTTCAGGCTCAGGCTCAGGCTCAGGCTCAGGCTCAGGCTCATGTTCCGGTTCCGGCTCAACTTCCGGTCCGGCTTCGGCGCCAGCGTCCTGACCGGCAAAGATCTCCGCCAGCTCGGGCGAAACATCAAACAGCCCGGTTCCGGTGATGACCGGCAACTGCATGGATACCGTACCGCCATCGGCCGGTTCATCAGACTGCGCGGCCGCACGTTCGGCGGCTGTGACGGCGAGCTGCTGCAGACTTGCCTTCAATGCCGTCGCATCGGGCACCGCATGGTCCGGGTCGCTCAACTGCGCGATGATCGCGGCCACCACCTCGGTGCTTTCACCACATGCATCGAGTACAGCCTGATCAGCCGCCAGATGACCCGCGTACAGCACGCCGACCAGATCGTTGAGCAACTCCGCCACATCGACCGCCGCTGTAACGCCGGCCATGGTCAGATTTCCGTGCAGGGTATGACAGGCACGGAACACATCCTCGGGCAGCGGCTGACGCAGCGATTCGCTGCCGGCGGCCACGAACTCCCGGAGCACCGACAGATGTGCCGCGACTTCGCGCGACAGGATATCGAGCAGCACCGGGTCGATGCCCGGTGGACTCATGGATATGTGTGTCGCGACCATCGTCGCGTCGACTGGTCCGAGCTCCGGCTCTTCTGCAGGAACCGGCGCCTTCCGACGACCCAGCGCGGCTTCAATCGAGGGGATGGGCAGCACTTCAGTCGCGTCACTGCTGTCGGCTGGCTGCTCGGGCTCCGGCGCAGCCGCCGGCCGACCCAGCGCCTCGGCTTCCGCCATCAGCGCCGCAATATCACTGGAGGGCTCGGTACCGACTTCAAGCTGCTCGAGCAGTTCGGCAACCGCGATATTCGCCCGCTGCAGAAAGGCACTCAGCGGCTGGGAGTTCAGCACCGTACCGTCGATGAGCCGGTTGAGCAGGTGCTCGATGCTCCAGCAGTACTCGCCGATCAGCTCGGCGCCGACCATCCGGCCGCTGCCCTTCAGCGTGTGATAGGCACGCCGGACGGTCTGCAATGGTTCCAGCTCGCCGTCATCGAGCGCCCAGCGCGGGAAATTGCTATTAATCGACTCGATAGCCTCGCGTGCTTCCTCGATAAACAGTTCGAGGATCTCCGGATCAATGCCATCACCAGGATCGGCAACCACCGGACGATCGGCAGATGGTCCCGTCCAGACCGGCTGAGCTGTTTCCGGCGCAAATGGCGGCGATATAACCTGTGTGGCAGGCAGGTCTTCGCTGCCGGCCGGCGCGGATATTTCCGGCAGCGTCAGGGCATCAAGACTGCGGCTCGCGTTGTCGAGCATCCAGTCGGGCTCGCGCCGGCCAGCCTGGATCGTCTCCATGTAGTACTCAAGGCTGACGATCGCGTCAGCCAGGCGCTCGAGCGCCGCACGAGCCTCCGGACCGGTACCGCGCTGCACGACCTCAGAGGCCGCGGCCGCGATACGTTCCGCGATCCGTGCGGCCGGCTCGCGCTCGGCGATCAGCAACGCGGCGGTAATCCCGCGCAGCAGTGTCGGAATCGCGTCCAGTGCGCCGCCATCGCCAGCGCGCTCGGTCACCACGCTGATGGCTTCCTTCACACGCATCAGGTTGGCCAGACACTCACGCATCACCGCCTGGGTAACGAGCTGCTGTCCGGGATCCTGCTTGCTCCCGCCGGCATCGTCCGCTGTGGCGGCGTCGGGGCTGATCATGCCGATCAACAGGGGCTCGATGCGATCCTCGACCTCGAGCAAGGCCGTAGCCATCGTCACCAGTATCGATTCGTCCGGCCGCCCGCGCCCGGCAACCAGTTCTTCGAGTTCTGCGCGCCGCACCTGGACGATCTCGCGCAACTCGCCTAGGCCGAGTACGCCGAGCGTATCGCCGATCTTTTTAAGCAACTCGACCTGCGGGGCAAGCTCCTCGACGCGCTCCATGCCGGTACGCACGTAGATGTCGAGGACGTCCTTGACGCGCGCCAGGTCCTCCCGGATTGCGCCCGACACCGTCTGCATCAGCTTGGCGCTCGGTGCCGACAAGCTCTGACGTGCGGATTCCACCTGCTCGTCGCCGGGAATCAGGCCCGACAGGCTGAACGCCTCGCGGATCGCCGCCACCCGCAAGCCGGTACTTGTGGCGCGGGCGACGTAGTAGAGGAGGTTATTGACCAGTTCGACTGGTGGCTGTGCGGCAAACTTCTGCTCACCGAGCGTATGCAACCGCTTCATTTCGCGGTCCGCCTGGCCGATCAGGCGCTTTACCGATACACCGGCCTCGAGTCCGCCATCGGCAAGCGCCTCGAGCACTCCACCGACCACCCACCAGAGCTGATGGACTACTTCGCTGGATGATGCCGCCTCGAGACGGCCGGCAACGTCCTGGAGCCTGGCCAGCGTATCGCTGCCCGCATCACCGCGAATCCAGCCCAGCAGTGCCAGCTGAAAGCGTGGGCGGAGATTCTTCGCCAGCAAGGTGGCATCTTCGCCCGAAGGTGCGCGCGGCGGCGCGATCGGCTCGCTCATCGCTCCGGGCGCGATATTGAGCAACAGCAGGGTGCTCTCGGACAGCAGCGGCCGACCGCGGGCGGCGCGCAGATCGTTGAGCAGCGGCAGCAGCACCAGCGGCACGTCACGGCTACCGTCACGGATGCGATCTACATAGCCAGGCAACTGTACTGCAGCCCGCGACAGCGCCACGATACCGTCTTCAGTCTGACCGTCGCGTCTGTGCTTCAGCAGGTACCTGCAGGTCTGCTCCATCTCCTCGGCGAGCAGGCTTGCGCCCCAGGTCTCGGTGATCTGCAGTACGCCGCGCGCGGTATGCAGCAACGCTGCACACCGCTCCAGCAACTGCGGACTGCCTTCGCCCTCGGCAAACTGTTCAAGTACCGCGCGCGCATCGTTCAGCGTGATGGCCAACTCGCCGCCCACGAGTTGCAACGGCTGGGGAGCCGGATCGTCAGTTGCGTTGCGCTCGGGCAGGGCGGACACCGGTCAGGCCGTACGTTTGCTCGCGAAGGACACCGGCTCGGCAAAGTGTGGCGCTCCGCCACGCGCGGCATCTGCAGTCGATACCTCCGCTGGCGCTGCCGATGTACCCTGCTGGGCCAGCGCCGCAACGGGCGGCAGGCGGAAGCCGGCTACCGAACGGCGCAGCTGGGTGGCCAGTTCTGCAAGCTTGCTGATGGCGCTGGTGGTGGCACTGGTGTTCGCTGCAGTCTCGGCGTTGATCTCCTCCAGCACATCCATGCTGCGGGTCACGGCTGAAGCCGCCTTGCCCTGTTCGCGCGCCGAACTCGATATGTTCTGCACCAGGGCCGCGATCTGGTTGGACACCTGTTCGATTTCCTCAAGCGCTGCACCGGCGTTTTCAGCCAGCAGTGCGCCGCCGACCACGTCGGTCGTACTGCGTTCCATCGAGACGATCGCTTCGTTGGTATCAGCCTGAATTGTCCGCACCAGAAATTCGATCTGGCGGGTCGCATTGGCCGAGCGTTCTGCCAGCCGCTGCACTTCGTCCGCCACCACCGCAAATCCACGACCGGCTTCACCGGCCATCGAAGCCTGTATCGCGGCGTTCAGCGCGAGGATGTTGGTCTGGTCGGCGATATCATTGATGAGCTCGACGATGTTGCCGATCTCCTGGGAACTCTCGCCGAGCCGTTTGATACGCTTGGATGTCTCCTGGATCGTCTCGCGAATCGCGTTCATGCCCTCGATGGTGCGCCGTACGGCGTCGCCGCCCTTGTGCGCCACATCTACTGAATGGCGGGCCACATCGGATGAGCGTTCGGCATTGCCCGAGACTTCTTCAATGGATGAGGCCATGCGGTTGATTGCCCGTGAGGCCGACTCGAGTTGCTTGGACTGCGCTTCGCTGGCCGCAGCGAGCTGCCGGGCCGAGCCCTCGGTCTGCCGGGCTGCGCCGTCGACAAGGATCGCGCTTTCGTTGATGGTCGTAACCAGCTCACGCAGCGCCTCAATTGCGTAGTTCACCGAGTCCGCGATCGCACCCGTGATGTCCTCGGTCACCGTGGCATGCACGGTGAGGTTGCCGTCCGCCAGGCTGCTCATCTCGTCCAGCAGGGTCAGGATGGCCTGCTGGTTGCGTTCATTCTGGGCAGTCTGGCGTGCAGCTGCCCGGCCCGTATCGGCAACGCGACGGTAAATCCAGATCATGGCAAGTGCCAGGGCGATGCCAAGCGCAAGCAATGCCGCAGTGATGGTTGCCGCCAGACCCAGCGTCGAGCCCTTTGCCGGGCTGCCCGCACCGACCGGCAAGGCCCCCACCAGCGTATCGAGCTGCTCCATCGACTGACGCAGCGCGCCAAGCCGGTCGCCAGAGGCCAGCACATCGCGCAGCGTCTTGCTGAGTTCAGCGCTCTCCTTGCGCAAGCCGTCCAGAGCACGGATCGCTTCGGTACCGGTCAGCGCACGCAGGCCGAGTTCTGCATTGCCTTCTGCCAGACCCTCAAGCACCTGGGTGATCGCCATGTCGGAATCGAGCATGGTGGAACTCTGGGCCGCTGCTTTTACCGAGCCCTGGGACAGGCCACGCAGGTCGCGCCGGAGGCTATCGGCCAGCACACGAACGCGTTCGAGCTGGGCGATGGTGGCCGGCTGGTTACGCAATGCCGGGTTGGCCTGCAGGGCGTCGATGTGGGCAGTGAGTCGCGGCACCGTGCGATCGAGGCGGTCGGCGGCAGCGCGCAGGGCCAGCAATTCGCTGCGGCCGGCTTCGATCGTACCGAGGCTGGCGCTGATGCGGGCCAGGTTGCGCCGCGTGTCGCTGTCGAGACCGCTGGTGTCAGCTGCCTTGAGCTGCTTGCTGACCGTCGCCAACCCGGCGAATGCTTTAGCCTCACCGCGCATCGCACCGGCAGCCAGGCTGTAAGCCGTGTGAGCCTCAGCCAGCGGCGACCCGCCCGCACTGCCCGAGGCAGTCAGCGCAGCTGGCCGGAGCAGGAGCAGCGCGAGGCAGCCAACGAGCACCACGATCAGTGCGGCACCCAGGGCGGGAAACAGCCGCATTCCATCAGTTTGTTCTGTCATCAGTTGATTCGCTCCGTATTACTCGCCTGCGGCACGCTGGAAATCCCGCGCGTCCAGCAGCTTCGACAGGCTGAACACCGGCCAGATTTCATCCGCACGCCGGAAACAGCCGTCCAGAAACCGGTCAGCGCGGATCACCGTTTCAGGCACTTCCAGGTTCATTTCGCTATCCAGAAAGCGGCGGAAACCAAATACTTCATCGACGATCAGTCCGACCGGGTATTCATCGCTGTTGATCACCAGCGCCCGGGCACTGCGTTCGCTGCCGCCGACACCGGAACCGAGAAACTCGCGCAAATCGACCAGCGGCAGCAGGTGCCCGCGTACATTGGCCAGCCCCTTGACCCAGGACCTGGCCCCCGGCACCCGGGTTACTGCCGGCGGCACCATCAGTACTTCACGAACCTCGTCACGCGGCACGACAAAGCGTTCCCGTCCCAGCCGGAAGCCTACGCCCACCCACTCCTCAAGGTTGACGTCATGGCCATGAGCCCCTGCTGCCGCAACCCGGCTGCGGCGCTCCATCTCGCACAGCAGATCAAAAGGATGATCCTTTAGTGCCCTGAGGCTGTCCTGCGCGGCGACAGCCATCAGCCCAGCACGGCACGCACTGCCGCTACCAGTTCCTCTTCAGATACCGGCTTGGTCAGATATTGCACCGCTCCCTGGCGCAGGCCCCAGATGCGGTCGACTTCCTGGGTCTTGGTGGAAACGATCAGAATCGGTATCGATGCGGTAGCCGGGTCCTGCGCCAGCCGGCGCGTGGCCTGATAGCCGTTCATGCCGGGCATGACGATATCCATCAGGATCACATCCGGCGAACGCTCTCCGGCAAGCCGGATCGCCTCCTGTCCGTCTTTGGCGATCAGCGTCTCGAAGCCGTGCTTCTCGAGCGCGCTCACCAGCACATGCTGGTCAGTCGGTGAGTCATCAGCAATCAGCACCAGTGCCATGGCAACTCCTCAGCAGTGCTGTCAGCGGGCAACCTGACGCGTAATTGCGCCAAGCAGCTCATCCTTGGTAAACGGTTTGGTCAGGTAGTGCTCGGAACCGACGATGCGCCCGCGCGCACGGTCAAACAGGCCATCCTTGCTGGACAGCATGATCACCGGCGTCTGGCGGAAGGTGCGGTTGTGCTTGATCAGCGAACAGGTCTGATAACCATCGAGGCGCGGCATCATGATGTCGACGAAGATGATGTCCGGCCGGTAATCGGCGATCTTGGCCAGCGCGTCGAAGCCATCGACTGCGGTATAGACCGTGCAGCCCTCTTTCGAGAGCAGGGTCTCGGCGGTGCGCCGGATAGTCTTGCTGTCATCGATGACGAGCACCTTGAGCCCGTGCAACTCCTGGGCGGCGTTATCCGTCACGTGTATCTCCATGCCAGTGGTCGGCGCCACAGACTGAACTTTTAACATAACCGTCATGTGCCGGCCACGCATACCCGCAGGATAATCCGCGGCCTGCCAGCAGTCCGAATGAAAAGACGAAGCAGCGGACCTGATACACACCCACTGTGATCAGGGCCAAATCCGGGACCGATAATACTCCGGCCCTTCGTGCCATTTCAGCACGCACACGCCAGAATAGGCACGGCGTCGCAAAAGCTGACAGAAATATCCGCGATTGCAGCGGAACCGGTTTTACCTAAGCACGGAGTACATGGATGGCCAAGCAGCGTCTGGGCGTAGTGATGGACCCGATCACCGGGATCGCGGCGGCCAAGGACAGCACGCTGGCGATGCTGATCGAGGCCCAGCGCCGTGGCCATGAACTCTGGTACTTCGAGCAGAGCGACCTGCGCCTGCGCAATGGCGAGCCACTGGGCACCGGGCGCCGCTTGCGGGTGACCGACAGCAAGATGGACTGGTTTGAACTGGGTACAGGGGTCGAAATGCCTCTCACCGAGCTTGGTCTGCTGCTGATGCGCAAAGACCCGCCCTTCGACATGGAGTACATCTACACCACTTATATCCTCGAACGGGCCGAGCAGGCCGGGGTACTGGTCGTGAACCGGCCGGCCAGCCTGCGGGACATCAATGAAAAGGCCTTTACCGCCTGCTTTCCGCAATGTTGCCCGGACACCCTGATCACCCGCTCCATGGCCGACATGCGGGCGTTTCTCGCTGAACACAGGAAGATCGTGGTCAAGCCCCTGGACGGCATGGGTGGCCGCTCGATCTTCGTCCTCAGCCACGGCGACAACAACGCCAATGTCATTTTCGAGACGCTCACTGACTCAGGTGCCCGGCACGCCGTGGCCCAGCGGTATATTCCGGAAATCCTGCAGGGCGACAAGCGCATCATCCTGATCGACGGGAAGCCGGTCAGTCATGCACTGGCCCGCATTCCTCCGGAAGATGACCACCGCGGCAACCTGGTGATGGGTGCGCAGCCCGAGTTGCGGGAGCTGACTGAACGCGATCGCTGGATCTGCGCCGAGGTAGGGCCGGAGTTGCGCAAGCGCGGCGTGGTCTTTGCCGGCCTTGATGTGATCGGCGACTACCTGACCGAGGTCAACGTCACCAGTCCGACCGGTATCCGCGAACTGCAGAAACTCGGCGGACTCGATGTCGCCGGCGAGCTGTTCGACGCCATCGACAGCCGGCTGCAGTCGCGGGCCTGAAGACGACGCGGCATCGCACGACAAGGAACCCCGGATGCGCCTTGCAGCCCTGATGCTTTCCCTGTGCGGCCTGTTCGCCACCGGTGCGCGGTGCGATGACAGCATAGTGACTCCAACGATTCGCGAGTTCGATGCCTTCGCCAGTCCGGTACGCATCGAAATCCTGGCCGCCGATCCGGCGCGTGCCACCGCAGCCATGGACGACATCGAGCGCTACTTTCAGGAAATCGGCCGCGACTGGTATGCCTTCGGCGACGGCGAACTCGCCCGGGTGAATGCTGCGCTGAGCCGCGGCGAGCCGGCCCAAGTCTCCGCCACTCTGATGCCGCTGGTGCTGCGCGCCATCCAGTACCAGAAGAGCAGCGAGGGCCTGTTTGATCCGGGCGTTTGTGCCCTGGTGAAACTCTGGCGCTTTGACCGTGGCGAAAACATCGATCCGGCCGGCAGCCCGCCTGCTGCTGACACGGTAAACAGACTGCATGACAGTCAGGGTTCGGTGGCTGATCTGCAGATCGAGGCAAATACGCTGCGCAGTCACCGACCCTTGTGTATCGACCTGGGTGGCATGGCCAAGGGCACGGCTCTTGAAGGCGCCCGGCAACGGCTGGAAAAGCATGGTATCCGGCATGCACTGGTGGATATCGGCGGCAGCAGCCTGCTCGGCATCGGCGATCGCCCCGCCGGGCCACAGCAGGCGGCGCGGCGCTGGCGAATCGGCCTGCTCGATCCCGGCACCCGCCAGGTTTACGCCGCCCTGGAACTCGCACCCGGCGAAGGGGTGTCAACATCGGGAGACTACGAACGAGCCTATACGACAGGTGAACGCCGATATCACCACATCCTCGATCCGCGCAGCGGCATGCCGACGAGCGGAGCAGCCAGCGTTACCGTAATTGCGATGGATGCCGAACTCGCCGATGTGAGCTCCACGGCGCTGATGGTGGGCGGCCCGGATCGCTTCCCACAACTCGTGAAGGACATGGGCATCGATTACGCCTTGCTGGTCGGCCCCACCGGCGAACTGCAGATGACGCCCGCGATGCAGGAGCGCCTGCGGCAATCGAACGGTGGCCGGTTGCCGCAGCTGGACTGGCACGGCAAACGTCCCTGAGTGCCGGGCTGAAGTGTGACGCAGCGCCAATTGCCGGCTGGCGCGTGCGTATAATCATGCATATACCCGTTGGGCAACCGGGACTCGCTGACTCTGGATATGCAGGCTGTGCATGATCAAGCCGGAAGTATTGGCCAGACTGCGTGGTCAGCCACCGCCGCGCGCGACCGCTTGTCCTCCACCGCGTTTCTCGCCGCGCTCTTTCACGGCATTCTGATTCTCGGCATCACCTTCAGCGCACCGGTCCTGAAGCAGGATGACCTGGACAGTTCGATGGATGTCGTACTCGTGACCCGCGAGCAGTCCGACCGGACCGCTCCCGAGAGCGCGGTCCTGCTGGCCCAGCAAAATCTCGCCGGTGCCGGCAACGCAGCAGCAGATGCCGTGGTGCGCACCTCACCCGGACAGACCCTGCCCACCGACCGGCTCGGTCCGGTGCAGGACGGCGGCGAAACCAGTGTGCAGCGTGGCGCCTTTCAGCCCTTTCGGGATGCGCAGCCCGTCGTCCTCGCCAGTGACTCCGTTCGGCAGATACCGGACACGGGCGATCCGGAACGTGCGCCCGAGCCTCTGCAGGCCATGCTGCCGGCCGACAGCCATGCCGCCGACCTCGTCGCCCGCTTCGACACGCAGACCGCGATTCCGGATGCGCAACCGCGCGAACTGCTGATCAGTGCGAACACCCGCGAGTCGCGTATCGCGAGCTACCTCAGCATCTGGAAACGCAAGGTTGAGGCTGTCGGCACCCGCCACTTCCCCTTTGAGACACGGGACTTCGGCAACGACAGCTATCCGGTACTCGAAGTCGCGATCAATGCCGACGGCGGTCTTCGCGAAGTGGTAGTCCGCACTTCATCAGGTCAGAGCGACCTGGACCAGGCAGCTGTAGAGATCCTGCGCATGGCCGCACCCTTCGAGCCATTTCCGGAATCCCTGCGCAACGACTATGACGTGCTGCGCTTTGCCTACGAATGGCGCTTCTCGGATGGCGCATCGCGGGTCGGTGCCCGTACTGCCGCAACCTGGTAGACAAGCACTGGCCGACTCTTGTCGGCGGCCGGCCGTGCGCTGATACTGGACCCATGACCGACACCTCTTTTCTCACCGGCCACCTGCTGATCGCGATGCCGGCGATGCAGGATCCGAATTTTCACCGCACCGTCACCTACATCTGCGAGCACAGCGAACAGGGCGCCCTCGGCATCGTCATCAACCGGCCGCTGGACCTGGATCTGGGCAGCGTATTCGAACAGATGTCGCTGAATCCCTCAGACCCGTCGCTGGCACAGCAACCCGTTCTGCAGGGCGGTCCGGTACACCAGGAACGCGGCTTTGTCCTGCACCAGGCCGAAGACACCGCGGAACAGCACTTCGATGCGACGCTGGCCGTGACCGATGCGATCCGCGTCACGACCTCCCAGGACATCCTTACCGCGATGGCCAGGGGCCAGGGTCCACGACGCGTGGTGGTCGCGCTCGGTTATGCGGGCTGGGGTCCCGGCCAGCTCGAACAGGAAATGGCCCAGAACGCATGGCTCAGCGTACCGGCCGCGCCACGCATCATCTTCGATACGCCTTTCGAGCAGCGCTGGCAGCAGTCGGCACGCCTGCTGGGCATCGATATGAGCACTATCAGCTCCGAGGCAGGGCATGCCTGAGCTGCCGCTGGTGCGCCGCCCGTCCTTGCCCCTCGCCAGCAGACCCCGGCCTTGAGCGGCGCGGCAGCAAGCGCACTGGTCTTCGATCACGGCGGACGGCGCATCGGCGTCGCGCTGGCCAGTCGCAGTCCGCGTCTCGCTTCACCGTTAATGACCATCGCCGCCCGCAACGGTGTCCCCGACTGGCCACAGATTGAAAAGCTGATCCGCGAGTGGTCTCCCGGGTGTCTGGTAGTCGGGGTCCCCTATAATGAGCCCGGCCGACGCATAAACAGTGGCGGCAACAGCGAAACCACCGACAGCGAATTGGCCGCGGAACGCTTCGCCGCTGAACTGGAAAGCCGCTGTCAGATGCCGGTGATCCGCGTGGATGAGCGGCTGAGTTCTGCCGAAGCAGAATACCGGCTCCGCGACCAGCGACGTTCCGGCATCCGGCAGCGCAAGGTACGCAGCGGCGATGTCGATGCCGTAGCCGCCTGCGTGATCGCCGAGACCTGGCTGGACCAACCCGCTTCCACCAACTGAGTACGGACAAGCGACGAAGTATGGATCGACCTCACCGCGGCACCATCTTCTGCATCGATGCCCGCGTCATTGAGCAGCAGGCCTGGCCCGGCAACCAGTTTATCGTTCGTCTGCATGCCCCGGACTGCGCGCGCGCTGCTACCCCCGGCACTTTTGTACACGTCCGCTGCAATCCGGATATTCCGATGCGCCGCCCGCTCTCGATCATGCGCGTCGACGCCAGTGAGGGCTGGATCGAAGTGCTCTACAAGGTGCTCGGTCCCGGCCTTGCGGCGCTGAGCCGTGCCGAACCGGGTGACCTCGTAAATCTGCTGGGCCCGATTGGCCGCGGTTTCCGGCCGGATCCGGCCCGTCCGCAGGCGGTGTTGATCGGCGGCGGGGTCGGCATTCCGCCACTGGTATTTCTGGCCGGCGCGCTGGCACCGAAGCCGGCAGCGGTGGCCTTTCTCGGCTCCGAAAGCCCCTTCCCATTTGCGCAAGAGACGGCGCAACTGCCTTTGCCGGGCATACCAGCGGCGGCAAGCGCCTGCATGCCGCAGCTCGAAGAAATGGGCATCGCATCGCGGCTGGCCAGTAACGCCGGACTGCCTGGATGCTATTCAGGCTATGTCAGCGATCTCGCCCGCGGCTGGCTGGAAACTCGCAGTACAGGCGAACGTGCCGCCATGACCATCTACGCCTGCGGCCCGACGCCCATGTTGCGTGCTGTACATCAGCTCGCGGCGAACTTCAGCCTGCCCAGCCAGCTGTGCGTCGAGGAATTCATGGCCTGTGCAGTCGGCGGATGCGCCGGCTGTGTCGTACCGGTGATGGTCGACGGCAAGCGCCAGATGAAGCGGGTATGTGTAGACGGCCCGGTATTCGACGGCGCCGCCATCTACGCAAAGTGAATCTGCGCCTCGAGGTTCGAGCGGGAATCGGCGTTCGCCAGCGCCTCCTCCATTGAAATCTTGCCGTCCTTGTACAGCCTTAGCAGCGCCTGATCGAAGGACTGCATGCCCTGCTCGGTGCTGTCGGCAAACGATTCCTTCACCTTGCTGATATCGCCCCGCTGAACCAGCTCGGCAATCCGCGGCGTATTCAGCATGACTTCCACTGCTGCGACGCGCTGGCCTTCAGTGCCGCGCACCAGCCGCTGCGAGATGATCGCTCGCAGGTACTGTGAAAGGTCCATGAATACCTGACTGTGCTGCTCTTCCGGAAACAGGTTGATCATCCGGTCCAGCGTTTCCGGCGCGTTGTTCGAATGGAGGGTGGCGACGGCAAGATGGCCAGTGCCCGCCAGGTCGATCGCAGCCTGCATGGTCTCGCGGTCGCGCACCTCGCCGATCAGGATTACGTCCGGTGCTTCACGCATCGCGCTCTTGAGTGCACGTGCATAGGACTTGGTATCCACACCGACCTCTCGCTGGTTGATGATGGACTTCTTGTTGGAGTGCAAATACTCGATCGGATCTTCGATCGTGATGATGTGTGAGGCGGTTTTCTCGTTCCGGTAATTGATCATGCCGGCCAGCGTGGTTGATTTGCCGGAACCGGTGGCGCCGACCATCAGCACCAGCCCGCGCCTGAACATGATCAGATCCTTGAGGATCGGCGGCATGCCCAGTACGTCGAGGTCCGGCAGGTCGTGGGTGATGTAGCGCATGACCAGCGCGACATTGCTGCGCTGATGAAAAATGTTGACGCGGAACCGGCCGAGCCCGGGCTTGGAAATCGCGAAGTCGATCTCCAGCTCACGGTTGAACTCCTCGAGCTGTTCGCCGGTCATCAGCTCCATCGCCGCCTGGCGCACCATCTGCGGGGTGAGTTCGAGCTTGTTGACCGGCATGATCTTGCCGTCGATCTTGATCTTGACCGGGGCAAAGCAGGTGAGAAACAGGTCGGAGGCCCGTTTTTCGACCATCAGATTGAAGAGTGGCTGAACGTTCATGAGACCGCTCGCCTAGTGGCGCATGTTCCTGGTCCGTTCTTTCTCATCGACAACCTGCAGGCCGCCGGAATCATCGACCACGACCGGCTTGTCACGCTTGCTCTCCAGCTTGATTCGCAGCCGCAGCTCGTTCTTCGAGTCGGCGTTGCGAATTGCTTCTTCGTAAGAGATCTTTCCGTTCTCATACAGCTGGAACAGGTCCTGATCGAAGGTCTGCATGCCGATGCGGGTGGACTTGGCCATGATCTCCTTGATACGCAGGACCTCGCCCTTGAAGATCAGGTCTGAAATCAGCGGCGACTGCAACATCACTTCCATCGCAGCGATACGCCCGACGCCGGTCAGACGCGGAATCAGGCGTTGCGAAATCAGTCCCTTGATGTTCAGCGACAGGTCCATCAGCACCTGTTGACGCTTTTCCTCGGGGAAGAAGTTGATGATGCGGTCGAGCGCCTGATTGGCACTGTTGGCATGCAGTGTCGCCAGGCAAAGATGTCCGGTTTCGGCAAACTGGATGCCGTATTCCATGGTCTCACGATCGCGGATCTCGCCGATCATGATCACGTCCGGCGCCTGACGCAGTGTGTTCTTGAGTGCGGCATGCCAGCTTTCGGTGTCTACACCCACTTCGCGCTGCGTGACGACGCAGCGGCCATGCGGATGCAGATACTCGACCGGGTCCTCGATGGTCACGATATGACCACGCGTGTTCATGTTTCGGTGGTTGACTACCGCCGCCAGCGTCGTGGACTTTCCTGAACCGGTCGCTCCAACCACGATGACCAGGCCACGCTTGGTCAGCGCAATCTCCTGCATGATCGGCGGCAGATCAAGCTCTTCGAGCGTCGGAATCTTGGTGACGATCCGCCGCAGCACCGCACCGACCCCGCCACGCTGAATGAAGGCACTGACGCGGAAACGGCCGATTCCCTGCGGGCCAATCGCAAAATTGCATTCCTTGGTGGCGTCGAAATCACGGGCCTGCCGGTCGTTCATGATGGAGCGCACGATGATCGCACTGTCATCACTGCTGAGCGGCTGCTCGGCAGCACGATGAATCTCGCCATCGACCTTGATAGCTGGCGGAAAGCCGGAAGTGATGAACAGGTCGGAGCCGTTCTTGTCCACCATCTTCTTCAGAAGGGTGTGTACCAGCTTCGTGGCTTCATCGCGTTCCATTGCCGAATCTCCTTGCGGGACAGCCTCCAGTTCCGCAGAACTAGAAAGCGTCCTTGTTTTGCGCCTTGAAGCGGGCTTCTTCCTTGGTAATCACACCCTTCGAGAGCAGTTCCTGCAGACACTGGTCGAGCGTCTGCATGCCCTCCTTCACACCGGTCTGGATCGCCGAATACATCTGCGCCACCTTGCCCTCGCGGATCAGATTGCGGATCGCCGGGGTGCCGATCATGATTTCGTGGGCTGCGATCCGGCCACCGCCAACACGCTTCAGCAGCGCCTGGGAAATGACTGCGCGCAGTGACTCGGAAAGCATCGCCCGGACCATTTCCTTTTCCTGCGCCGGGAACACGTCGATGATGCGGTCCATGGTCTTGGCCGCCGAGCTGGTATGCAGGGTGCCGAACACCAGATGGCCGGTTTCTGCCGCCGTCAGCGCCAGACGGATGGTTTCCAGGTCGCGCATTTCGCCGACCAGAATAACGTCAGGGTCTTCACGCAAGGCCGAGCGCAGCGCCTCACTGAAACCAAGCGTGTCCCTGTGCACCTCGCGCTGATTGATCAGGCAGCGCTTGCTCTCATGCACGAACTCGATGGGATCCTCAATGGTGAGAATGTGGTCGGGCTTGTTGTCGTTGATGTAGTCGACCATCGCGGCCAGCGTGGTGGACTTGCCCGAACCTGTCGGGCCGGTTACCAGCACGATGCCGCGCGGATACATGGAGATATCGCGGAAAATCGGCGGCGCCTTCAGGTCTTCCAGCGTCTGGATGATTGACGGAATGGTACGGAACACCGCACCGGCGCCACGCATCTGGTTGTAGGCATTGACACGAAACCGGGCGAGCTTGGGTATCTCGAAGGAAAAATCGGTCTCCAGGAATTCCTCGAAGTCCTTGCGCTGCTTGTCGTTCATGATGTCATAGACCATGCTATGCACATCCTTGTGGGCGAGCGCCGGCATATTGATACGCTTGACGTCGCCGTCCACCCGGATCATGGGTGGGACACCTGCCGACAAATGCAGGTCAGAAGCCTTGCTCTTGACCGCGAAGGCCAGCAGTTGCGCAATATCGACAGCCATCTGTTTCCCCAGCGCCCTGAACAGCCGTAAGCGAACGGCAGAAATATCTGTAAGTACGGAGCCGGGCATGGCGCCCACGGTTTCCATAACCGGATCCGGCGATGAACATAGTACAGCCAGCTTGGTAGCAGGGTCGTGACGGCAATCACGGATCATCTGGGCGAAATACGGACGCGCATCACCCGTGCGGCAGCCCGCGCCGGACGCGCGGCAGAGGCAATCTCCCTGCTGGCCGTGAGCAAGGGACATGATCTGGCGACCATACAGGATGCCTGGGCCGCCGGCGTGACGGCGTTTGGTGAAAACTACCTGCGCGAGGCGGTGCCGAAGATCGCAGGCGGACATCGTGACATGCGGTGGCACTTCATCGGTCGGATCCAGTCCAACAAGACCCGGGAAATAGCGGCCAACTTCGCCTGGGCGCAAACGGTCACCACCGCGAAAATTGCCGAACGCCTGTCGTCACAGCGGCCACACTACGGCAGCGAGCTGCAGGTCTGCGTACAGATCCAGCCAGAGGCTGGCACCAGCGGAAGCCCGGCCCTCCGGGCTGGCTGTCCGCGCGATGATGTGGCCGCACTGGCGGCGCTGATCGCCGTTCTGCCCCGGCTCAGGCTGCGCGGTCTGATGCTGATTCCGCATGCGGACCTGGGCGCAGGGGAGTTGCGCATGGAATTCCGGCAGACACGCCGGTTGTTTGACGAACTCATAGCCGCCGGCCACGCGCTCGATACGCTGTCTATGGGCATGTCAGATGACTTTGAGCTGGCGATCGAAGAAGGCAGTACGATGGTACGTATCGGTACAGCCCTGTTCGGGCCACGGCCGGTCGCTGCAGATGAACGACCCGACGAGCGAACATGAGCTATCACAACCTCACTATCGGACTGATTGGCGGCGGCAACATGGCCCGCGCCCTGGTGCGCGGGCTGCTGCAGGCGGGACATCCTGCGCAGCACATCTGCATCGCCGAGCCGGATGCCGGACAGCGCGAACTGGTTGCCGCCATGGACCCTGGTCTCGTACTCGATGCCAACAACACACCCGTGGCGCAGAACGCAGCGGTGCTGGTGCTGGCTGTCAAACCGCAAATCCTGCCAGCCGTCGCCATCGCGCTCGCCGGCCAGCGGCGACCCGCCGGCCAGCTCGTGATGTCGGTCGCCGCTGGCATTACGCTCGGTTCACTGAGCGGCTGGCTGGGTACTGGCACGCCGCTGGTACGGGTCATGCCCAATCAGCCGGCAACGATCGGCGCCGGCGTATCGGCACTCGCAGCTTCAGGCTCGGTGGATGCCGCCGGCCGGCAGCTGGCCGAATACGTCGCAGGCACGACCGGCCGGGCGCTGTGGCTGCCGGATGAAACGATGATGGACGCAGTCACCGCCGTATCGGGCAGCGGTCCGGCTTACTTCTATTTGCTCATGGAACATATGGAACGCGCCGCCATCGATCTCGGCTTGCCGCCCGATCTGGCCGCCGCACTGACCCGCGAGACCGCGCTCGGTGCCGCACGGGTCGTGGTCGAAACACAGACCACGCCAGGCGCACTGCGCGCAGCAGTCACTTCACCTGGCGGGACCACCGCCGCCGCGCTGCGGGTATTTGAACAGGCTGATCTTGCCGGTATCGTTCAGCAGGCACTGACCGCCGCCCGCAACCGTTCGGCGGAACTGGGCAAACAGGGGAGCTGAGCCGATGCAGAGCGCGCTGATATTCATCCTGCGCACACTATTTGATCTTTATGTGCTGGTCTTCGTCCTGCGCCTGCTGATGCAGTGGACAAGGGTCGATACGCGCAATCCCTTCGTGCAGTTCATCCTGCGCGTGACGAGTCCGCTGGTGATGCCGCTGCGGCGCCTGTTGCCGCCGATCGGGCGCCTCGACAGCGCTACGCTGATGGCCTTGCTCGGCCTGCAGATGCTGGGCACAGTGGTCCTCGTGCAGTTCGGCTGCATCGGCAAGCCCGGCATCGTGCCGATACTGCTCATCACCGTACTCGGCATCGTGCGCCTCATTCTCACCGTCTACTTCTGGACGATCATTATTTACGCCGTGCTGAGCTGGGTGAGTCCGGGCGGCTACAACCCGGGCGCCGCACTGGTTTCCTCGCTCGCCGAACCACTGCTCAAACCGGTGCAACGCGTGATTCCACTGATCGGTGGAATCGATCTCTCGCCGATATTCGTACTGATCGCACTGCAGGCACTGATGATGGTCCTGCCAACCCGGCAGCTCTGGTCTGCAATGCTCTGTGTGAATTCGATCGTGCCGGTACTTTGAGGCGCCCGGCTGTACTCGCAGTCGTTGTGGCGCGCTATAGTTGGGCCATTGAAGCGGTTACTTGTGAGGTGTCGCCATGTACGTCACTACAAGAATTCTTGCTGTACTGATCGCCGCCGGCCTGCTGGTCGCCTGCGGCAAACCCGCCGGCTCACCCGCGACCGTATCTTCGACTCAGGCGATGGAGCCGGACAATGCCTCATCACGGGACTTCGGCGATTACGTCCTGCACTTTACGGCGATTCCAACCAACTCGCTGACGCCCGAGATCGCCCGCAGCTACGCCATCACGCGCAGCGCCAACCGCGTGCTGCTGAACGTCTCCATTCTGAAGAAGACCGAAGGCGCAGCAGATGTTCCGGTAGCCGGCAAGGTCAGCGCCAGCGCCGTCAATCTGAACGGCCAGGCCAAGAACCTGAGCGTGCGCGAGATCCGTGAGGGTGAGGCCATCTACTACGTTGGCGACGTATCCATTTCAGGCGAAGAAACGCTCGTGTTCAGCGTAGAGGCCCAGCCGGCAGCTGCCACGGGCGTACCGCTTTCGGTACGCTTTCAGCGACAGTTCTACGGCAACTGAAAAAGGGATTGCGCAGCGACGGCACGGCCCTGCCGGCTATCCGGCCGGGCCTGCACCAGCAACCCAGGCAGTCAGCGTTTCCCGCAACAACGTCAGCCGGCCGTGAAAGAAGTGCCCTACATCGGGCAGCAGGACCAGCCTGGCAGCCGGGTGGCGTGTCTGCACCCAGCTCTGCACATCTTCGGCGGCAACCACCTCATCGGCCGTACCCTGCACGATCAGCCACGGACATTCGGGCCGTACATCGGCGAGCAGATCGGCCATACGCGCTACCGGCGGTGCCACGCTGATCAGTCGCGCGGGCTTGAGTTGTTCGGCGGCACGAATCGCGACGGCGGCACCAAAGGAGAAACCTGCGAGCCACAGCTCAGCCTGCGGGAAACGGTTCCGCGCCCATTCAGCCACGGCGATCACATCTTCAGCTTCACCCCGGCCATCAGCATAGGCGCCCTCGCTCGCACCCACACCGCGGAAATTGAAGCGGATCGCCGGGACGCCGAGCTCGTTCATGCTCCGGCCGATGGTGTGTACCACCTTGTTCAGCTGGGTGCCCTGATGCTGCGGGTGCGGATGACAGATCACCGCGACAGCCGGTACAGCAACGCCTGCCGGCATATCGAGCAGCCCCTCAATGCGACCGGCCGGACCGCGCAGGCTGAGGGCATCCCTGAAGGACGGACCGCTGGGCATTTAGATGAGATCCATGATCATTCGAGCTTAGGTTTTGGCGAACGGATAAAACAGCATGCTAATCTCAACTTTGAAAAATATTTTCCAGTTGATGAAACCATACGATGAACCCGCACGACCATAACGACCACGGACATGATGATCATGGCCACAGCAACGCAAGCGCAGCAGGACACGGGCATCATCACCACGACCATGGCCCGCCTCCCGAGGGTTACGGGGGCAGGTTTGCCGCCGGCATCGCGCTGAATCTGGGCTTCGTTTTCATCGAGGCCACCTATGGCTACCTCGCCGGTTCACTGGCGCTGATCGCTGATGCCGGACATAACTTCAGCGACGTGCTGTCGCTCGGCCTGGCCTGGGGCGCTGCCGGGCTCGCGGGCAGCAAGCCCTCGCCGCGCTGGACCTATGGCTATCGCCGGGCGACGATCCTCGCCTCGCTGCTCAGCGCCGGCATGCTGTTGCTGGCCATGGGTGGCATCGCCTGGGAAGCGATCGGGCGTTTTTCCGAACCCGCACCGCTGAACGGCATGACCATGATCGTGGTCGCCGGCATCGGCGTGGTTATCAATACGGCGACTGCACTGATGTTTGCCAGCGGCCGGCACGGCGACCTGAACATCCGCGCCGCTTTTCTGCACATGGCCGCAGATGCGCTCCTGTCGCTGGGCGTGGTAATCGGCGGCATCGCCATACTGATGTACGGCTGGCAGTGGCTCGATCCGGTCATCAGCCTCATCATCGTGGCCGCGATTGTCTGGGGCACCTGGGATCTGTTGCGCGAATCGCTCGAACTGGCAACAGATGCCGTTCCGCGCAGCATAGATCCGGTCGCAGTTTCAGCCTGGCTCAGCGCACTGCCGGGTGTGACGCGGATCCACGATCTGCATATCTGGGCGATGAGCACGACGGAAAGCGCGCTGACCGTGCACCTCGTGATGCCGGACGGCAGCGACGACCATTTTCTGCATGAGCTCACTGAAGGTCTCGAAGAGCATTTCGATATCGGCCACACCACGGTGCAGATCGAACGCGTGGATGCGGGGGATGGCTGCAGCCGGTAGGACCGGAGTATCGTGCCCCGGGAGGCAAGTTCATGGGCGTCAGCATATTCGACCTGTTCAAGATTGGCATCGGGCCATCGAGTTCACACACCGTGGGACCAATGCGCGCCGCAGCGCGCTTTGCCACGCAGTGGCTCGACGGGCGCGGCAATCTCGAACAATGCGTGCGGGTACGATGCGAATTGTTTGGCTCACTGGCCCATACCGGCCGCGGCCACGGTACCGACAGGGCGGTGATCCTCGGTCTCGAAGGTGCATCGCCTGACACGGTTGATATTGACGGCATCGAGGCCCGGCTCAAGGCAATTCGCGCAGACAAGTCCATCAACCTGCTCGGCCGCCACCGCATCGCTTTCGACGAGAAAAATGATCTGGCCTTCAACAAGCGTCAGAAACTGCCTCACCACTCCAACGGTATGCGCTTCACCGCCTTCGATGTGCATGGAGCCGAGCTGGCCACCCGCGACTATTACTCCGTCGGCGGCGGCTTCGTGGTCAACGCAGACGAAGCAGCCGAAGACCGGATCGTGCCTGATGAAACGCCACTACCCTATCCCTTCGCGAGTGCGGATGCATTGCTAGGTTTGTGCCAGACGCAACAGCGTTCCATTGCGGAACTGATGTGGGAAAACGAGCAGGTCTGGCGCACCCGCGCAGAAATCGAGGACGGTCTCCGACGGATCTGGCGGGTCATGCAGGACTGCATCGTGCGCGGCACGCATGCCCGGGGTGTGCTGCCTGGTGGCCTGAAGGTTGCGCGGCGCGCGCCCGCACTGGCCGCGGCCATGGAAAGCCGGCCGGAGGATGCGCGGCAGGATCCACTCGCCATTCTTGACTGGGTAAACCTGTGGGCACTTGCGGTGAACGAGGAGAATGCCGCCGGCGGCCGGGTGGTCACTGCGCCGACCAACGGCGCTGCCGGCATCATTCCCGCAGTGCTCCACTACTATGTGCATCTCGTGCCTGGTTCCAGTGAGCGCGGTGTATTCGACGCCTTCCTGACCGCCGGCGCGATTGGCCTCCTCTACAAGCAGAATGCCTCGATCTCCGGCGCCGAAGTGGGCTGCCAGGGCGAGGTCGGAGTCGCCTGTTCGATGGCAGCCGGTGGTCTGACCGCGGCGCTCGGCGGCACACCACAGCAGGTCGAGAACGCTGCCGAAATCGGCATGGAACACAATCTCGGACTCACCTGCGATCCGATTGGCGGACTGGTGCAGATTCCCTGCATCGAGCGCAATGCGATGGGTGCGGTCAAGGCGATCAATGCCTCGCGCCTGGCCCTGCGCAGCGACGGCAAACACCGGGTCTCGCTCGACAAGGTCATTCGCACCATGCGCGACACGGGACGCGATATGCAGGACAAATACAAGGAAACCTCACGCGGCGGCCTTGCCGTCAACGTGATCGAGTGCTGACGATCGATGAAGAGGTTCAGGCCATACCGGATCAGGGTGCGCTGGCAGGCATAGCCTCGCCCCAAGCGGGATCAAATGGCACGTAATTTTCCTTGCCCAGGTTCAGGGACGATATGTCCATCACGTGGGTGCGGATATTGCTCATGAACCCCGCTCCGACTGCCCGCCCCCAGTTCATTTTCTTGCCGTCGGGCGAGATGTGGGCAAGCATATCCAGCTTGTCGTAGTAGGTCAGCCGGCGAGGCTCACCTCCCGCCAGATCGCCCAGGTAAATCTCCCAGTTGCTCGGCGTGAGCGCCTTGACATAGACGTAGTGATGGCCGTCCGGGGCCGGCGTCGGATGCCAGTTCATGCCGGTATCGTAGGTGTGCCGTCGCCATTCGGTACCATCCCTGCGAATGGTGAAGATCGTCATGGGCGTCGGCTTGATTTTCTTGTACTCGGAACGCTTCCAGGCCCGGAAGATGATGTGTTCGTTGTCGGGCATGAAAAACGGGGCGCCCTCCTGCCACTCGTCGGTGCGGGTTACCTGGAATTCCTCGCCGGTGTCGGCGTTCATGACCCAGATATCCATGTTGCCGTCGATCTGGCGCCCGAAGGCGAGCCACTTGCCGTCCGGAGAAACCGATACTTCCGCCTCGTAATACTTGTTGTTGGTCATGCGGCGGATATCCTTGCCGCGCCAGTCAGACACGTAAAGCTCACCGCCCTGCGGGTAGTTATCCGAGTCGGACCAGTTGCCGACGGGCATATCCATATTGTCCCGGGTGGAAGTCCATACGATGCGCTTGCCGTCCGGGAAGAAGAACGAGCAGGCATCCTGGCCCCGGTCGTTGACCGCCCAGATGTCCTTGCCGTCGTCGCTGAAGATATAGGTCAGCGCGCCTTCGCCGCCGGTCAGTGTCTTTATGGCCCGGGGATCACGGGTCTGGGCAATGAGGTGGCGGGAGTCTGGCGCCCAGTAGGCCTCGGCGGCGTCCGGGCCAATGGGGACCATGTAATAGGGCAACTCCCGTGGATCCGCCACTGGCGCATCAGCTGCCAGCAGCGAGCTGCTCGACAACAACAGAACTGATAGCAGGCCCGGTACCAGTACCGCACCATTGTTCAACATCGCCGACTGATACTTGCTCATGATCGCCCCCGTTTAGGTGCCCGGACTGCGCATCCGGGACAAGAAATCCACCTTATGGCCGCAGGGAGCGAGGTTAGCACAGCGGGGAAAGGGAAAAAGTGCCGGCATTATTTTTGTACGGTGGACCTCACCGTGATTCCCGGCGGACAGCGAGCGGAAGGGATGCTCAGAGGAATCGCTGGCCGTTCCGCCTTGATACCGGCAGAGCACCAAGCGCTGACATGAACAGCCAGGCAGCCGCGGGCACTGGCACCGCCGCGAGGGAGCGGACGCTTTCCACGTCGCTTGCTGTCAGGATGGAATTATAGATACGCATGTCATCGAGCAGCCCGTCAAATGGCGAGCCGGTTACGATATTGCCACCGCTAAAATACGAGGTACTGCCAAGCGTGAAATACTGGCCCTCCGGATATGGCGCGCCGCCCTGGAATATGCCGTTGCCGCTCACTGTATTGACCAGTGTCACAGGGCTGCCTCTCGTGCCAGTATAGAAAGTGACTGAAGGACAATTGGCCGGGCAGGCCCCCGAACCCTTGTACACCGCGGCAAAGAATATCCATGTATCGCTGCCGGCATAGGCTCCCGGGGTCGACATCGCGAGGTCATAGCCACTGTAGTGACCAGAAACCACCCGGAGCTGGCCATCCGTGTAGTACAAGCCGTAGCCGGTAAAGCCGGTACCCGGCGAGTACAGGTAGTTGTTGAACAGCCAGCCCGCGCCAGTGCCGCTTGCAGTGGGATCGGTACGGAACCAGCCCGCCAGCGTGAAGTTGGTCAGGCTGTCCAGCACGTTTGATGCACTGTCCGCAATATCCGCGCGACCGCTGGGCCCCACACCCATGTTCGTCGCACCGCGGTTGTCAAAGGCGCGATCGCCGGCGAGTCCTGTAACACCCAGTCCGTCCGCCGAGTGCATGTCGGCGACCGCACCGGTTTGATTACGCAGGGTCAGGTCCAGCGCTGTATTGCTTCCCGTGGAATTGGCGAGCGTGCCCGTCTCATTAAACAACCATTCGCCGACCGGGGTGGGCGCGGCCATCAAAACGAAGGGGATACCAAGCAGGACTACCGCACCGAGCAGACGATACCGAGCGAGCTTGCGCATGACAACACTCCGGGATTCCTGTGGGCACATCCGTGTTTTCGTTGTTGCGCAAACTCTGCGCCGGCAGGATATTTACTGTCAATAGCGCGGCGGGTGCGCGACCTCTTATGTCGAATGACCAGTCAGCCCTGCCGACCGCGCCATACCAAGAGAAGCCGGTGCAGAGACGTGCCACCTGAGGCAGCATGGGGCATATGACTGATTCCACGCCTGACGAAGTGATCGTCGCGACCCTGCACGACGCGAGGACCATCGCGGTGGTCGGTGCCTCCCCCAAACCCCACCGTGCCTCGCACGGCGTGATGCGTTTTCTGCAAGGCAAGGGCTACCGTTGCATTCCGGTCAATCCCGGTCACGCCGGCGAGATGCTGCTTGGCGAAACCGTCTACGCAAACCTTACAGGTATTCCCGTGGCGGTCGATCTCGTCGATGTGTTCCGCAACTCTGCGGCCGCCGGTCCGGTAGTCGACGAGGCCATCGCCATCGGTGCGAAAGCCGTGTGGATGCAGCTCGACGTCGTCAACGAGGCCGCCGCAGAGCGCGGCCGTCAGGCCGGGCTCACGGTCATCATGGACCGCTGCCCCGCCATCGAGTGGGGGCGCCTGGGACTGGGCTAGCCCAGCAGAATCCGGTTCAGCCGCTGTACGAAAGCGCCGGGATCGTCGAGCTGGCCGCCTTCGGCGAGACTCGCCTGGTCGAAGATTAACTGGGCGAGATCGGCAAAACGCGCCTCATCCTGCTGTTCATCGAGACGCCGCAGCAGCGGGTGTGCGGGGTTGATCTCCAGGATCGGTTTGGTCCCGGGTACCGTCTGACCGGTAGCCTGCATCAGCTTGCGCATCTGTGCGCCCAGTTCATGCTCGCCGAGCACCAGGCAGGCGGGGGACTCGGTGAGCCGGGTCGTGGCGCGGACTTCAGAGACCTGGGTATCAAGCTGCTTTTTCAAACGCTCGATCAGCGCACTGTGTTCGGTTGCGGCCGGCTTCTCCTCTTCGCCTTCCTGCGCGGTATTCCCGGCAGGCAGGTCACCGCGCTTCACATCGCGAAACTCCCAGCCGTCGAACTCATGCAGATGGCTGACAAGCCACTCGTCGATATTGTCGGTGAGCAGCAGTACCTCGATGCCGCTCTTGCGGAACACTTCCAGATGCGGGCTGGAGCGCGCCGCATTGAAGCTGTCAGCGGTCAGGTACCAGATGACTTTCTGGCTGGCCAGCGGATCTTCAGCCGCCGTATTGCGCGCAGCCACATAGTCCGCAAGTGACCGGACCGGAACCGGATTATCGTCTGCAGTGGAGCTGAAACGCAGCAGCGCCGCGATGCGCTGCCGGTTACCCGGATCTTCCGCCGGACCTTCCTTCAGTACGCGACCGAATTCCTTCCAGAAAGTGGCATATTTTTCCGGCTCTTCCTTGGCCAGCTTGTCGAGCGTATCGAGTACACGCCGGGTAATCGCCCCGCGCATGGTTTCGACGACGGCATCCTGCTGCAGCAGTTCGCGTGATACGTTTAGCGACAGGTCGCTGGAATCGACGACGCCGCGCACGAAGCGCAGGTACAGCGGCAAAAACTGCTCGGCATCGTCCATGATGAAGACGCGCTTCACATAGAGCTTGAGATGCCGTGAGCCCGACCGGTTCCACATATCCCAGGGTGCATGCGCCGGTATGTAGAGCAGGCTGATGTATTCGTGCTTGCCCTCTACCTTGTTGTGGCTCCAGACCAGCGGGTCCTGGAAGTCATGACCGATGTGCTTGTAGAACTCGAGATATTCGTCTTCGCTGACTTCGGTGCGCGGGCGGGTCCAGAGTGCCCTGGCGGTATTCGCCGATTCCTCCTGTGCCTCGCCCTCCTCGCTGGTCTTGCCCTTCATCAACACCGGAAACGCAATGTGATCTGAATACTTGCGGATCAGCGCACGCAAACGGAACTCGTCAGCAAACTCGGCAGCGTCTTCGCGCAGGTGCAACGTGACCCGTGTGCCGCGTTGCGGACGATCGATGGTCTCGATACTGAACTCGCCCTGGCCATCGGATTCCCAGCGGACGCCCTCGCTGTCGGGTGTGCCGGCGCGACGGGTCAGCACTTCGACCCGGTCGGCGACAATGAAAGCCGAATAAAAGCCCACACCGAACTGACCGATCAGGTTGGCATCGCGGCGCTGCTCACCGGTCATCTTGCTCAGGAAGTCGCCGGTGCCGGAGCGCGCAATCGTGCCCAGCTGACGGATCGCTTCCTCGCGCGACATGCCGATGCCGTTGTCTTCTATGGAAACGGTGCGCGCTTCAGTATCGAATTCGATGCGTATCTTCAGTTCCGGATCGGGATCGAGCAGCTCCGGCGCAGAAATCGCCTCGAAGCGCAGCCGGTCGGCAGCATCAGAAGCGTTGGAGATCAGCTCACGGAGAAAGATCTCGCGATTGCTGTAGAGCGAATGCACCATGAGGTGCAGGAGCTTCTGCACCTCGGCCTGAAAACCGTGGGTTTCACGTGTCTCGACTGTCATGGAAGTACCTGGCCTGCGTTTTCTTCAGGGAGCAGGCTCGAGCGCCGCTCCGGTGAACTGCCTTTATAAGGGCAGTTGCCGGAAATTCAAGGAGCAGGCCGGAAAACGGCCCTGCTTCAGCGGCTCGCCCGGTTACGGACGACGTAAAGGCGCGGGCGGGCGGCCGGGAGCGTCTCGGGGCCAGGCACCGGCGGCGGCGGCGCGGCGGCCAGATCACCCTCGTCGTCCGCATTCAGACGCCCGCGGACACCCGACACTGCCCGGTCGATCCACGCCCTGCGGTGCAGGGTATCTGCATTCCTGAAAGCAGTTTGCTCGTTTTCGTTGTCAGACATTTTCTGGTTTTGGTGCAGGGCCGGAAACCTCCGGCGCAAAGTCGACTACTTTTCCTCGGGAGTCCAGTCGCGGCGAACCTTGTCCGCCCAGCTCCGGTATCCCTTCCAGGTATAGAGAGACGGATCCATCGCGGTGCGGCGATTGTCCGGCAACTGCACACGGCTCAGCCATCGCCGGTAGGCCTCCCAGTTGGTGACCTCCTTGCCATTCTGGGCAACGAGACCCGGGCTGCGGTGGTCGGTCTGCGGAGACATGCGATTTTGCGTGCCACCGGATTTGTCGTCATGCAGTTGCGGATAGCGCGAACTGAGCGACTGACTCTTGTGATCGGTCATATGTGGGTTCCCGGGAATTCAGCGTTGGCCGAATCGTGGCGGCGCACTGCCTCTACCGGAAGGAATTGGTTCACAGGCCAAATGCACCGCCAACGCTACACACCGCAGGTGTCGACAGCGTCGCGCAAACTGGCAGCATTCGTAAAATCGCGCTCAGATCACCACGCGGTAGCAGGGCACATATGCGCGCCCGGGAAGGCGCATGCGGTGCTGTGCGACGAAAGCGCGCAGCAGACCGTCGAGTTCAGCAAGTACGCTGCGATCGCCGCGAATCTCGAATGGCCCGTACTCTTCGATCGCACGGATACCTTCTTCGCGGATATTGCCGCTGACGATGCCAGAGAACGCGCGGCGCAGATTCGCTGCCAGCACCGCGGGCGGCAGATCGCGCCTCAACTCAAGCGCCGCCATCGCCTCATGCGTGGCGACGAATGGCTGCTGAAACACCGTGTCTATGGTCAGACGCCAGTTGAAGTAGTAGGCATCGCTCTGGCTTTGCCGGTAATCGCGCACATGCTGCATTCTGGTCTGCGTCCAGGCGGCGACAGCTGCCGGGTCGCCGATGATCATCGAATAGCGCTTCTGCGCTTCGGCCCCGAGCGTCGCACCGATAAAGGCATCGATGCGTTCCAGGTAGGGCCGGCTCGACTCGGGACCCGTAAGGATCATCGGCAGGGGAATTTCCGCGTTATCAGGATGCAGCAGGATGCCAAGCAGAAACAGGATCTCCTCCGCGGTGCCGACCCCGCCGGGAAAGATGATTATCGAGTGGGCGATGCGGATGAAACCCTCCAGGCGTTTCTCCATATCCGGCATGATCACCAGCTCGTTGACGATCGGATTGGGCGACTCCGCAGCGATGATGCCGGGCTCGGTAAGCCCGATGTAGCGGCCGTTGCGGATGCGCTGCTTGGCGTGGCCGATGGTCGCGCCTTTCATCGGTCCCTTCATCGCGCCGGCACCGCAACCGGTGCATACGTTCAACTTGCGCAGCCCCAGCTGGTAACCGGTCTCCTTCGTGTATTCGTATTCCTCGCGACCGATGGAATGACCGCCCCAGCACACCACCACGTTGAGGTCGGCACCGGGGCGCAGTGCGCCGGCATTGCGCAGAACGTGAAAGACCGCATTGGTGATGCCGTAGGTGCTGTTGAGGTCGAACTGGCCGGAAACCGTGAACTCGTTGTTTATGTAGATCACATCGCGAAGGACTGCAAACAACAGTTCGCGGATGCCGCGGATCATCTGGCCGTCGACAAAGGCGGTTTCCGGAGCATCGGTGAGCGCGAGCTTCACGCCGCGATCCTGCTGCACGATGCTGATCTCGAAATCCCGGTGGCGCTCGAGCACTTCCCGGGTGTCGTCGGTCTCGGCACCGGAATTCAGCACCGCGAGCGCGCAGCGGCGCAACAGCTCGTGATAGCCGCCCTCGCCGGTACTGCGCAGGTGGTCGACCTCATGCTGGGAAAGCACCTCGAGGGCGCCTTCCGGCATGACCTCGATAACGGTCCGCGATTTCATTCAGGGCAGGATCTGGATCGGCGTATCGTCAGGCGTCATCAGCCAGATATCCACCATATCGGAATTGGAAACGGCGATGCAGCCGTTGGTCCAGTCGTTCTTCTGGTAATACTCGAGGGGCTTCGTCGGCCGGTTCGGCTGGCCATGGATCATGATCAGACCACCGGGCGACACGCCTTCGGCCGCCGCACGCTGCTGGTCGACCGGATTCGGATAGGAGACCTTCAGGGCGAGGTAGTAGTCGCTGTTCACATTGCGCCCGGCGAGCCGGTAACTGCCCTCGGGCGTGCGGAAGTCGCCTTCCCGGAGTTTCGGCCCCGTCGGTGACAGGCCAAGGGCGACATCGATGCTGCGCAGAACCCGCTCACCCCGCAGCAGCAGGAGCTTGCGTTCGGACTTGTGCACCACGATCCGGTCGGCAACCTCCAGTGTCGAGGCACTGGCGCTGGCCGACAGCAACAGGCCGGTCAGCACAGCGGCACAACAGCTGTTCAGCAAGATACGCCACGAGACCATAACTCAGCCGCCTCCGGGCGCGGCCGTCAGCCGCAAACGCTGGCCGGGATAGATGCGGTGCGGATTATCCAGCGAATTAAACGCCATAAGCTGGCGCTGCGTCACACCGGTACGTTTGGCAATACTGCCCAGTGAATCACCGCGTTTGACTACATAGGTTGAGGGGTTCCCGCCCGGGCTGGTACCAGCGCGTGCATCGCCCGGCAGCTTCAGCACCTGGCCGACGCGGATCAGGTTCTTTTTCGAGAGACTATTGAGTTCAGCGAGCCGTGATGGCGAGGTGCCATAACGCTGTGCAATTCCGGACAGGGTCTCACCGCTGCTCACGCGGTGTGTCGCAGCGCTGAGCGCCGCCTTCCGTGCCCGCTCGCGCTCGGCCTCCGGATCAGCAGCGGCCAGCCGGGCCACCGTCTTTGCATCGGCCGCGCCCTCAGGCAAGCGCAGGGTGAAACCACGCGGGACCTCCCTGCGACCGGACCAGACCGGTGACAGGAGAGCCGGATTGTAGGTCTGCAGGGTCTCACGCGAAACACCGAGGCTGCGCTCCAGCGTATCCGCCCGCACATGGTCAGCCAGAACGATCGTCGTGCCGCGCTCGGCCGGTTCGGGCTGAAGGTTGCCGAAAAACTTCTGCGGGTTGCGATCGACTTCATCAGCGGCCAGAAAGGAAACATAGAAGTTACGTGAAGCAAATCCAAAGGAAGGCCCGTCGTAATTGCGGACGATCGGCTCAATGTCGGTCGTGCCCATTTCACGTATGGCACGCCGCATGCCTCCGGCACCATGGTTGTAGGCGGTAATCGCCAGCGGCCAGGATTGCAGGGCAAGGTAGTTGGAACGCAATAGCCGCGCCGCAGCTTCACTGGAGCGGAACGGATCGCGGCGTTCATCGACCACCTGATCGATACGCATGTAGTTGCGTCCGGTCCCCGCAGTGAACTGCCACAGACCCGCAGCGCCGACAAAGGATCGGGCTTCCGGATCGAATGAAGACTCGACATGCGGCAGTGCCGCCAGACTCTCGGGCACGCCGGCTTCACGCAGATTCAGCTGGATATGGTCCTTCCAGCGCCCTGCACGCACCACGCCCTGCTGAAAACGGTCGGCCAGCCCCTGCTGGGTTCTGACCCGGCCGGCGGCTGCGCGCAGGCTGTCGTTATCGGCACGCCCGGACCACAGCGCCAGCACGCGCGCCTCTTCGGTACTCAAGCCGGTACGCTTGCCGGCGGCCAGCGCTTTAAGTACGCCTTCGTATCTGGCCGCGGCGGCATCCATCATGCGTCTGCGGGTCGAGTCGGTGGCACTGGCCGGAATATCGAATTTCTCGTACACGACGCCCAGATAGCGGTTGTCGTGGACAACCACCTGCGTGCTGGAGACTTCCGTGAAGACCTGCCGCCAGAAACGGATATCGGGTTCCAGCCCGGCAGGCCGCGGCAAGGCTTCATCGGCGAGCGCCGGCAGGCCACCGCTAAAGGTCAGCAGCAGAACCAGAACAACTGTTCTTACCGGACTCATCGACAACAAAACCACCCTATTCATAAAATGTCTGACCGGCGTGGAGCGGAATTTCTCCCGTCCGCTCTCCATAATCAGCCGATAGCCAAGACTACGCCCCGTTGCTGATTCCGAACTCGCACACGTTTCACATAAACGCGGGCCGGTGTCACGCAATAATATGCCGATCGTGCCCTGAGATGCCCCCGCACCGACCCGACGGGCTTTTATTGTAGACCCCGGAATCACAGCCTGCCGCATCGAGAATGCCCACCTTGAATCAACTGCTGCCAGCCAATGACATCACCCGCACGGATATGACCCGGGCCGTCTGCCGTATCGCTGCCTGCGCGCTCTCCATCGCACTGATCAGCGCCTGCGACCGAAAGCCGGTCGCAACGCCAGCCCCGGCGCCCGAACATGCACCGACTGCCGCAAAGACCGGAGATATACCGACCGCGCCGCTGGCAAACGGCATGCGCGGGGGTCAGACCATGGAACTGCTCGGCGAAACCATTCCGCCGGGTTCAACGCGCCGGCTGTTCTGGTCCGGCGGACAATCATTCGATGGCAGCTCGGATCGCACACCGGTACTGGTGATCAACGGTACGGGCCGCGGGCCGATCCTGTGTCTGACTGGCGCCATACACGGCGATGAACTGAATGGTATCGAGGTCGTGCGCCGCGTTACCCAGGATCTGGAACCCGCCCGGATACGCGGCACGGTGATCGGCATTCCGATCGTCAACCTGCAGGGCTTTCGTCGCGGCTCGCGCTATCTTCCCGACCGACGCGACCTCAACCGTTACTTCCCAGGCAATCCCAACGGCAGTGCGGCGTCACGAATTGCCTGGTCGCTGTTTGACGGCATCATCCGGCACTGTGACGGACTGGTCGACGTGCACACCGGCTCGCTCAACCGCACCAACCTGCCCCAGCTGCGCGCTGACCTGCGCAACGAAAAAGTCAGGGAATTCGTCAAGGGGTTCGGCGGCATGCTGGTGCTGCACAATGCGGGTCGGCCCGGCACGCTGCGCTATGCCGCAGCCCAGGCGGGCATACCTGCAGTCACGCTCGAAACCGGTGAACCCGGCCGCCTGCAGTCAGCACAGGTGCGCGAGGGCACAGCGGGTATCGTCCGTCTGCTCGATGCGCTGAAGATCGTCAATCGAGTGAATCTGCTCAGCGCGGCCCGGCCGGTTTATTACCAGTCGAAGTGGGTCCGCGCTGATCACGGCGGACTGCTTTTTTCACTGGTGCGGCTTGGCCAGATCGTTGAAGCCGGCGACGTGCTCGGGACGGTTACCGACCCCATCAGCAACGAGCAGAACCTGATCTACTCGCCGCTGGAGGGGCGGGTGATCGGCATGGCGCTGAACCAGATGGTGATGCCGGGCTTTGCCACCTTCAACCTCGGCATCGCGGCAAGCGCCGTACCGGATGAGGCGATAACGTCGACACCGGAGACGACGCCCGACGAGCGGCCGGAAGAATAACTGCAAGTCGCCTACGGCGGCGGCGCAATCACACCAGCGCTGCTCAGCACATGCTCGGCCCAGCTGATTGCCAGCCTGACGCGCGGTGAACCCAGCCGGTGCGCCTCGGGCAGACTGACCCAGCGATACTCGCTGTGTTCCGGACGCCCGGTATCCGGACTCGGCAGCAGCTCAACCTCAGACTGCGTGGTACGTGCAAGGTAGTAGCGGGCAATCTTGCCGCGATTGTAGGGGCCGGTATCCACATAGCCCTCGCCCCATGGAAACTCGAGATCGCTGATACCCGACTCCTCGCCCACTTCACGCCGGGCAGTCTGCAGATGGACTTCGCCCGCCTCCATGAGGCCTTTGGGGAAATCCCAGTGCCGGAACACACGCAGCATCAGCACGCGCCAACCTTCCGGTGTTTCGCGCAAGACGATTGCGCCACAGGATACCAGTCCCGCTTTGCGTGCCCTGCCCGTCGCACGCCCCCTCAACGGCATGTTCAGGCCCCGTCCCGCAGTACTGAAACGGGCGGCTCACTGACCGCGCGGCGCGTCGCAAGCGTGCCGGCGACGCCGACGATCAGCGCGCCGGCCACCAGCCCCAGCGGCCACAGCAGAGGGCTCACCCCATATTCCAGCTTGAATGCATAGTGAGCCAGCGCCCAGCCCATGGCAGTCGCGCCAAACGCAGCGAGCGCCCCGGACAGGCCGCCCAGCGTCACGAACTCCACCGCCACACCCTGCAGGATCTTGCGCCGCGCAGCACCCAGCGTGTGCAGGATCGCACTCTCGAAGCGTCGCTCGTCGCGGGTAATCTGCACAGCAGCGAGCAGCACCACGAGGCCGGCCAGCAAGGTAAAGGCAAAGACGTATTGCACGGCCAGCGCAGCCCGGTCGATGACCGAGCGCACCTGGGCGAGGATCACTTCGAGGTCGATCACGGTCACGCCGGGGAATTGCCGCACCAGCCGGCCCAGCACCTTCACACGATCACGCGGCACGTAAACGCTGGCTAAATAGGTCTGCGGCAACCCGGCAGCAAGGCCGGGCGACAGCACGACGAAAAAATTCGGCTGAAAGGAATCCCACTCGACACTGCGCAGGCTGGTCACCGGCGCCTCGATGTCTTCTCCGGCCACGTTGAAGCGCAGCGTATCGCCGAGACCCACGCCGAGACTCCCGGCGAGCTTCGCATCCAGCGATACCTGCGGCGGCCCGGCATAGTCGCTGCTCCACCATTTTCCGTCGGTCACCGTATTGCTGACTGGCAATGCAGCGATCCAGGTCAGATTGGACTCACGCTGCAGAAAAGCAGCGCCCTGTGCGCCGGCCGCCTTGAATTCCGCAGCGGGCTGACCGTTGATGCCGGTGAGGCGACCACGGATCAGCGGCAAGGCCGTGACATCGCGACCGATCTCTGCCTTGAAAAAGTCCCGCAGGCCGGGCAGCTGCTCGGGCTCGATATTGATCATGAAGTGATTCGGTGCGGTGGCCGGCAGGGTCTCTTCCCAGGCAGAAAGTATGTCGTTGCGCACCACGCCGAGCAGCAACAACACCATCAGGCTCAGGCCGAAAGCCACGATCTGCACGATGCTTTCCGGACCACGCCGCGCGATGTTCGCGAGACCATAGCGCCAGGCGATTCCGGCCGCGCCGCGGAACCGTCCCAGGCCCCGCACCAGCAGCCAGCCGATACCGCCCGCAATCAGCGCCATACCCACCAGGCCACCGGCGATCAACCCCACCAGCAGCGCATCCCTGACAATCACGAAGACCAGCGCGCCGATGGCCGCAAGCGCCGTGCCGAATGTGGCAAGCGCGCTGAGACGCGGCGCCGGCAAGTCCTTGCGCAGCACCCGCAGCGGCGGTGTGGAGCCAAGTCGCAGCAGGTGCGGCAAGGCGAATCCGATGACGACCGTCGCAGCAGTCAGGATGCCGAGCAGAAAGGGCTGCCCCGATGCAGGCGGCAGTACAAAACCGACGAGTTCCGCGGCAATCACAGCGAGCCCGTACTGCGCGCCATAACCGAGCAGCACGCCAAGCAGCGAGGTTGCAACGACGATCAGGCCGAGCTCGCCCATGGTCACCGCCACGACGAAGCGCTGACTTGCGCCAAGTGTTTTCAGCAAGGCGATGTTGTCCAGATGTCGCATTGCGTAGCGGCGAGCGGCCATCGCTGCAGCCACCGCGGCGAGTATCACCGTCACCAGCGAGGCCAGCGTCAGGAAGCGCTCCGCACGATCGATGGCTGCGTTGATCTGCTCGCCGGCATCCTCGCGGCCACGCAGGCTGGTATCCGCCCGCAGGCGCGGCTCGACGCTCGTGCGGAACTTCGCGATCTGTGCATCGCTGCCGGCATACATCTGGTGCCATGTGACGCGGCTGCCGGGTTTGACCACACCCATCGCCTGCACATCATCCAGGTTCACCATCAGCCCCGGTGCGAGATTGACGAAGCCGATATTCTGGTCCGGCTTGTACTGCAGGACCTGCGTGATGCGCAGCGACCGGTTACCGACCGTCAGCGTCGCGCCGACGTCGATACCGAGACGTCCGAGCAGACCAGGCTCCGCCCATGCTTCACCCGGCGCGGGAATGCCGTCTGCCGGCCGGCCGTCGCCAACCAGCGTATCGGCGATGGTGAGCTGGCCGCGCAGAGGGTAGCCATCGCTCACCGCATCGACGGCTGCCAGCGCAGTTTCCTCACCGAAAAGCACGACGGTGGGAAAAGCCAGCGTCTCGGCAGTTGCGAGCCCCATTTCCCGCGCCTCGACCTGAAAATCCGGCGGCAACGGCGCGGCCGAGCGCAGCACCAGGTCGGCGGCGAGCACCTGGCTGGCCTGCTGCTTCATGGAGGTGCCGACGCGATCGGTGAAAAAGCTCACCGCCGTCATGGCGGTGACAGCCAGCACGATCGCGGCGAGCAATACCGATAGTTCGCCGGCGCGCAGATCCCTGACAAAGGCGCGCCAGGCAAAGACCGGTACCTTGAGGTTCATGGCAGGATCTTGCCCGCGACCAGCTGGATGGTGCGATCGCAGCGTGCGGCCAGTTCGCGCTGATGGGTAACGAGCACCAGCGTGGTGCGCGCTTCGGCGTTGAGGTCGAAGAGCAACTGCCCGATGCGCTCGCCGGTAGCAGTGTCGAGATTGCCGGTGGGCTCGTCGGCGAACAGCACTTCCGGCCGCGTAACGAAGGCCCGGGCGATGGCCACGCGCTGCTGCTCACCACCGGAGAGCTGACGCGGATAGTGGCCGAGCCGGGCACCGAGACCGATATTCGCCAGGGTCTCGCGCGCCATTGCCGCCGCCTTCGCCTCACCCGCCAGTTCGAGCGGCAACATCACGTTTTCCAGTGCGGTGAGCGATTGCAGCAGATGAAAGGACTGGAATACGAAGCCGACGCGTCGCGCGCGCAAGGCAGCCCGGCCATCTTCGTTCAGCGCAGTGAGTTCTGTCCCGCACAACCAGACCTTGCCCCGCGTCGGACGATCGAGACCGGCGAGCAGGGCCAGCAGCGTGGTCTTGCCGGCGCCTGAGGGGCCGACCAGGGCCACCGATTCACCCCGCGCGATGCTGAGATCAATACCGTCGAGGATGGTCAGCGTCCCTTCCGGACTGCTAACCTCTTTCACCAGTCCCGCTGCACGCAGCACGGCATCACTATCCATGCGATCCGCCATTCATAAAAACCTGTTGTTCATGCGCCAGGCGCTGTTTGCCGCCATCGCCCTGCTGTTGTTGACATCAGTTGTGCAGGCCACGGCGGCCGACCGTAACCCCACCGTGCTGATACTCGGCGACAGCCTCAGCGCAGGCTACGGCATGAGCGAGCAGGAATCCTGGGTGTCGCTGCTCCGCGACCGGCTGGCAACCAGAGGGTACGGTTATGAGGTGGTCAACGCCAGCCTCACCGGTGATACCACGGGCGGCGGACTGAGACGCCTGCCACGCGCACTGGCACTTCATCGCCCGGCCATCGTCATCATCGAGCTGGGCGGCAATGACGGGCTGCGTGGCACGCCGATCAAGGTCATGCGCGGCAACCTGGCAAAAATGATCGAACTGAGTCGTGAGGCCGGCGCGGAAGTCATTCTTGCCGGCATGCAGATACCCACCAACTACGGCAGCCGCTATACGCAAGCCTTCACCGCTGTATACCCCGGGCTCGCCCGGCAATACCGGGTGGAACTGATCGAATTTTTTCTGGCCCGTGTCGCACTCGACCTGAGCCTGATCCAGGCCGACGGCATACATCCAACAGCTGAAGCACAGCCCCTGCTGCTCGATAACGTCTGGCCAGTACTGGAAAAAAAACTCAGGAAGCTGCCGAAAACCGCTGCGCGATAGTCTGCTGGATGGCCTCAGCGGCGGCGCGCGGAAGACACCCGAGCGGAAACAGTGACCTGCAAGGCTTACTTCTGCTTCAAGAACGTCTCTTGATCGATGCCGGTCGCGGACGAAAAAAATGCTACTCCGAACCTGGGTTATGGTATGCGTATACGGGCTCCCGGCCTGGTCACCAGTGACACCACTGAAAGCTTGATCGCCTCATCCGGATATAGAGGAAATACGCTATGGCCTCGCAACGCCTGATCCTCCTCATGTTGACCGCAGCGGCCACGATCGCTGCGAGTCAGGCAACGATCGCGCAGACGGCGATCAGCCCACCTGGCCGGCTGCTTGCTTCCAACTGCTTTCAGTGCCACGGGACGAACGGGAAAGGGCCCGGATTCGACAAGCTTGCGGGAAAATCGGCGCGCAAGCTGTTCAGCGAGATGAAGGCGTATCAGTCGGGCGAGGAAGGTGAGGGCATCATGGCGCGCCATGCCATGGGTTACAGCGACGCGCAATTGCGCGAACTCACCCAATGGCTTTCGCAACAGCAACGCTGAGGGGTTTACGTTATGGATCGACGTTCATTTCTGCGCACCATGGCCGCTCTGTCGGCACTCTTCTCAAGCAGATTAGCCCAGGCGGCGCCGCAGTCACCAAAAGCCCGCGTGCTGGTTGTCGGCGGCGGGATGGCGGGGGCCAGCGTGGCAAAGTACTTGCGTATGTGGGGCGATTCGGTCGACGTCACCCTGATCGAACGCCAGGCGACATACACCTCCAACATCCTGAGCAACCTGGTGCTTACCGGGCAGCGAACGCTACCCAGCCTTAGCTACGGCTACGACGCTTTGCAACGCCGCTACGGCGTACGTTTGATTGTTGACGACGTGATCGAAGTCGATCCAGTCGCCACCTCGGTCAAGCTGGCGTCGGGCAAGCGCCTCACGGCGGACCGCATCATTCTGGCGCCCGGCATCGACTTCGACCCCGTGCCCGGCCTGGATGATGCCAGCCGGATGCCGCACGCCTGGCAAGCGGGACCTCAAACAGGACTGCTTGCGCAACAGCTGGCGGCACTACCGGACGGCGGCGTTGTCGCCATCACGGTTCCGAAAATGCCCTATCGCTGTCCACCCGGGCCGTACGAACGCGCCTGCCTGGTCGCGGACTGGCTGAAGGCGCGCAAGCCGCGCGCCAAGCTGATCCTGATCGATGCCAATCCGGACATTGCGGTGGAAAAGGAGAATTTCCAGCGGGCCTTCCGCGAACTCTATGGCGGCATCATCGAGTATCACAATGGTGTTGATGTTACTTCGGTCGACCAAAAGCAGATGACGCTCGCAACCAGCGGCGGGCCGGTTCGTGCCGACGTCGTCAACCTGATTCCACGCCAACGAGCGGCCGCCCTGGTTGCAAACGCCGGGTTGGCGAACGACAAGCAGGCGCGATTTGCGCCGGTTGACGTTCTGAGCTACGTCAGTTCGATTGCGCCGACGCTACATGTGATCGGTGATTCATGCGCCAGCACACAGCCCATGGCCGGCGAGATGGCCAATCAGCAGGCCAAAGTCTGCGCCGATGCATTGGCCCGCATCTTCTCAGGCCATGAACCCGACCCGGCCCCCGTGACCCATTCGGCCTGCTATTCGACCATCACACGCAGCGAGGCGGGCTGGATGACGGCAGTATTTCAATATGACCCTGCGGCCCGCGTCATGAAGCCGGTAGCCGAGTCCTCGGGCGCATCGAATGGGTGGACGCAGAAAAACTTCAAGCAGATGAGCAAGTGGTTCGACGCACTCATGGCGGACACTTTTGCCTGAGATACCGTTCCGGCGACGTGATCACCAACCGTGGTCAGAAGGAAATGCAGCTTCACTTGTCGCTACGTATTTTTCCGGGTACCCGGCATTTGTGCACCGCGCTCACCGCCCGGCGCAGCCGGACACCCCGGCTCCCGTATCGTCAGCCTTGACTCAACCGGCAGTCCCCGTGGCCCCAGATGTTGGAGGATCTTCCCGATCACCGCCGTCGGCTTGGGGCCAGCGGCAAATCCGGGTGAACGCGCGGAAGCTCAGACGACGCGTAAATCAAGAGGAAGACACAACTTACTAAGCAGTCGAGTGTAGGCGACACTTGCAGAGCCGGTGCGGCCAGTACTGGAAAAGAAACTCAGGAAGCTGCCGAAAACCGCTGCGCGATAGTCCGCTGGATGGCCTCAGCAGCAGCGCGTGGATCTTTGGCATCGCGGATCGGGCGTCCGACCACGATGTAATTGGCGCCATCGGCAAAGGCCTGCTCGACAGTTACCACGCGCTTCTGGTCATCGCTCGGCCGGTTCTCGACGGGCCGGATACCGGGCGTTACCACCAGCAGGCGTTTGTCGATGGCCCTGCGCATGGCCGGGAGCTCGAGTCCGGACGCGACCACTCCGTCACAGCCCGCCTCCAGCGCGCGGCGCGCCCGCGACAGCACCAGCGCTTCCACATCACACTTGAAGCCGAGATCATCGAGATCACCCCGGTCGAGACTGGTCAGCACCGTCACCGCCAGGATCTTCAGTTCGCCCTTGGCGGCTGCAGCCGCTTCCATGATGCCCTGATTGCCATGCACGGTGGCAAAGGTGATGCCGCGATTCGCCAGCAGCGACACAGCACGGCTGACCGTGGCCGGTACATCGAAGAGCTTCAGGTCAGCAAAGACCTTTTTGTTCTGCTTCAGCAGCCACTCGATCAGCTCGAAGTAACCGCCCGCTGCCATCAGCTCCAGCCCGACCTTGTAAAAGGTCACCGAGTCGCCGAGTTCCTCCACCAGCTGCCGGGCTGCACTGGCATCCGGCACGTCGAGGGCAAAGATGAGCCGGTCACGGGGGTTGATCGATGGGGTGGTCATTTGCGCGTCCCGGTACAGCTAGGGGCGCACATTCTACCGGGTCCGCAAAGGGGGAAGCGCGGCTGCTCTGCTCAATGGCCTTGGTAACGAAGACCTGTGGCATCTGTGCTAGCCCAATTGCTGTGCGCAAATAAAGCCCAGCGCTATCAACATTGCAGCCTCCGGCAGCAAACCAAGATCGCGACAGATACCCCAGATAACGATAGCGCCCGCGAAGTAACCCGCTGACTCCAGCAATTCTTCGGCAACGGACTCCATAATTACCATGGATCCAAGCCAGGTCAGGGCTCCCGCTACCAGAAGGACGACCGGATTCCGCATCCTTTCCAGTAACTGTTGTACCGCGCCGTACAGGCTGCTTCGCCAGCGGTAATACGGACTTGCGGTGCGGAATTCGGTCGCCATGCCCGTTTGACGGGAACAACGACGCAAATCAACTGCAAGGCAGGAAAATATTGGCCTCTCTAAGCCAGGGGTCCGGCCTGGCTGACCCGGATTACCGCAGGGTCGTCGGCACAATCGAGCAGCAGCCGGCGCACCCGGTCTTGCCAGAGCGCACGGAACTCGTCCTGTTCCGCCGCACTCGCCTGCCCGGCGAGACACATCCGCATCAGCTCGCCGGTACGCGGCACTCCCGGCACGCGCGACAGATCGGCAGCAACCTCGACTGTTGCGCCGTTGTCCAGACGCGTCAAACGCAGCTCACCACTGGCAAGCTGCTGATTGAAGAACAGCTTGTTGCGCCGATTGAATTGCCCGGCCAGGCCGCGAAAGCCGGCGTCGGTCGTGGCACCGGTAATCAGCGTGGCAACACTGGCAATCACACCGGTCACACCGGCATCCTGCGCTTCGGCAAAATCGACACGGATCTCGCCGCGTACCGGCAGCGCATCGCCGTAGAGCGCAGCCAGCGCCGCACGCGTCATCAGGAAAGCGGAGGCAACGGTCGGGCAACTGTGACCGGCAAGCCGGACGGCATCAGCGTAGCGGTACTCAAATACACCGCCGGCAGCAGCACCGAGGAAGTCGGCGAGCGGGTCGCGTACGACAATCACCGGGGCCTGGTCGAAGAAACCGGGAAATACAGAGACGGACATGGCGAAACTCCGAAGCGCTGGGGCCCAGGGCGGCGGTCACTGGCGCCGCAAAGAAAACGCACCGCGCAACTCGCCCGCCGCATAGCCCGTAGCGGCATCGTGCGGGTAGTCGCGCTCAAGCGCGGCACGCAACTCCGGCGGCTGCGACTCCCGCGCGCCGTGACAGGCCAGACACTGGGGCGCCATGACGATCGCCTTCATGTAACGCACGGTCTGGCCCTGCGGACCCTCGGTGACATCCAGTGTGTCTATCTGCTTCGCGGCTTCACCGTCCTGCAGGCGCTGTTGAAACTGCGCCAGGCCGCGCAGCTCCCAGGCATCGGGCATACCGGTCAGCGGATTGCGCACGCGGGTACCGACGCGCTTCACTTGCCAGCCACTCCGGCGCGACAAGCGACTCGCGATGGCCGGCGCTTCGTCCCGGCATACGGCAATGGCATTGACTGGCCCACCGGCCTGCATCGCCGCCTGAAGTTTTCCGGCCAGCTCCTGCTGAAACTGTGCGGCCAGCGCCGCTGGCGCGGCGACGCCGCCGGCTTCCCATCCCGGATGGGAAAAATACTCCGGGTACTGATCGAGAGCATGCTGGATACGCGCCAGTCCGTCAGTCGATGGCGACTCACCGGCCAGCGCGGCAGCACCCTGCAGCATGCCGGCGATCAGCACGTGCAGCACCGCGTCGGCTTCCGGCTCAAGCTTGCAGTTGAGGATCAGTTCATCGACCTGGTGACGTATTTCCCCCGCGAGCTGGCGCGAGTCAGCGGGGTTCGGGGCTACGCCGGCAGCAACCGCCGCCTGTGGTGTCGCGACCAGATTGCGGATCTGCTCCATACCACGGCGCAGTGGCGCATCAGTCGCCCACTTCGCACCATTGTCCAGCAGCAGCGCACCGCCCTCGGCATCGTCATGCTCATGTTGAGCAAAACTGCTGAATGACGCGACCAGCAGGATTCCGGCCAGCATCAAGCCCCGCAGTGCCCACAAACCCTTTCCTTGCTGCATGTCGATTGCCCTCCTGGCCATACGTCCGGTGTCCGGCAAGCACGGGCCATAACAGATGCTGCGACTGTAGCGTAGAGAGGACCAGCACCAAAGCATTCGCTGTGATCAAGCATTCCAATACGACCCTGTGGGCAAACGCCCGGGGTCACATCCTGCACTTTTGCCCTGGCTCGACCCGGTCAATCAGACCCCGGACCGGTTTCGCGGCGGGTAGAGCGGTGGCAACTCATGGTCGTCCGCGCTCGCCGGTCCGGCGACAAATTGCGGGCCGGCGCGAAACGCCTGGCGCAGCTGTTCCAAAGTTTGCTGTTTATCGCTGCCGCCGCTGGCCCACAGGCTGCGTTCGAGCGCCTCAATGGCAGCGCGTTGCTGTGCATCGCCCAGTTTCGACTTTAAGGCGCCGAGCACTGCACTGGCTGGCGAGGTCGTGGCGCGGAGCGCAGCGGCGATCTGGCGCAGGTCACCGCTGCTGAGTGCGCGCTGCAGCTCAGGCGCGGAATCTTCAGTCTGCGCGCTGGACGCCTGGACAGCAGCGACAGCAGATACGGGCATGCGGCCGCGTCGCCAGCCCCAGGCCAAAGCCAGCACGAGGGCAAGGCCGAGTCCGCCCGTCAGAGCCTGCCACAGCCTTAAGGCCGTGACGTCGCCCGGCGCGGTGCTGTTTGCGACCACTCCGTTTGCTTGCCCGTCAGGCCTGACCGCTGCAGGTGCCATAGCGGCCGGCGCAGGCGGCGGGGCCACGTTGCTGGCGGGCTGTGGGACAACACCGGGGATCACATTGACCGTCATACCCGGAACCGTCTCTGTCGCGGCCTGATCGGTCTTCGCGTTCCAGTAGTCCAGGCGCATTTCCGGCAGCTGCAGGCTGCCGGCGCGCGCAGGCACCACCGCAAAGCGGCGCGTCATCGTCGCCTCGGGGCGGCCATCGACGATGTCATCGTGGCTCTGCTGTGGCTCCGGAAACACCTGGGCGCCGGGAATAGCCGGCAGCTGCAGTTGGGGCAACTGGACAGCTGTCGCGCCCGCCGCAAACAACCTGTATTCAAGCATCAGCGGCTCACCCGCGCGCACTTCGCCGACGACATCCTCGCGGCTGAGGCTGAGACGGTCAGCGATCAGCCAGGGTGTAGGCGCGCCCGCTGGCAGCGGCCGCACGTCCAGCGTTTCCTGTCTGCCGACCTGGCTGACCGGGGCGAGATTATTGAAAAAGCCGATGGCGTTGCTGCTGCGCGCGCGACCGCGAAAACGCGGCGGCGGCAGCGTCATCGGACCGCTTTTTTCCGGCGTCAGCAGATAGTGGCGCTCAAGCACCCGGAAGCGCTGGCCATCAATGTACTGCTCCGTGGTCTGGTCTTCGCCGACCTGCTGAAGGCTCGCGTTGTCCGGCGCATTGACCTCGACCTGGCCCTCCACGAGGGCCACGGCGTAGTACAGGCGCACGGTGTAGCCAACGACCTGCTGCACCCGGGGCTCATGCGTTGAAAGTACGGATTCGAAATAGATCTGATCGCCGCGCTGTGCCGATCCCGGGGTGGCAGGTGTCACGGTCAGCGAAATTGGCTGCGTATTGCCATTGCCGACCTTGAGCGGCGGAATTGTGTATATGCCGGACGCACGTGGCTCAAGGATCACCTCGTAGCTGATGTGTGACTCGGTACGCCAGTTCTGGATGGTCGTACTGGTACTGCTGGACTGGCCGCGCAGATCGAAGTCTTTTTGCAGGGCGCCGAAGTCAGGCGCGGTGTCCCCGCCGCCATCGGCTTCCACATGCAGCGTGGTGCTTTCGCCGAGTGCGATGCGCTCCGGCTGCAGCCATGCGCGGGGCGACGCCGCCGACACGCTGAAAGCCGTGAGCAACAGGCAGAGGACCAGGCCCGGGCGCATGCGGCGGGCAACAAGGCCACTCATGGCGCTTCTCCCTGCTCCTGGCGCCGCTCGTATTCGAGCGCGAACTTCCAGCGCAGCAAGCCACCTGGATCGTCGGGTACACGCCGCAACCACTGTTGCAGCGCCTGCTGGTGCTCGGACTTTTCGCGGTCTTCGGGGCCCAGCTCGGCGGCGGACTTCGAAGACTGGTCTGACTGGCTGGCCTGCTCACTCGCGGACTGACGCGCCAGCGCCTGCTGCATCTCGCGCTTTGCCGCCGCATCCGCTTCGCGCTGCGCGTCTTCCGATGCTGCCGGCGTGGCTTCGGGCCGCTGTCCCTGCTCGTCCTCGCCCACCTGGTTCTTGTCTTGCTGGTTCTGGCCCTGTCGATTCTCGCCCTGCTTGTCCTCGTCCGGTTTGCCCTGGTCCGATTTGCCCTGGCCTTGCTTGTCCTGACCCTGCTGACTCTCGCCCTGCTTCTCCTGGTCGGTTTTGTCCTGGTTCTGCTTGTCCTGCTGCTTCTGCTCCGGCGGCGTCCGTTGCTTCAGCGCATCCTCCACGGTTTTCCGGTTGGCGAGCGCATCCGCCATATCCGGCTCCCTTGCGAGCGCCTTGTCATAGGCGGCGAGCGCCTGCTCATAGTCACCGGCCATGGCGAGCGCGTTGCCGAGGTTGTACTGCGCGTCTGCGCTGTCGCCGGCGGCAAAGTCCTGCGCGGCAGCCGACCAGTCCTTGCCGCGATACGCGGCCGCACCGCGCAAGGACGGGTCGGGCGCCAGCTCGCGCGCCGTCGCGAGATCGCCCGCTTCAAACGCAGCGCGGGCACGCTGGTCTGTGCGTTGCCACAACCGGTCCCAGGCGGCAGCCGGAACCGATGGCGGTGTTGCGGCTGCCGCCGGCACTGGCTGCCACAGAACCACCAGCGTCAGCACCAGCGGCAACAGCGCCAATACCTGATGCCGACGAAAGCCCAGCAGCGCCAGCGGCAACAGCAGAAGTACCAGCCAATAGCCATCGTCGCTGCGTTGAACGGTGGTCGCTGCCCTCGCCGTAGCCTTGCCGTCGGGGCCGGGACTCGTCGCCTGACTTGCCGGACCCTGCGGATCGAGCACACCCAGTGCATTGAGGTCGCTGCCATCCACCGTCAGCTCGGCCGCCGTGCCACCACCGCGGGCCGCAAGCGCACGCAGGCTGCCCATATCCAGCCGCGCCAGCTGCACCTGGCCCTGCGCATCGCTGATGAAGCCGCTGGCGCTCGTCATCGGCGCACCTGCTGCCGTGCCGACACCGAGTGCCGACACGCGGAAACCCTGCGAGCGGGCCTGCGCGGCGGCCGCTTCAGCCTGTGCGTCGGCGTGGTCTGTGACCAGCAGGATGTCGCCGCGCGCAAAACCCGCGCTCTTCATGATGCTGACGGCGTGCTCAATGGCGCGATCGGCGCGTTGGCCGTCTACGGGCACGAGATCGGGCGCCAGGCTGTCGACCACGACCTCTGCCGTAGCCGCATCGCGCGTCATCGGCGCAGCCGTGAACGCGTCGCCAGCCCAGGCGACCAGGCCGACTTCGCCGCCACGTCGTTGTTTGAGCAAAGCACTGACTTTCGCGCGTGCCTGCTGCAGGCGCGATGGCGCGAGATCGGCGGCGAGCATCGCCGAGGAGAGATCCATCGCAATCACCAGCGGTGCCTTTAGCTGCCACAGCGGAGTCTGCTGCTGCTGCCACGAGGGCCCGGCCAGCGCGACGATGGCGATCGCCGCACCCAGGGGAATCAGCCAGGAGCGCAGCGAGGCGGGATCCTTGTGCGTGGTCTCGATGAGGTGCGGCAGCAGATGCGGGTCGACCGCCTGCTGCCAGGCGTTTCGCCCATCGCGTCGCGAACGCTGCAGAAAAACCAGCGCCGGTACGAGCAACAGCGCGAGCAGCCACCAGGGACGCAGGAAGATGAAGTCCGCACTCATCGGCTGCTGCTCACGGGAATTCGCCCGCCTGAACGCAGGTGGCGCTGCGCGAAGCCCAGCGCCGCAACGGCCAAAGCGAGAGCCAGCGGCAGCGGATAGCGCTCGATCCGCAGACGTTGCACTTCGCCCGGCCTGGGCGATGGCTCGATGCGATCCAGCTCGGCATAGATACCGGCAAGCTCATCAGTATCACGGGCGCGAAAGTAGCGACCGCCGGTTTGCCCTGCGATCGAACGCAGTGTCGCTTCATCGATCTCCGCGGGCTGCTGCAGACGCAAGCCAAACATGCCCAGCGCCTGCTGCTCGCCGCCAAAGCCGATCGTGTGTACGCGAACCTTTGCATCGACCGCGAGCTGCGTGGCCTGCTCCGGTGAAATCGCGCCGGCGGTATTGACGCCATCGGTCAGCAGGATCAGTACGCGTTGCCCCTGGTCTTTGCCGGCATCCCGGGTCAGGCGCTTCACCGTCAGTGCAATCGCATCGCCGATCGCAGTCTGCGTTCCAGCCAGGCCAACCACGCTGTCCTCGAGTTGCTGGCGGACAGCGTTGCGATCTGTGGTGAGCGGCGTGACGGCATAGGCACGCGCACCGAACAACAAAAGGCCCACGCGGTCGCCCACCCGCCGGTCCAGAAAGTCGCCCAGCACGGCTTTCACCGCAGTCAGACGATCGACGGCATAGGCGCCGAGGCGCATGTCCTCCGTGCCCATGCTCTGCGAGAGATCGACCGCCAGCAGCAGGTCGCGACCGGTCTCCGGTGGCTGAACGGCAGGACCCAGCTGCTGTGGCCTCGCAGCCGCAACGCAAAGCAGCGCCCAGGCCAGCAAAGCGAGCAAAGGCCAGCGCATGCCAGGCGCACGATCGGCCTGCGCCTGCAGCGCGCGTACTTCATCACCGAAGGGAATGCGCAGCGCTGCTTCGAGTCCGGTCCGGACGGCCGGCAGCAGGCGTGCCGCGAGCCAGGGCAGCGGCAAAGCCAGCAGCAGCCATGGCCATGCCAATACCAGGTTCGAATAATCGTCGCTCATGGAGCAGTCACCAGACTCAGGAAGCGCCGTCGCGCGACGTCGATCAGGGCGTCCACCGCCGCCGCGTTGATCTGCGGCTGCCAGGGTCCGTTGAGAAGGATGCGCCAGGTCTCTGTTGCGGGCGGCTGCTGGTCATCGACCTGAGTCAGGAAACGCAGCCAGTCCTCGCCCTGCAGGTTGGCTGCGCGCGGATCGCGCAGGCGGGCAGCACGGCGAAGCAGTTGGGAGATGGCCGCCAGTCGCGCACCGGGATCGCCGAGACTCGCCGCTGCATCAAACTCCGCCATCAACCGGGTGAGACGACGGCGCCGGCGAACGCGGCGCGATATCCAGCGCGTGAGCAGCACTGCGGCGAGGATCAGCAGGATCGCCAGCAGCCACCAACCGGGCGCGGGCGGCCACCAGGACGGTTCGGCCGGCAAGTGGATATCGCGCAGCTGCAGCTGCGGATTCATGCCGCCTCCCGCCGCCGGGGCAACAGCGCGCCGAGCACCTGTTCGGGCGCCTGGTCGGTACGGATCGTCAACGTTCGCCAGCCGAGGCGCTTGAGACGCTCCTGCGTGAGACTGAAACGTTCCGCAAAGGCGTGGTGCCAGCGCTCGCGGCCCGCACGATCGGCGAGATCGAGTTCGATCCGCGCGTGACCTGCCGCGAAAGCAAGCTGCGCCTGCGGCGGCGCGAGCTCCAGCGGATCCACGATCAGCACTGCGATCGCGTCGTGATGCGCAGACAGGGCCGTCAGCCGCGCGTCGACCAGCGCCTCGATGCTGCGTGGGTCGGCGAGAGTCAGGATGCGCGAACCCGGCTTGCTGAGTCTGAGAACCGCCTGCAGTGCGAAGTCGAGGCCAGCATCGTCCGCGGGAGGCTGCGCATACCACCGCGCCAGCGCGTCGAGCACACGCAGCGTACCGCGAGGACCACCGGACGGCGGGCGCGGGGCTTCGCCGGGCGTGCCGCGCAAGGCCGTGATGCGATCGCCACTGCGCTGCGCAGCCCAGGTTGCAAGCGCACCCACGCGGGCCGCCTGCACGGACTTGAAGCACTGGCGGGTACCGAAATACAGAGCCGGTGCCGTATCCGCCACGATGAAGCTCACCCGGTCGCGTTCAGCATGAAAAACCTTGGTGTGTGGACGACCGGTACGCGCGGTGACGCGCCAGTCGATGTGGCGCGCGTCGTCGCCCTGCGCATAGAGTCGCGATTCGGCATAGTCCATCCCGCGCCCGCGCAAGGGCGACAGCGCCGGTCCGTCCTGCGGAGCACTGCCGCGCTGTGGTGGCGGCCATGCGAGGACCCTTGCCCGCAACGCGATCAGCTCGGCCAATGCTGGCCGGATGCCATAGCCCTCAGGCTGGAGTGATTTCCGTACCATCGTTTCGACCGGTCACGGCAGCGGCACGTGCCTGAGCACTTCGTCCACGAGGCGCGGACCGTCCCAGCCCTCGGCGGTGGCCTCGTAACTGGGGAGCACGCGATGACCGAGCACATCGCGGGCAACCGCGTGTACATCCTCTGGCGTCACGAAATCCCGCCCGGCCAGCCAGGCCCGTGCGCGTGCGCAGCGCTCGAGCGCGATCGAACCGCGCGGACTTGCACCCCAGGCGATGCGTCTTGCAAGCGTCTTG